>JBBSKP010000015.1:0-41935 GCA_038256175.1 Mycobacteriales bacterium
CACATCCAATCCGACACTCGTACGCTGATACATCACTGGGGCCTCCACATCTTGTGGCTCTACCGGCCAGGACCTACTCCTACCGGCAACCCACGGTTACATGTGTCGAGGCCCCAGCCCAGACCCTCATACCGTCTAACGTGGCAAATAATGGTGCGCAGCAACGACAAAGATGATGGTGAACCCGGCTGGATACGCCGGTTATGGGCGGAGTGCTGGACCCAGAAGGGCGTCGCGATAGGCGCGCTCTCCGCCACGACTGTCGCTGCCCTCGTCGAAATCGCCGGCCCGCTGCTCACCAAGACGGCGATCGATGCCGCGGGTGCGGGTGACATCGGCCGGATCGGACCGGTTGCCGTCGTGCTCGTCGTCCTCGCCGTCGTTCGGTTCGGCTGTCAGTTCGGCAGGCGAATGCTGGCAGGCCGGCTGTCGCTCGGTGTGCAGCACCAACTCCGGCTGTGCCTGCTCGCCACCCTGCAACGTCTCGACGGCCGCGGCCAGGATCAGATTCGGACCGGGCAAGTCGTGTCGCGCTCGATCACCGACCTGCAATTGGTGCAGGGTCTGCTCGCGATGGTGCCGATGTCGGCAGGTGCGCTCTTGCAGTTCGTCCTCGCGATCGTGGTGATGGCCGTGCTGTCACCGCTTTTGACGTTGGTCGCCCTGCTCGTTGTTCCCGCAGTCTCATTGGTGGTGTATCTGATTCGACCGAAGTTGTTCGCGGCGACGTGGTCGGCCCAGCAACGCGCTGCCGACCTTGCACAGCATGTCGAGGAAACGGTGACCGGAGTCCGCGTCGTCAAGGGGTTCGGCCAAGAGGCTCGCGCGGTCGATCGGCTGGAACACCACGGCCGCACGCTCTACGCCGAGCGAATGCGCGCCGCGAAAATCAATTCGCGCTTCGCTCCGAGCATGGCGGCCTTGCCGCAACTCGGCCTCGTCGGTGTTATCGGGCTCGGCGGATTTCTTGCGTTGCGCGGGTCGATCAGTGTCGGCACGTTCGTTGCCTTCGCCGCGTATGTCGCGACGATGACCAGTACCACGCGGACCCTATCGTCGGTTGTGATCATGGCGCAGCTGTCGCGAGCCGCGGTCGAGCGGGTGTACGACGTCATCGACACCGAACCCGAGGTTGCCGATCCGCCCGCTCCCGTCGATCTACCGAAGGGCCCATTGGGGGTCGAAATACGGTCCGTCCATTTCGGATTCGAGCACGGCACACAGGTTCTGCGCGGGCTGGACCTCACGATCGCGCCCGGCGAAACCGTTGCTGTCGTCGGCAGGGCCGGCTCGGGCAAGACAGCACTGTCGTTGCTGCTGCCCCGGTTCTACGCGCCGACAAGCGGAAGCATTTCGCTGACCGCCGGCGACGCAAACGTCGATATCGCCGGCGTCCGCGCAAGCCAACTTCGCGAGGCGATCGGATTGGTGTTCGACGAGCCGTTCCTGTTCTCCGACACCATCGCCGCCAATATCGCGCTCGGGCGCCCGGATGCCAGTGCCGACGAGATTCGGCGCGCGGCGCACGCAGCGGCGGCCGACGTCTTCATCGCCGAGCTCACCGACGGGTACGACACGGTGGTCGGCGAGCGTGGCCTGACGTTGTCGGGCGGTCAACGCCAACGCATCGCACTCGCGCGCGCACTGCTCGTCGAGCCACGCGTGCTGATACTCGACGACGCGACCTCCGCGGTCGACGCCGAGACCGAGGCCCAGATCTTCGATGCACTCCCGACCGACGGCGGCCGCACGACGTTGATTCTCGCGCACCGCCGCTCGACGCTGGATCTTGCTGATCGGGTGGCCGTTCTCGATGGGGGCCGGATCATCGATGTCGGGACCGTCGACGAGCTGGACCGGCGGTGCGCGTTGTTCCGAACCTTGCTGGCACCTGTAGCCGAGGCCGCGGGCGCACCGCAGGATCCGGCACTCTCGTTCACATCCGAAGCGCGCGAGTTGTGGCCCGAGTTGCCGAGTAGCGGCCAGGCGCGTGTGCCGGCGGACGCGCCGCACGGCCGAATCGGTGGCGGCGGCCCGATGGCCGGTGCACTCGGGGGAATGGCCGCGACGCCGCAGCTGGCAGCGGCGGTCGCGCAGCTCCGTCCTGCCGCCGAAGTGCCCGGACTGGATCCGGAGCCCTTACGCCAGCCCGATCCGACCTTCCGCCTGAGCCGGCTGCTGCGACCGGTCCGATGGCTGCTGACCGCAGTAATCGTGTGCCTGGCATTGGACTCGGTGATCGGGGTCGTGTTCCCGTCGATCGTCCGGTACGCAATCGATCACGGAGTCCTGCCCGAAGACTCATCGGCGCTGTGGCTGGCGACCGCATTTGGCGTAATACTCGTCGCAGCTGATTGGGCGATTGTCGCGGCGATGACGATGATTACCGCCCGTGCGGGTGAACGCGTGTTGTTCGCGCTTCGCGTGCGCAGCTACGCCCATCTGCAGCGCCTCGGCCTCGACTACTACGAACGCGAGTTGTCCGGTCGGATCATGACGCGCATGACCACCGACGTCGACGCGTTGTCGACTTTCCTGCAGACCGGTCTGTCGACGGCAGTGGTCAGCGTCCTGACTGTGGTCGGGATTTCCGTCGCCCTGCTCGCAACGGATGCCGACCTAGCGCTCGTTGCGCTGGCCGTACTTCCGGTCCTCGCCGTCGCCACATTCGTTTTCCGCCGCATCTCCTCGGCCGCATACACCGTGTCGCGAGAACGAATCTCCATCGTCAATGCCGACTTTCAAGAAAACATCGCCGGATTGCGGGCAGCCCAGGCGTACCGCCGCGAGGAGTTCGCCGCAGCGCGCTTCACCGAACGCGCCGAAAGCTACCGGCTCAGCCGACTGCGAGCACAGCGTGCGATATCGATCTATTTCCCGTTCATCGCATTGCTGTCGGATCTCGCGCTCGCGGCTGTCATCTACGTCGGCGCCAAGCAGGTTGCCAACGGCGAAACATCGGCGGGAACACTCGTCGCATTCGTGCTTTATCTCGGCCTGCTGTTCGGTCCGATCCAACAGCTGTCGCAGGTTTTCGACGGGTACCAGCAAGCTGCAGTCGGGTTGCGCCGGATCGGGGACCTGCTGCGCACCCGCAGTTCGATCGAGGCCGCCGACGAGGCCGACACTGTCGACATCACTGGTCACCTCCGCGGCGAGGTCGTATTCGACGACGTGTCGTTCCGCTATCGCGAGGCCGACGTCGACGCGCTGCGCCATGTCCGGCTGCGCATTCCCGCCGGGTCCACCGTCGCGCTTGTCGGCCGCACCGGCGCCGGCAAATCGACGATCGTCAAATTGCTCGCCCGCTTCTACGACCCGACGGACGGAAGTGTGCGAGTCGACGGCGTCGACGTGCGTCGGTATCGGCTCGGCAATTACCGCCGCCGGCTCGGCGTCGTACCGCAAGAAGCACACCTGTTCACCGGCGACGTCGCCAGCAATATCGCCTTCGGCAAACCTGACGCAACTCGCGACGAGATCGAAGCCGCAGCCCGAGCGGTCGGTGCGCTGCCCATCATTGCTGCACTCCCCGGCGGGATGCATCAGCCGGTAGGCGAACGCGGGCAGGGACTTTCCGCTGGCCAACGACAACTCGTCGCACTGGCCCGCGCGGAACTGGTCGACCCGGACATTCTCCTGCTCGACGAGGCAACGGCGACACTGGATCCCGGGACCGAAGCGGCCGTCCTCGATGCACGCAGCGCGGTCACGGGACGCCGAACTGCGGTCGTCGTTGCGCACCGACTCGCGACCGCAGCGCGCGCCGATCTGATCGTGGTTGTGGACCACGGCCGCATCGTCGAGATGGGCGAGCACGCTGTCCTGCGGCACACCGGCGGGCCGTACGCTCAACTGTGGAACGCGGCCCAGGGGCGAGCCGGGAATACCTTCGACGCCGAATACGTCGGATAAGAGGGGTCTCCAAAGCACATCGACGTGCCCGTCCAAGTGGAGGGATTCTGCGCGCGGCTTAGACGACAGGTCTAGCCTCACTATCAGACGTGCAGATCGTGGATTGCAGAAGGAAACGAGGAACAACTGCCGTGAGCGGCTCTACTTCCCAGTTCGGTCAGAATCAATGGCTGGTAGACGAGATGTACCAGCGATTCAAGGAGGATCCGTCCTCGGTCGACGCGAGCTGGCATGAATTCCTTACCGACTACACACCGGAGTCGGCATCCGACGCGAACGGCCAATCAGAGGCCGCAGCCGCGCCGCCGGCGAGTGTGAAGTCCGCCACCTCTGCGCCGCCTCCGGCCGCCAAACCTCCGGCCCCGAAGCCCCCGGCTCCGGCAGCAGATGCGAAGCCGAAAGCCCCTGCCGCGCAGGCTCCTGCCAAGGCGCCCGCCGCATCGAGCACACGCGAGCCGCAGACGACTCCTGCCCCGTCGTCGAATGTCGCGACCGCGTCCGGGTCGAAGACGCCCGCGAGCAACGGTCAGACCGCAGAGAACAAGATCCTGCGCGGACCGGCTGCCGCCATCGTGAAGAACATGTCGGCGTCGCTGAGCATCCCTACGGCTACCAGCGTCCGTGCGATCCCGGCGAAGCTGATGATCGACAACAGGTTGGTCATCAACAACCATCTCGCCCGCACTCGCGGCGGCAAGATCTCGTTCACCCATCTACTCGGGTACGCGATCGTCCAGGCCGTCAAGGCGCTGCCGAACATGAACAGGCACTTCGCCGAGATCGACGGCAAGCCGAACGCGGTGACTCCGGTCCACACGAACCTCGGCCTCGCCATCGACCTTCCCGGGAAGGACGGCAGCCGCACACTCGTCGTCGCGGCGATCAAGAACTGCGAGACGATGAACTTCGCGCAGTTCCACGCTGCGTACGAGGATGTTGTCCGGCGCGCTCGTGACGGCAAGTTGACCGGCGAGGACTTCCAGGGCGTCACCGTCTCGCTCACCAACCCCGGCACCATCGGCACCGTGCATTCGGTGCCGCGCCTGATGCCCGGCCAGGGTGCCATCATCGGCGCTGGCGCGATGGAATATCCCGCCGAGTTCCAGGGTGCGAGCGACGAGTCGATCGCCGAGATCGGCGTCGGCAAGTTGATGACGCTCACCTCGACCTACGATCACCGGATCATCCAGGGCGCCGAGTCGGGCGACTTCCTGCGCACGATCCACAACCTACTGATCAGCGACGAGTTGTTCGACGAGATCTTCCACGCGATGGGAATCCCGTACGAGCCGATCCGGTGGCGCAAGGACATCCGTGAGCGCGGTGTCGACAAGAACACCCGCGTACTGGAAATGATTGCGGCATACCGTAACCGCGGCCACCTGATGGCCGACTCGGATCCGTTGCGGTTGGTGAAGGACAAGTTCCGCAGTCACCCCGATCTCGATGTGACGACGCATGGGCTCTCCCTGTGGGACCTCGACCGCGAATTCAACGTCAGCGGCTTCCAGGGCAAGGAGCGCATGAAACTGCGCGACGTGCTCAGCATCCTGCGCGACTCGTACTGTCGCCACGTCGGCGTCGAGTACATGCACATCCTGGAGCCGAGCGAGCTCGCCTGGCTGCAGGAGCGAGTCGAGAAGAAGCACGTCAAACCGACTGTCGCGCAGCAGAAGTACATCCTGAGCAAGCTCAATGCCGCCGAGGCGTTCGAGACCTTCCTGCAGACGAAATACGTTGGCCAGAAGCGCTTTTCACTCGAAGGTGCCGAGACCGTCATCCCGATGATGGATGCAGTGATCGACCAGTCGGCCGAACACAGCCTCGACGAGGTCATCATCGGCATGCCACACCGTGGCCGGCTCAACGTGCTCGCGAACATCGTCGGCAAGCCCTACTCGAAGATCTTCACCGAGTTCGAGGGCAACATGAATCCGTCGGCCGCACATGGCTCCGGTGATGTGAAGTACCACTTGGGCGCTGGCGGCACGTACATCCAGATGTTCGGCGACAACGACATCGAGGTGTCGCTCACCGCAAACCCGTCGCACCTCGAAGCTGTCGATCCGGTACTCGAAGGCCTGGTTCGCGCGAAGCAGGATCTGCTCGACAAGGGTGACGGTACCGGTGGCTTCTCCGTCTTGCCGTTGATGCTGCACGGCGACGCGGCCTTTGCGGGCCAGGGTGTCGTGCCGGAAACGCTGAACCTCTCGGGGCTGCGCGGCTTCCGTACCGGTGGCACCATCCACATCGTCGTGAACAACCAGATCGGTTTCACGACGGCGCCGGAGCTGTCTCGAAGCAGCGAATACTGCACCGACGTTGCGAAAATGATTGCGGCACCGATCTTCCACGTCAACGGCGACGATCCCGAAGCCTGTGTGTGGGTTGCGCAACTGGCGGTGGATTTCCGCCAGGAGTTCCACAAGGACGTCGTGATCGACATGATCTGCTACCGCCGTCGTGGCCACAACGAGGGCGACGACCCGTCGATGACGCAGCCGTACATGTACGACGTCATCGACACCAAGCGCAGCGTCCGCAAGAGCTACACCGAATCCTTGATCGGCCGCGGCGATATCTCGCTGAAAGAGGCCGAGGACGCCTTGCGCGACTACCAGGGCCAGCTCGAACGCGTTTTCAACGAGGTCCGTGAGCTGGAGAAGTACACCCCGGAGCCGACCAAATCGGTCGAGATGGATCAAAAGATTCCGGTGAAACTTGTTACAGCCGTTGACAAGTCGGTATTGCAGCGCATTGGCGACGCCTTCCTCAACACCCCTGAGGGCTTCACTGTGCACCCGCGCGTCAAGCCGGTGCTCGAGCGTCGCAGGGAGATGGCGTACGAGGGCAACGTCGACTGGGCATTCGCAGAAGAGCTCGCGTTCGGCACACTGATCGACGAAGGCAAGAGTGTCCGGCTCACCGGCCAGGACGTGCGGCGCGGCACCTTCACGCAGCGGCACTGCGTCATCATCGACCGCAAGACGGCCGAGGAATACACACCGCTGCACAACATCGGCAGCGAGAACCCCGGTCGGTTCGCGGTTCACGATTCGTCGCTGAGCGAGTTTGCTGTCGTCGGCTTCGAGTACGGGTACTCACTCGGCAACCCCGACGCACTTGTGTTGTGGGAGGCGCAGTTCGGTGACTTCGTCAACGGCGCGCAGCCGATCATCGACGAGTTCATCTCGTCGGGTGAGGCGAAGTGGGGCCAGCTATCCGAGGTCGTGATTCTGCTACCGCACGGACATGAAGGCCAGGGCCCGGACCACACTTCGGGTCGCATCGAGCGTTGGCTGCAGCTGTGTGCCGAGGGATCGATGACGGTGGCAATGCCGTCGACCCCGGCGAACTACTTCCACCTGCTGCGTCGGCACGCCAAGGACGGCATCCGCCGGCCGCTCGTCGTATTCACACCGAAGTCAATGCTGCGCAACAAGGCAGTCGTCAGCAACGTGAAGGACTTCACCGACAGCAAGTTCCACTCGGTCTTCGACGAGCCGACCTACGAGAGCGGCGATGGCGACCGCAACAAGGTCAAGCGCGTTCTGCTGACGAGCGGAAAGATCTACTACGAGCTGTTGGCCCGCAAGCAGAAGGAAAACCGCGAAGACATCGCGATCGTGCGGATCGAGCAGCTGTACCCGATCCCGCGTTACCGGCTCAACGAGGCGCTCGACGGCTACCCGAACGCGGAGGAGTTCTTCTGGGTTCAGGAAGAGCCGGCGAACCAGGGTGCCTGGCCGACGTTCGGGCTGTATCTGCCGGAGTACATGCCGGAGAAGCTGACCGGAATCAAGCGGGTGTCGCGACGCGCGATGTCGGCACCGTCCTCGGGTTCGAGCAAGGTGCACGCCGTCGAGCAGCAAGAAATCATCGACAAGGCATTCGGGGCGCTGTAGTACCTGACGGCTGCGGAGTACCCCGATGGCTGCTCTTCCGCTCGCGGGCGTTGAACTACGCCCGCGAGCGGGATTCGATCCCGATTCCTGGTATTTCGAGCTACCCGCGATCGCGGAGCTGCGCGATGAGGGACTCGATTTCACCGAATCGGTCACGGTGCTCGTCGGTGAGAACGGCGCTGGCAAGTCGACGCTGATCGAGGCGATCGCAAGCAGCTGGCAAGGCGGTCTGCGTGGACACGACGGCATGTGGTCGGCGAGTGTGGACGACAGCGACCTGGGCCGCCACCTGAACTGTGTCGGCATGTGGCCGCGACCGCCGGGCGGCTGCTTTCTTCGTGCCGAAGCGATGCATGAGCTGTTCACGTCCGCCGATACCCAACGAGTCCGTGACGACGACCAGGCGATGAACGAGCTGTCTCATGGTCAGTCGTTCCTGCGCTACATCGCAGACCGTCCGATCGGCGTCGGGTTATGGCTGATGGACGAGCCGGAGGCAGCGCTGTCGTTCCAGTCCTGCCTGGCCCTCATCGGGGTGATCGGCGACCTCGCCGCCGAAGGATCCCAGGTGGTCATGGCAACACATTCGCCGCTACTCGCCGCCTGCCCGGGTGCAGACGTGTGGGAACTCACCGAGGACGGGATCGAACGTCGCGAATGGGCCGAGCTGGATGTCGTTCGGAACTGGCGGGCGTTCCTGGACGCGCCGGAACGCTTCCTCCGTCACCTCTAGCTAGGTCACCTCTAGCTCTAGCTATGCGCTTGGGCCAACAATGCTGCCGCCAGTTCGGGGCTGAGGGCGAGCGCCGGCAATGACTGGACGTGCAAGTCGATCAATTCTTCGCGGTTCAGCTGTGGATCCTGCAGCCACGTCAGGGTGACTTCTTCGACGAACGCAACCCAGCCGCGCACAGCAAGACGCACGCGCGGCGTGATGTCGGTGGCGCCGCCGAACGGGAGGTGCTCGAAGATGCGATCGACAAGTACCGAGCGGTTCTCGTCGGCGATCAGCCGCATGTCTGGGTCGCCGCTTGCCCGCCCACGCAGGAGCGAGACGTAGCCATCACGGTGTTCGGTGACGTAGTCGATGTAGCGGCCCATGACGTCGCGCAGCATCTCGACCGGTTCCAAGTCCGGATTCGGCGCGACGCGCGCCAGGAGATCGTTGCTGCTGTGTCGGACGATCTCGATGTGAAAGTCGCGCTTCGAGGGGAAGTAGTGGAACAGCAGACCACGCGAGATGCCCGCCATCTTGGCGATCTCCTCGACCGAGATCTGCTCCAGGCCGCGCAGGGACAGCATCTTGACACCGAGGTCAAGCAGCTGGTCGCGGCGCTCCGCTGGATCGAGCCGGATTCTCTTCACAGCACCTACAACACCATTCTACTGAACGTTAGTCAATAGCTATTGACTGTTACTCAATAGACCCTTAAACTCCCTTACATGAGTCTTCAGGTTACAGACAAAGTTGTCGACCAGGGCGTGCGAAATATCGACACCCTCATCATCGGAAGCGGGTTCGCCGGACTCGGCGCAGCGATCCGCTTGACCCAGGAAGGCAAGGACAACTTCCTCGTCCTCGAGCGCGGCAGCGATGTCGGCGGCACCTGGCGGGACAATACCTACCCCGGCGCCGCGTGCGACGTTCCCTCGCACCTGTACTCCTACTCCTTCGCGCTGAACCCCGACTGGACCCGGTCGTTCTCGAAGCAGGGCGAGATCCAGAAGTACATCAGCGGCGTTGCCACCAAGTACAACGTCCGCGACAAGCACATCTTCAACTGTGACGTGCAGTCCGCACATTGGAACGCCGACGAGGCCCGCTGGGATGTGCAGACGTCGCAGGGCGCATTCAGCGCCAGGGTCATCGTCTCGGCCGTCGGCGCACTGTGCGAGCCGTCGCTCCCCGACATCAAGGGCATCAACGAGTTCGAAGGCGAAATCTTCCACTCCGCGCAGTGGAATCACGATGCCGACCTCACCGGTAAGCGCGTCGCCGTGATCGGCACCGGCGCGTCGGCAATCCAGATCGTGCCTGCGATCGCCGAGCAGGTCTCGCACATGGACGTCTACCAGCGCACCGCACCGTGGCTGCTCCCCCGCGCCGACCGGCCCTACACCGCAGTCGAGCGCGCCGCGTTCAAGTACCTGCCCGGCTTCCAGCGCCTCTCCCGCGCCGGCATCTACTGGATGCGTGAGACGCAGGTCGTCGGCCTTGCCAAGGCACCCATCTTCATGAAGCCGCTCGAGCTCGCCGCCCGCGCGAAACTGCACATGGAGGTCAAGGACCCGGAACTTCGTGAGAAGGTCACCCCGAACTTCCAGATCGGCTGCAAGCGCATGCTGATCTCGAACGACTGGTACCCGGCCCTGAGCCGCGACAATGTCGACCTGGTCACCGACGGCATCGCCGAGGTGCGCGCAGGCTCCGTCGTCACCAAGGACGGCACCGTTCGTGAGGTCGACGCCATCGTGGTCGCCACCGGTTTCCACGTCACCGACTCGCCCGCATTCGAGACCATCTTCGGCAAGGACGGCCGCAGCTTGTCCGCCGTGTTCGAGGAGAACGGCCAGCAGGGCTACAAGGGTTCGGCCATCGCCAACTTCCCGAACATGTTCTTCTTGGTCGGCCCGAACACCGGCCTCGGCCACACGTCGATGGTCTTCATGATCGAGTCGCAGATCAACTATCTCGCCGCCGCTCTCGACACCATCGAGAAGCGGGGTCTGCAGACTGTGGAAGTCCGCCAGGACGCGCAGGACGCATACAACAAGGATCTGCAGGACAAGCTCAGCAAGAGCGTCTGGATGAACGGCGGCTGCGCGAGCTGGTACCTCGACAAGCACGGCAACAACACGACGCTGTGGCCCGGATTCACGTTCGAGTTCCGTCGCATGCTTGCGAACTTCGACGCCGATGCCTACGACACAACTGTCGCCGTCGAGGTCGACGCTGACAACACCGCCAAGAAGGCTGTCACAGAAAAGGTCGCCGCAAAGTGAGTAACTTCGAAGGCAAAGTCGCCGTCGTCACCGGAGCCGGATCAGGCATCGGCCGCGCATTGGCCCTTGATCTCGCCAAGAAAGGCGCCAAGTTGGCGCTCTCAGATATCGATGCCGAGGGCCTCGCCGAAACCGTCCGCCAGGCGCAGGCGCTCGGCGCGGACGTGAAGTCCGACCGGCTCAATGTCGCTGAGCGCGAATCGGTTTTGCTGTACGCCGACGCTGTCGTCGCGCACTTCGGCAAGGTCAACCAGGTCTACAACAACGCCGGCATCGCCTACAACGGTGACGTCGAGAAGTCCGAGTTCAAGGACATCGAGCGGATCATGGACGTCGACTTCTGGGGCGTCGTCAACGGCACCAAGGCATTTCTGCCGTACCTGATCGAGTCGGGCGACGGACACATCATCAACGTATCCAGCCTGTTCGGCCTGATCGCGGTTCCTGGCCAAAGCGCTTACAACGCAGCGAAGTTCGCGGTTCGCGGCTTCACCGAGGCGTTGCGCCAGGAGATGCTCGTCAACAAGCACCCGGTCAAGGTGACGTGCGTGCACCCCGGCGGCATCAAGACCGCCGTCGCCCGTAACGCGACATACGCCGAGGGCCAGGACGCGGCTTCCTTCGCGGAGTTCTTCGACAAGCGCCTCGCGATCCACTCACCGGAGATGGCCGCGGACACCATCACCAAGGGTGTCAGCAAGGGCCATTCACGTGTGGTCATCGGCTGGGAGGCGAAGTTGCTCGACGCAATGGTTCGCATCATCGGCCCGTCGTACCAGCGCGTGGTCGCCACCGCCGTCGCGAACTTCATGCCGAAGGCGAAGTAACCGATGGCGAACTTTCGCCTGCCGCGCGCCGTCGTCGGTGCCGCACTGCTGCCGTACTACCGCCTCGCGCTGAACCATCGGGTCCCGTTCCATGTTCAGCGCAGGATGCTCGATGCAGCATCGCCTGCACAGAAGCTGCCGCCCGGCACCTCCACCCGGGCATTGACCCTCGGCGGCCGGCCGGCCGAGAAGGTCACGGTTGGCAGCGACAGCAACGGCGCCGTGCTCTATCTGCACGGTGGCGGCTACACGATCGGATCGATTGCCACGCACCGCTCGATGGCAGCCCACGTTGCGCGGGAGGCAGGCGTTGCCGTCTATCTCCTCGACTACCGGCTCGCTCCCGAGCACGCGTTTCCAGCGGCGCCCAATGACGCCGTGGCGGCCTATCGCGACTTGATCGAGAACCACGGCTATACGGCGAATCAGGTGGCTCTCGGCGGCGACTCGGCCGGTGGCGGCTTGGCCGTCACCACCGCCCGCTGGTTGATCGACCAGCACAGCCTTCGGCCTGCGGCGCTCGCCTTGATCGCGCCATGGGTAGATCCGAACGCCGTGACAGAGCGCAAACGCGATCTGGTCGTGAACGGCAAATGGTCGCATTCGTGCGCGCAGGCATACCTCGGGGACGGCGATTGCACAGACCCGGGCTATGCGCCGTTGCTCGGCAGTCTTGCCGACTTGCCACCGACACTCGTCCACGTCGGCAGCAAGGAATTGCTGTACCCGCAGGAAGTCCAGTTCGTCGAGAAGCTTCGCGAATCCGGCGTCGACGTCACCTTCGACGTGTTCCCGCAGTTGTGGCACGTCGCGCACCTGCAGGCCTCGCTGGTCAAGGAAGCGGCGGAAGCCGTGAGCAAGATCGCCGTCTTCTTGCGCGAGGCGCTCGAGACGTCGGCCGCCGGCCAGGTTGCCTGACCTGGATCTACACCCCGTGTAGATCCAGCCACGTTCGGGCGACATCCGCCGGACGCTGATCACCGTCGCGGACCTTGCCGACCATGTCGGCAAGGTCCGTTGTCGTCAGTTCTCCTGCAACGACATTGAGCTTCAATGTCTGGGCGTCCGTCAGCGATGCCTTGCGGAACAACGCCACTACGTTCTGGGCAGGAAACGCATAGTCGTCGTCGGGTACAACCACTACTCGTTGATCTGTCAGCACCGGCGCGACTCCGGGTAGTACCGCCGCCTGCACCTCGCCATCGAGCAGCGCGGACGACAGCTCACCGGCTGGATACGTCCGCACCGTGCCGAACGTGCAGCCGTACACGGACGCCAGTGCCGTCGTCGCGGCCACAGCCTCGTCCGCTGTCACACCCAAGGCGAGTTCGCCACAATGCGGGGCAAGCTTCTCGAGACCGGGCGAGCCGTACTTCGTCGCTGTCGAATCCAGAACGGCGAGCGCGTCTGCATCCTGCGCGGTCGCATAGTCGGAGACCGAAAGACCTTCGGGCAGAGATCGATTCAGAGCTTCGAAGACCGCGTCGGGTTCGGTTTGGGTTGCCGCACTATCGAAGTGGCGCAACAGCTCACCGGTTGTGTCCGGTACCAGCGTGATTCGGCCATTGTCGAGCGCCGCGAGGTATTCAGCACGGTCACCGACCTTGGGCACCACGTCGACGTGTCCGCCTGCTCGGGCGAGCGCACCCGCATAGATTTCGGCGATCAGCTCACTGTGAACCGAATTCCCTGAACCGACGATGACGGTGCCCGTGGACTGTTTACTCTCGACCACTGGATCCTCGATCGCACAGGACGCGAGCAGCAGACATGACAGCGCAACTGCGATGCGAGCGGCGCGCCGGACAGCCATGGCGTAGCGATCAACCAACGGAAATCTTTCTCCTTCGATACCCGAGGGACGGTCGGACCTATCGTTAGACTGTCACGCTAACGTCCCCATCCGATGGAAGGGCACCATGAGCATCTCCGCTTTCCGCTGGCTCGCTGTCACTGCGGTCACAGTCTCGCTCACAGCCACCGCCGCTTGCGGCAACTCGGACCCGTTGAGCTCCGGAGGTGGGTCGGGCAACACGGACGCCAACCACATCGTGGTGGGTTCGGCAAACTTTCCCGAATCCGAAACCATCGCCAACATCTATGCCGAGGCATTGCGCGCCAATGGCTTCGACGTGAGCAGCAAGTTCGGCATCGGCAGCCGCGAGGCCTACATCCCCGCGCTGAAAGACGGCTCGATCGACGTCATCCCGGACTACACCGGAAACCTGCTGCAGTACCTGGACGAATCCGCGACCGCGACCACCAGTGCAGAGATCGTCACAGCACTTCCGAACGCGCTCGGTTCCAGCCTCGCGATCGCGACCCCCGCACCGGCCGAAGACAAAGACGCGGTGGTTGTCACCAAAGAGACCGCGGACCGGTGGAGCCTGAAGACGATCGGTGATCTGGCGCCGTATTCGAGCGAAATCCGTTTCGGCGCGCCTGCCGAGTTCCAGGAACGCCCAGTTGGCCTCCCGGGCTTGAAGGAGAACTACGACGTCGACATCTCTGCAGGTAACTTCGTCCCGATCGCCGACGGCGGCGGGCCTGCGACTGTCCAAGCATTGGCGTCAGGTCAGGTCACCGCGGCCAACATCTTCACAACAACGCCGGCAATCCAGGAGAACGGCTTCGTGGTCCTCGAGGATCCGAAGAACAACTTCCCCGCTCAGAATGTAGTGCCGGTCCTGCGCAGTGACAAGAAATCCGAGAAGCTGCTCAAGGTGCTCGACGCGGTATCGGCGAAGCTCACGACCGACGAACTGCTCGAACTGAACGAGGCGGTCTCAGGTGATGCCAAGACCGAACCCGCAGTGGCCGCGAAGAATTGGGTCGTCGAGTACGGTCTCGACAAGCCGGTCGGGTAATAGTGATTGAGTTCAGCGAGGTCACCAAACAATTCCCGGACGGCACGACTGCGGTCGACAATCTGAATCTCCGAATCGAATCGGGTTCGTTCACTGTGTTCGTCGGACCGTCCGGCTGCGGCAAGACCACGTCGATGCGCATGATCAATCGCATGATCACTCCCACATCGGGAACGATCTCCGTTGATGGGCAAGATATCTCGAAGATCAACCCCGTCAAGCTGCGTCTCGGGATCGGCTACGTCATCCAGAGCGCGGGCCTGCTGCCGCATCGGACCGTCGTCGACAACGTCGCCACAGTTCCAGTGCTGCGCGGCGATTCCCGCCGAGCAGCCCGGAAGGCGGCGCTGGAAGTCCTCGAACGCGTAGGGCTCGATCTGTCGTTGGCGACCCGCTATCCCGCGCAACTGTCCGGTGGGCAACAACAACGCGTCGGGGTGGCGCGAGCGCTCGCGGCCGACCCGCCGATCCTGCTGATGGACGAGCCGTTCAGCGCCGTCGACCCGGTTGTGCGGGAAGATCTGCAGTCCGAGATGCAGCGGCTGCAAGCGGAACTGCGCAAGACGATCGTCTTCGTCACGCACGACATCGACGAGGCCGTCAAGCTCGGCGATCGCGTTGCCGTGTTCGGTCGCGGCGGGCGTCTGCAACAATACGACGAACCGCAACGAGTGTTATCCTCCCCCGCAACCGATTTCGTTTCCGACTTCGTCGGGCGCGACCGCGGCTACCGTGGCTTGTCGTTCCGCGGCGCGGGAGAGGTTGTACTGCACAACATTCGCACGTCGACCGAAGACCGACTGACCGAACTCCCCTTGGGACAAGGCGAATGGGCCCTGGTCGTCACGCCGCAGGGCACCCCGCGCGGATGGATCGATGTCACCGGCGTCGAGGCAATTCGGGCGGGCCGGATGCTCTCGGAAGCCGCGTCGGCCGGCGGCTCGCTGTTCGGGAAAGGCGGCGATCTGCGCCAGGCGCTCGACTCGGCGATCTCATCGCCTTCCGGGATCGGGGTAGCCGTCGACGAATCGGGAGCGGTCGTGGGAGGTATCGACGCAACCGAGGTCATCGAACAGTTGGCGCGCCAACGTCAGGCAGAGGATGAGGAGCGCAATCGACAATTCTTCTCGGTCGACACATGAACTACCTGATCGATAATTTTCCGAAAGTGCTCGACCTCACCCGGACTCACCTCTATCTCGCGTTGGTTCCGCTATTGATCGGGCTGCTGATCTCGATTCCCGTCGGCGCCGCGATCCGCAATATCTCGTGGCTGCGACGCGTCACGCTCACCGTCGCGAGCATTGCCTTCACGATTCCATCGCTCGCGCTGTTCGTGATGATCCCGAGCCTTGTCGGGCTCAAGATTCTCGATCCGCTGAACGTCGTGATCGCGCTGACCGTCTACGCGACAGCGCTATTGGTGCGCGCAGTACCCGAAGCGCTCGACTCGGTGCCCGCAGCCGTGATCGACTCGTCGACGGCAATGGGCTTCACCTCGCTGCGCCGCGCGGTCACCGTCGAACTGCCGCTGGCGATTCCGGTACTCGTCGCGAGCATCCGTGTCGTGGCAGTGACCAACATATCGCTCGTGTCGGTCGGATCGTTGATCGGAATCGGCGGACTCGGCAAGCTGTTCACCGAGGGTTATCAGCGCGACTACCCCGACGAGATCCTCGCCGGCATCATCGCAATCGTTGTGCTGGCCTTGGCATTCGACGCTCTGCTCTACATCGCCGGCCGGCTGCTGACACCGTGGACCCGGACCACCACCAAGAAGGTGGCGCGCGCATGAATCTGTTTTCCGAAGCGTGGTCCTACATCGTCGACGGATCGAATTGGGGCGGTGACACCGGAATCGGAGCACGACTGCTCGAACACCTCTGGTACAGCTTCCTTGCCGTCACGACGGCGTCGGTCGTCGCGATCCCACTCGGCCTGTTGATCGGCCACCTGCGTCGCGGCGATGTCGTGCTTGTCGGCTTGGTGAACGCGATGCGCTCGCTGCCCACTCTCGGCTTGCTGACGTTTCTCGTGCTGCTGATGGGGCTCGGCCTTACGCCACCGATCATCGCGCTCGTGATCCTCGGGATTCCGCCGCTGCTTGCCGGCACGTACGCGGGCATCGCCAATGTCGAAGACTCAGTGGTGGATTCGGCTCGGTCGATGGGAATGACGGAGTCGCAGGTTTTGATGCGCGTCGAGATACCGAACGCGTTGCCGCTGATACTCGGCGGACTACGCAACGCAACTTTGCAGGTCATCGCCACCGCGACCGTCGCCGCATACGTCAACCTCGGCGGCCTCGGGCGCTACATCTTCGACGGTCTTGCTCTGTACGACTACGACCGCGTCCTTGTCGGAGCGATCCTCGTCGCCGTCCTCGCACTCGTCGTCGACGGCGTTCTCGCGCTGGCGGTCTGGGCGTCGGAGCCGGGCAGTGGCCGACTCCGACGCGCGACCGTGTAGAAAGATCTATCCCGCGACGCCTTCTGCACGCGCCGCGGCGGCAACCGCATCGGCAACCGCCGGTGCGACGCGCGGATCGAGCGGGCTCGGAACGATCTTGTCGACACTCACGTCGTCACCGAGCACGGACAGGATCGCGTTGGCCGCAGCAAGCTTCATGCCCTCGGTGATCCGGCGGGCGCCTGCGTCGAGCGCACCCTTGAACACGCCGGGGAAAGCCAGCACGTTGTTGATCTGATTCGGGTAGTCGCTGCGTCCGGTCGCGACGACGGCTGCATACTTACGCGCGGCGTCGGGATGGATCTCCGGATCCGGGTTCGACAGCGCAAAGACGATCGAGTTCGGCGCCATGCTGGCGATGAGCTCTTCGGGAATCTTGCCCGCCGACACACCGAGGAAGACGTCGGCGCCATCGAGTGCCTCGGCCGCGCCACCATGTCGACCGCCTGGGTTGGTGCGGCTTGCGAGATCAATCTTGACGTCGGTCAGATCCGTGCGAGCGCTGCTGACGATGCCCTTCGAATCGAGCACGGTGACGTCATCGATTCCGGCGAGGAGCAGCATGTTGGCGCATGCGACGCCGGCGGCACCTGCTCCGGAGATCACGACACGCAGCGTGTGCAGGTCGCGCTTCTGCGCGAGCACCGCACCCTTGAGCGCGGCGAGCACGACAATCGCGGTGCCGTGCTGGTCGTCGTGCATGACCGGGCAATCCAACGCCTCGATCACACGACGCTCGACCTCGAAGCAGCGCGGCGCCGAGATGTCCTCGAGGTTGACGGCACCGAAGCTGGGCCGCAGCAAAATGAGCGTCTCGACGATCTTGTCGACGTCCTTCGTGTCCAGCACGAGCGGGATCGAGTTCAGGCCGGCGAACTTCCTGAACAGCGCCGCCTTGCCTTCCATGACTGGCAGCGACGCGCGCGGGCCGATGTCGCCGAGTCCGAGCACGGCGGTTCCGTCGCTCACCACGACGACAAGGCGGTCAGTCCAGGTGTAGCGCTTGACCAGCGTCTCGTCGGTCGCGATTGCGCGGCTCACCTGGGCGACGCCCGGGGTGTATGCGATCGAAAGGTCACGCTGTGTATCCAGCGGTGCAGTGAGCTCTACCGAGAGCTTCCCGCCGACGTGACCGGCGAAGATCTCTTCGTCGGTGATTGCGGACAGATCGACCTGGGGGCTGCTTGGCGCTTGCGACACAGCTGACACGATTTCACTCCTGTTGGCGGCGAACTCACTCGGGGGCGGTTACCGCTGGGTAGGTGGGATGTAACGGGCTTCGGCTATGCGCTGATTCCGACGCGATTGGTTATCGGATCGCTGCACGATTCCGGAGCGTGATGGCGCGGGACGGGTGAGTCCGGACGCAGGGTTGCCCAGTGCACACCAGCGCGGGGCGGTGGCACCGACGCAGGGGTGAGCGTCAGTTTGCCACCGTCGCACGGCCGCACGCAATCGAACTGTTGGAAGCCGCGAACGGCGACGCTGCCGCCGCGGCCTACCACGCGAGCGCCTTTGCCGAAACTGCAGCGGAATTCGGGTGCTCGAATCGCGCAGCGCAGCTGAGGATCGAGTTCGGCAACCACCTGCCAACGCATTTCTCGTGACAAGCAGTCACCTCCTTTTCTCCGACGCCGCAATCACCGTAGGCGCGTCGGATTACCCGAAAGTAAGAACAATCTCTTCGAAGATCGCGGGTGTCGGTGAGCTATTTCCCGAGCTACTCCCACCACTGGGTCCACAACAGCAGCCCGGCCGCGGCCAGAACGATGGCCGATCCCGCCACAGCTATCGCGCCATTGCGGTGATCCGCAAGCCGTTGCCCCATGAGCGCCACGACTGACACAGCGATGTGCCAGGCGATCGATACTCCGCCCGGACCTGGAAAGCTCCGGTCGTTGCCGACGAAGGCCGCACCGATCACTACCAGTGTCAGCACAATGACACCGGCGGTTACCGCACCGCTGAGGCCGCGAAAGAATTTGACGATCGTGGAACCCAACTACGACACCTCGATGAATCCGCGGACCGAATCCGCAATGAGTTGAACTGCGATGGCAGCCAGGAGCAGGCCGGCAATCCGCGCGAGCAGCGTGATCCCGCCTTCTCCGAGCACTCTTATCAATACTGTCGAGAATCGCAGCACGAGATAGAAGATGATGTGCACGCTCAGGATTGCTGCACCGACCGCGAGATACGACGCGGCTTGCCCGTCGGCCTGGCTGACGTACACGATGACGGCGGCAATCGCGCCCGGACCGGCCATCAGCGGCGTTCCCAGCGGCACGAGTGCGACATTCACGTTCTCGGCAGCGTTCTGATCACCGCTCTCGTGTCCACGCAACAGATCCAACGCGATCAACAGCAGCAGCAGGCCGCCCGAACCTTGCAATGCCGGGATCCCGATGTGCAGGTAGTTCAGAATCGCCTGGCCACCGATCGCGAAAACGGTGATCACGGTCAGGGAGACCGCGGGTGCCTGCCAGGCGGCTCGCAGTCGTACCGCTTTGGGCTTCCGCCCGACCAGACTCAGGAAGATCGGAATCGCACCTGGTGGGTCCATGATGACGAAAAGCGTGATCAGCACCGTGAGGTAAAGGGTCACGTCGAAAATCATGCGTCGGCCGGTCCTGAAATCACTGCTGCGCCAGTCGCTCCGGCAATGAGCATCTCGAATTGTGCTGGTTCCGTGGTGAATTCACCGAGCCGGACGGTTTTGTTCGAGCCGTGGTAATCCGACGAACCGGTCATCGCCAGACCGAGTTCTTCGGCTAGTGACCGCAAGAGTTCACGATCGGCCGCAACGTGATCAGGGTGGTCGATCTCGAGACCGTTAAGCCCCGCGGACGCAACCTCGCGAATATGCCGGATCGACAGCAAGCGCCCGCGGGTGCGAGCGCGAGCATGTGCGATGACGCTCACCCCGCCTGCCGCAGCGACCATCGCCACCGCCGCCGTCAGCGGCGTATCGACCTTCTCGACGTAGTACGGCCCGCGGTGGCTGAGCAGGTGAGTAAACGCCTCGTCGACACTTCCGACAACGCCCGCTGCGATCAAAGCGCGCGCGAGGTGGGGCCGCCCCGCCGATGGTCCCGCGTCCGCAAGCACCGCATCGATATCGATCGGCAGACCGTCTCTGACCATCCGCTCGGCCATCCCCCGTATCCGGGTCACCCGCTCGTCGCGGAGTCGTTCGCGCTCGCGAGCAAAGTCGTCGTTCGTGGGATCGAACAGATATGCCAGCAAGTGCACGGGAACGGGCGACCCGTCCTCACCCTCACCGACGCAGGACATTTCCATGCCACGCACCAGCAGCGGCGGCGATGTCAGCGCGGCGTGCGCCGCTGCTGCCTCCGCCCAGCCCGACGTCGTGTCGTGATCGGTGATCGCCACTGCACCCAGACCAGCCGCAGCCGCAGCCCGCACCAGTTCACCGGGGGTATCGGTGCCGTCTGAGGCGGTGGAATGGGTATGCAGATCGATGAGCACTTCCACAGTCTCTCAGGCGTAGCATTCGGGCGTGCCGTCCATCCCGCCTATCGTGTCGCTGCGCAAACCAACACGAAAGGCCAACTCGGAACCTCGTCGCATTCCCGTACCGGCCGCCAGAGCCATCGTCGACTGCGCTGTGTACGTCGACGGTCATCGACTTCCGGGCAAGTTCACGCATGCGGCCGCCCTCGCGGAGGTTCGCCGCCGCGGCGCCGGCTTCTGCTGGATCGGGCTGCACGAGCCCGACGAAGGTCAGATGGTCAGTGTGGGAACCACTTTCGGCTTGCATGAGCTGAGCATTGAAGATGCGGTGCACGCTCATCAGCGACCGAAGCTCGAGCGCTACGACGATCTGTTGTTTCTGGTGCTGCGGACCGTGAAGTACGTCGACCACGAGATGAATACGGTCAGCGAAATCGTCGAGACCGGCGAGATCATGGTCTTCCTCGGCGAGGACTTCGTTGTGACAGTCCGGCACGGCGACTTCACCGGCCTCAAAGGTGTGCGCCACGAGCTCGAAGAGAATCCCGAACGGCTCGCTCTCGGCCCGTCCGCGGTACTGCATGCCGTTGCCGACCACGTAGTCGACTCGTATCTCGACGTCGCGTTGCAGGTCGAACGTGATGTCGACGAGATGGAAGAGGAAGTCTTCACTCCCGGCGGCCGGATCTTCATCGAGCCGATCTACCAGCTCAAACGTGAGGTCGTCGAGCTACGCCGTTCGGTGAACCCGCTCTCGAATCCCCTTCAGGTCCTCACCCAAGGACCGATCGGCTCGGTACCGAAAGAGGTGCGACGGTATCTGCGCGACGTCGCGGACCATCACACACTTGTTGCGGAACGTATCGCGGACTTCGACGAATCACTCAGCTCGCTGGTCGATGCGGCGCTCGCGAAGGTGACCATGCAACAGAACCAAGACATGCGCAAGATTTCGGCCTGGGTCGCGATCGCTGCGGTACCGACCTTCATCGCCGGGATCTACGGAATGAACTTCGAGCACATGCCCGAATTGCGCTGGACCTACGGCTATCCGCTCGTCATCTGTGTGATCGCGGTCGTCTGCACCACGCTATACCTGACGTTCCATCGCAATCACTGGCTCTAATTACAGCGACGCTGCCGCCCGGCTCGGATTGCGGACATCGATCCCTGCTTCGACCCAGGCGTCTCGTAGCGCGTTCGCTCCACGCAGCCGCACCCATGCCGCTTCGGTCGCTGTGAGCGGGACGACGTCGAGAAACTGCACCGGATCGGCAGGCTCGTCGAGCGCTAGATCCGGAATCTGGCTCGGGCCGAGCAGCACCGCCGTGAACGGCGCGTCCTTCCACAGTGGTTCACCCAGATCGAGCAATGCATCCGGAACAAGCACAACACCTTCCACCGCCGGTGCTGCCGCGAGCACTGCCAGCGACCGATGGATTCCCGACGCGATGCCGGTCCCGCCGAGCAGCGACAGGATCAACTCCGCCCGCGGGCCACGATTCGGGTCAGCAACCATGTCACTCGGATCGCTCATCGGATGTCGCGAACACCCGACGGTGGCGTAGCGAACGACATCGTTCTCGTCGGCATCGAAGCGGAGCACATCGACAGGGGCAAGGCCGAGAAAGGTCACCGACGCCGAAGTGGGCTCCCCACCATTGATGTGCGCGCGGAGATGCGCGCGAACAGCAGAAACGACGTCCTCGGTCACGCGTCCATCTTCGCATTAGGACAGCAGGCAAGATGGGGGCCATGCCCCTTGCGCAGCGCCGCCACCTGATTGTCGGAATCGTCGGGTTGGTCGCGTTGTGTGCGTTGGCTACAACATTCGGCGCCGACGGTGGCCCGAACAGCCTCGATCACTGGGCCGCGGACGCTGTCCAGAGATGGCTCGGTGACCATCGAACCGTTCTCGAAATCATTGCCGAGCCAAGCACTTCCGCGGTGCTGCTCCCCCTCGCGATCCTTGCCGCGATCTATTTCGGCTACGAACGGCGTTGGGCACCAATGACTCTGATCCTCGTCGCGCCGATCATCGCCGTCGCGATCAACGGCTGGATCCTCAAACCCCTGTTCGACCGGCATCTGGCCGGCCATCTCGTCTATCCGAGCGGCCACACAGTCAGCCTCATCGCTGTCATGACGGTGTTCGCCCTCGCGGCCCGAACGGCAATCGTCGAGACGGCCGTCGTCGTGATGGCCGCAGTGCTCCTGTTCGGAGCCGCAGTCGGCATGATCGGGCTTGGATACCACCATCTGACCGACATTCTCGGGGGCGTTGGCACCGGTATCGCCGTCGTCGTTGGAGTGGCTGCAGCCCTCGACCGGACCAAGGCTCGCGAGTTGACGGCGCCGCAAACCTGAATGCGTCCCCGCGGGGACGTCCTAGTCGCCGACGACACGGACGTCGTAGCTCGCTGCATCGGGATGCGCGAATTTCAGTAGCCGCAGCCCTTCGTGCTCCGCCTCGGCTGTGTGAGTCTTGGCTACCTTCTCGAACAGGGATATGTCGAGCACCACAGCCGATTTCGATCTCGTGATCGCAGTGGATCCGACGACCTGCCCATTGACGAGCACTGCCGGTTTGATGATGCCGTTGATCGTGAAGAGTCGCTGTTTGTACTCCGGCTTCATGATCCTGGAGCGGTCGGCGTGGGACAGAAGCAGGCTGTCGAACGGTGCCAGCAGTCGAACAGGCGCCGAAACGCCTGCGTCCGGGCGCGGACTGTCGGGCAGATCGAACAGCTCGACCCCTGACTCCGCCTTGAATACCGTCAGCTGCGGCCGCAATCGGTCCATCACCTCACCGAGCCTGGTCAACCCAGACCACGCCTGGACGTCCATGACGCTCGCGGGACCGTACGCGGCGAGGTAGCGCAGCAGCATCTGCTCCGGCGCGGGGACGTCGCGTGGTGTGCGTTTCAGCCAGTTCTCGAGGGTCGTCAGGGTAGGCTGGCCGGACTTTCCCCAAATGCCGCGCGGCGGAACCTGAACCAACGGCAGCAAATCGCGGGTGGCATTGGCGAGCGCCACAGGGTCTCGATCAGGCCATTGCGCGCCGAGCAGGGAACGCAGTTGCGGCAGAGGCAACGGCTGTTCGGCAACCAGCTTTCGCCCGAACCGAGCCAGTTCGTCGAAGTCCATGCCTGTAAGCGCTTGGCCCCATTGCACATTGGTGTGCAGATTGCGGGTCAGGATGGGTTGCGTCAACGCGCGCAGAGTCTCGGCGTCGTCGCCGACGAGCGCGTGCACTGTGCCACGCATGCACCCGATCCGGACCACCTCGCGTGACAGCAACAGGTCCGACAATTGCTCCGGTACAAAATCTTTCAACCTGCACCACAGGGCGAAGTAGGGCGCCATCGGCGCCTGCGCCTGCAACCCGTACAGATGGGCGACAAGCTCGAGCGCAGGCATCGTGCTGCGCTCGAGCAAGTGTTGCCGCGCCAAGGTTGCGCGATTGAGTGCCCGCTGCGGCAGGGTGACAGTCACGCGGTCATCCTGGGTAGTCCGCTCGAATCAAATCGCCAGTTTCGCCAGGAGATCCCGTGCGCGCTCCGCCGATTTCGGCTCGCACAGCACGTCGTACCGGCCCGCAACCAGTTGCATGGTCGACGCGAAATCCCGCTGGCCCCGAGTTGCCGCATACGGGATGGACGTCGAGATCACGCCGAAGATGATGCCGCCGACGATGCCTACGAGCAGCGGTCCGATCAGACCGCCGTTGGTGAACAGTCCGAGAAGCAGCCCGAAAAACACACCGAGCCACGCACCCGAAACTACGCCGCCGCCAATCACTTTCCCCCACGTCAGGCGACCGAGAACGCGCTCGACCTGCATCAGGTCGACGCCGACGATCGTGACGTCCTGTACCGAGAACTGTTGGTCCGCAAGGTAGTCCACCGCCCGCTGCGCTTCCGCGTAGGTGGGATAGGACCCGATCGGCCACCCCGACGGCGGCGTCGGCAGACCTTGACCGGTGTTGTTGCGCGCACCGAGTGGATTCGTCATAACTCTATTCTGCCTGTTTACGGTGTCGGGGGCGTAAACGACGTTGTTCGGCCCATCCCTGCAGCGCGCCCCTTGGCGGCGATCACCTTGGCCATCTTTGCGCTCGCTTCGTCGATCATCTCGTCGCCGAGCATTGCCGCGCCGCGGGCGCCACCTGCGGCGGAGGTGTGAAATTCGTATGCGTCGAGAATCAGTTCGGCCCGGTCGTAGTCGGCTTGGCGCGGGCTAAAGATCTCGTTCGCCGCATCGATCTGGCTCGGGTGCAGTACCCATTTGCCGTCGAAACCGAGCGCGGCGGTCCGCCCAGCGGCCCTGCGGAAGGCCTCGACGTCACGAATCTGCAGGTACGGGCCGTCGATTGCCTGCAGGCCGTGCGCTCGTGCGCAAAGCAAGATCGTCATCAGAATGTGGTGGTAGGCATCGCCGGTGTCGTAGCCCTCAGGCTGCTCACCGACCACCAATGTGCGCATGTTGATACTCGCCATGAAGTCTGCCGGACCGAAGACCAACGTCTGCACCCGCCGGCTAGCGGTTGCGATGTCGTCGATCCGGCGCAGGCCCATCGCGTTCTCGATCTGCGGCTCGATACCTATCGCACCTACCTCGAGGCCGTTCGCCTTCTCCAGCTGAGTCAGCAAGAGGTCGAGTGCCACTACATGATTCGCGTCGGTAACCTTCGGCAGCAGTATGGCGTCGAGATGTGCACCCGCACCTTCGACGACCGTGATGACGTCTGTATAGGTCCATTCGGTCGTCCAGTCGTTGACGCGCACGACCCGAATCTGGTCTCCCCAGCCCGCCGAGTTCAGCGCGGCAACAACATTGGCTCGCGCTTGCGGCTTGGCCAGTGGCGCGACGGCGTCCTCGAGATCGAGAAAGACTTCGTCGGCCGGCAACGTCTTCGCCTTTTCGATCATCTTGACGCTGCTACCTGGGACGGCGAGAGTTGACCGCCGCGGCCGCTCGACTATCACGACATGCCCTCCGGTTCGATAGCTATCAGCAGGGACGCTCTAGCCTGGCAATCATGGCAGCGGTGAGCAAGGTATTCGCGGCCAGGCTGGCAGGCCTGGCGGTGCTCGGCCCCGACGGGGAGTCGGTCGGGCGCGTCCGCGACGTCGTCATCACGATTCGGCTCGGCAGACAGGCTCCTCGCGTTCTCGGCCTTGTAGTGGAATTGGTCACGCGCAGAAGAATTTTCGTCCCGATGCTGCGGGTGACCGCAGTGGAACCGACGTCGGTAACGCTGACGACGGGAAGCGTGAGCTTGCGGCGATTCTCCCAACGTCCCGGCGAAGTACTCGTGCTTGCGCAGGTGCTCGACTCCAAGGTTCGCGTGGACGATCCGGAACTCGACGAGTTCGCCGATGTCGACGTGATCGTCGTCGACCTCGGCATCGAACTGATGCGCACGCGGGATTGGGTGGTGTCGCGCGTCGCCGTTCGTGGACATCGCGGGCGGCTCGGCCGGCGCGCGCCGGTACACGTCGTCGATTGGCCGCACGTGCAAGGTCTCACGCACAGCGAGCTCGCGATGCCGGGCCAAGGCGTGTCCCAACTGCTGATGCAATTCGAAGGGCTCCGCCCAGCCGACGTAGCGAACGCGTTGCGAGAACTGCCGAGCAAGCGGCGACTCGAGGTGGCGTTGGCGTTGGACGACGAACGCCTTGCCGACGTGGTGCAGGAACTGCCCGACGATGATCAGGTGGAATTGCTCGGGCAGATGGAAGTCGAACGGGCTGCCGACGTGCTCGAGGCCATGGACCCTGACGACGCCGCTGACTTGCTCGGTGAACTGCCCGATGCCGAGGCCGAGTCGCTGCTGCGGCTGATGGACCCAGAGGAATCCGCACCTGTCCGGCGGTTGCTGGAGCACTCCCCCAACACCGCGGGTGGTCTGATGACCCCCGAGCCAGTGATTCTGACACCGTCGACAACGGTGGCCGAAGCACTCGCCAGGATCCGAAATCCCGATCTGACCCCGGCAACCGCAAGCCTCGTTTTCGTGGTGCGACCACCGACCGCAACACCGACCGGTCGCTACCTCGGCTGCGTGCACCTGCAGCGGCTGCTTCGCGAACCGCCAGCCAGCCTGGTCGGCGGGGTCCTGGATGCGGATATGCCCAGGCTCGCGCCCGACGATCCCCTCACGTCGGTGACGCGATATTTCGCGGCATACAACTTGGTGTGTGGGCCGGTGGTGGACGACGAAGGACATCTTCTCGGTGCGGTGACGGTCGACGACGTGCTGGATCACCTATTGCCCGAGGATTGGCGTGAGCAGGAGGCCCCAGGGCGATGAGTGACAAGAGGTCGCTGGCGGACAAGGCCGCCGTCCAGTCCGCGCGACAGCGATTGGATACGCCCGTCGCTTCGCGCTTGCTCAAGTTTCAATTCGACGTCGAGGCAGCCGGTCGGATCGGCGAAAGCTTCGCAAGATTCCTCGGCACCGGTCGGTATCTCGCAATCCAGACGATTCTCGTCATCGTCTGGATCATGATCAATATTTTCGCGATCCGATTGCAATGGGATCCCTACCCGTTCATTTTGCTGAACCTGGCGTTCTCGACCCAGGCGGCATACGCGGCGCCCCTGATTCTCCTCGCGCAGAACCGCCAAGAGAATCGCGACCGTGTCTCCCTCGAAGAAGACCGGGTACGCGCGGCACAGACAAAAGCCGATACCGAGTTTTTGGCTCGCGAACTCGCGGCATTACGAATTGCTATCGGCGAGGTAACGACCCGTGACTATTTGCGTCGCGAACTCGATGACTTACGTGACATATTGACCGATCGCATTGCCGATTTGGGCAGCGGAGTCACCCATTCCGACGCTCACACGAAATCCGGAAGTCCTTCGAAAGGCAGCGGTTCCGGAAAGCGACGCGAACGACGCGAAGGCGGCAGCTGAATTGGCGCATTTAGGTGACCACTCCGTCACACGTATGTAATCTGGACCACGTTGTCCCGAGCGGCCGAAATAATAACGGTCGCCGACACGATTTCATGCGGGTGGTGTTCAGGAATGCGGTTGAAAGCACCAATTGCCGTGTCTGCGCTTGTCGTAGCGGGCCTGGTGACGGCCGGATCATCGTCGGTCGGTCTGCGCAGTGGGCCGGATCCGAATACACCGGCACCGCTGCTCGCCGCCGCAACGGCAGGCATCGTCGACGGATCGACTTCTCCCGGAGTACAACTCACGGGAACAGTGGGATTGGTGCCGTCGACTCCGAAGCCACCAAGAAAGCTTCGGGCAGCGACGCCAGGCCTACCCGCGTTCGCCGGCGGAACCACGCTGCGCGACGTCGCGATCCCTAGCCTCCTCGGCGGACTCGGCATCCCTGAGATCGTCCTCGCGGCCTACCGCAACGCCGAACTGGCCCTCGCGGCGTCGGAACCGAATTGCGGACTCAGCTGGAATTTGCTCGCCGGTATCGGACATATCGAGTCGGCTCATGCCGGCGGTGGGCGCACGGATCCCGCGGGAACGACGCTCAGCCCGGTACTAGGACCCGTCCTCGATGGCTCACTCGCAGGCAACGAGGTCATCAGAGCCGCCGATGGCAGCTTCACCCGCGCGATCGGACCGATGCAATTCCTGCCGAACACATGGCGGATGTACGCCTCCGACGGCAACGCCGACGGTGTCGCCGATCCCAACAATGTCTTCGACGCCGCTCTCGGCGCCGGTAAATACCTCTGCTCGGGCGGGCTGAACTTACGCGATCCCGCCCAAGAGTTGCGGTCCGTCCTCCGATACAACAACTCGATGGCCTACGCGGCGAACGTGCTGAGCTGGTCGGCCGCCTACCGCACCGGCGGAACCCCGTCGTCGGTCTCGATCTCGTCGGACCTCATCGAGCCAGGAAGCATCGACGCGGCCGCGCTGGCAGCCGAGACGACGACAACAACGACTACGACGCCTAGCACGACGACGACTGCGCCGCCGACCCCGACGGAGCAGATGATCAACATCCCCGGGCTCCCGCCGATCCCGTGCGGCATCTTCTGCCCGCCGCCACCGCCCACGGTCCCTGCTGAGCCTGTTCCCGGGCAGCCACCCGCTGCCAATCTCGCTCCGCAGCCCGGTCAGGCAGCCGCCCCACCCGGTCCGCAACCCACGCCGATCCCGGGTCCGCCCCCGACGCCGACAGCCGCACCGCCCCCAGCGGTTCCACAGCCGCCCCCATGCTTCATTTTCTGCCCGCCACCGCCGCCGCCAGCTGGGTAACGGTTTAACCGTCGTTAGATAACGGTTGAATAACGGAACAATCTCAAATCGGGTACCCTCGTCTCCGGATCTGAAATCGGAGTGCCTCTGCGTGAGGCCAACGGAGGTATCGCTAGTGGGTCGCCACAGCAAGAAGCCGAGTGCAACCGCTCGGCGTAGTTCTTTGATCGCGCTGTCAGGGCTGGTCCCAGCCGGATTGATCGCCACGGCTAGCGCGGCCGGCGCGACGTCCGGATTCCCGATGCTCTCCCAGACGTCCGCACACGACGCGGTCGCCGATACCGCCGTCGCACAGTCCCGGACCGGAGCGGTGGCCGAGCAAGCTGCCCTCGCAACTGCGGCGGCCAAGCCGCAGGCCGCACCGGCGCCGGTTCCCGCACCCACCCCGCCGTTGCCCGCGAGCCTCGCAGCAGGTCCGCTGGGCGTCCCAGGCATCAACCTGGCGGCCTACAAAGCGGCCGAGCAGACACTGGCCATCCAGAATCCGGTTTGCGGAATCCCGTGGACCTTGATCGCCGGAATCGGCAGAGTCGAAAGTACGCACGCCAACGATGGCAAGGCAGCGGCGAACGGCGACCTAACAACGCCGATCTTCGGACCCGTCCTCGACGGCAGCCTCTACGGCAACAACGTCATCAGCGACACCGACGGCGGCGCACTCGACGGAAACTCCTCGTACGACCGCGCGGTCGGCCCGATGCAGTTTCTCCCCGAAACCTGGAAGAGGTACGGCGCAGACGGCAACGGTGACGGCAAGATCGATCCCCAGAACCTGTTCGACGCAGCACTCACGACCGGCAAGTATCTCTGCGACGGCGGCCTGAACATGCGCGATCTCGGCCAGCAGACGAAGGCCATCCTCCGCTACAACAACTCGATGGCCTACGTCGCCAACGTGATGGCATGGTCGCTGGGCTACTCCACCGGCATCGTGCCACCCGCCGAGGCCCTCCCGCTCATCCACTGACAGCGTCACTCCCCCCTCGCTTCGCTCGCCCCGGCTTCTCCGTAGGATCGAACCATGTCTGTCGTCATGGAATCCGAAGTTCGCGCCGCCCTAGCCAAGGTGGACGATCCGGAGATCCGCAAGCCGATCACCGAACTCGGAATGGTCAAGAGCATCGTGATCGGCGCCGATTCCAGCGTCGACATTGTCATCTACCTGACCACCGCTGCCTGCCCGCTGCGCACCGAGATCACCCAGCGCGTGACGAAGGCCGTCGCCGATGTCCCGGGGGTTGGACCTATATCGGTCGATCTCGACGTGATGAACGACGAGCAGCGGACCGAACTCCGCAAGTCGCTTCGGGGCGACTCTGCCGAGCCCGTGATCCCGTTCGCCCAGCCCGGCTCCCTGACCCGCGTCTACGCCGTCGCGTCAGGCAAGGGCGGCGTCGGAAAGTCCAGTGTCACAGTAAATCTCGCGGCGGCGATGGCAGCGAAGGGCCTGTCGGTCGGCGTGCTCGACGCCGATATCTACGGCCACTCCATCCCGCGCATGCTCGGCACCGATGCTCGGCCGACACAGGTCGAGCGGATGATCATGCCGCCGGTGGCGCACAACGTGAAGATGATCTCGATCGCCCAGTTCACGAAGGGCAACACACCGGTGGTGTGGCGTGGGCCGATGTTGCACCGCGCGCTGCAGCAGTTCCTCGCCGACGTCTTCTGGGGCGACCTGGATGTGCTCCTGCTCGACCTGCCGCCCGGCACCGGTGACATCGCGATTTCGATCGCTCAGCTTATTCCCGGCGCTGAGATTCTGGTTGTCACCACTCCGCAACCGGCCGCCGCCGAGGTCGCCGAACGCGCAGGCGCAATCGCATTGCAGACCCGCCAGCGCATCGCCGGCGTGATCGAGAACATGTCATGGCTCGACCTTCCCGACGGCTCGCGAATGGACCTGTACGGCTCCGGCGGCGGGCAGGATGTCGCAGACCGACTTACACAGGCAGTCGGGTCGAAAGTATCACTGCTCGGCCAGATTCCGATCGAACAAGCTGTCCGCGAATCCGGCGACAACGGCATGCCGATCGTCCTCAGCGCCCCCGATTCCGCCGCAGGCAAGGCATTGCGCGAGATCGCCGACAAACTGTCGGTCCGTCAGCGCGGCCTGGCGGGAATGTCGCTCGGCATCGACACGACGCGCCACCTGTGAACTGGCTAGTACTCCCGGCGGTGCGGAACGAATTCCAGCGTCAGCAATGCGATCGCAGCCGGCACCACCTCACGTAGCCGGATCAGCACGTAGCGCTGATCGCCGAGCGCGTGAAACTTGCGAAGGAAGCGGTAGAGCGACTCGAGGTTCAGCAGCGGATCGCCGAGGTGGATCACCTGGTAGACGAGCGCCCGCAGCCTCGATCGGTGCTCGTCGGTGAAGATATCGGGGAACGCGGCAAACGCTAGCGAGACCTTGTCCGCGTTGTTGGCTCGCGCATAGGCGATCACATCGATCGTCATCCGCTCATCGAGTCCGTTCGGCGCATCCTTCACGCGCCACGGAACATCGATGCTCAGCTCGCGGCCGCCCGCGGACGTGCCGTAACGCTGGAAACCGACGGCTCGCCCAGACGCATCTCGGGCGATGATGAGCAGCATTCCCGGATGCCTGCCGTCGAGCAGATGATCCAAGATCATGGAGAAGCCGCGCGATTGATGGCCGGCGTGCGACTCGTCGACGATCGCCATGAGCTCCGCTCGTCGCGCATAGGAAAGTGCCGCTTCCCAGACGATCTCGGTCTCGACACCGAAGTTGTGGGTACGGCTGACCGCCTGGCGAAGATTGCGGAACCGACGGCCGTCGAGGTTGAAACCGGGTACGTCGACTACGACGTCGCGCCCGATCGCGATCGCCCGCAAGCCGTAACCGGCGGCCGTCCACAACTTGGCGCATCGTTCACCGGCGCCGAGGACCGCGATTCGCCAGCCGTGATCGCGCGCGAATATCGAGAAATCGGCGATCAAGGATTCGAACTCGTCAGCGGCGCCGATCGGATCGCCGGCAACCACCGCCATACCCAGCCTCGTGCGGTAACCGATCGCCGCGGTCCGCTGCGGATTGAAGTAGTAACTCTTGGTCGAATGCAGCGCGAACGGCGCGAGCGGATCGTCGCGGGTCTGCGCAACGAGGGCCGCAACTTGGCACAGCTGACCAGGCTGCGGCTTGCTCCGCGGCGCGAGCATCAACGCCATCCCCGCGGCACTCAGCAGCACGAATCCGGCCGTCGAGTGGTCGGTTCGATATGCGATGTCGCCGATCGCAACGAGCATGACCGCAAACGTCAGATGAGCAAGTGTGATCCGCCTACGGAGATGCAGTCCGCGCGCAACGAACAACCCGGCGACCGCGGCCGCGAAATACCATTCATTGCCTTTGCCGCCCCGAGCGGATGCCACCGCCGAGTACGCAATTGCAGCGCTGATCAACAGGACTGACACGCTCAAGATCGGACGTAGAGCGGGTGGGGGGGAGCCTGTTATCCCCCCACGCAGTCCCGTTCGGGTAGGCACCCGGGCATGCATTCCGCAAGCTTAGTCGCCCTATGTGGCATCTGGGTCGATAGGCGGCCGCTCACCTGATGTCAACGGTTTCGACAGCGAGGGCGGCGACGGCGGCGCGCTGGCATTCGAGGCTTGCGAATCATTCGGTTTCACATCGAACGTGCTCGTGAACAGCGAATCGTCGCCATCGAGCAGATGTTTGGTGATCACGGCTCGCGGCGTCATCCCCCGCAGCTGGTTGAGGTCCGACAACGGTTTCCGCAGGTCGTCGAACTCCGGGCCCAGTTCGTCTTTCAACTGCGCGGTGGCGCCACTTGCGTAATTGCGAACCTGACGCAACGTCTTGGTCACCCACATCACGGCGCCCGGCAGCCGCTCCGGTCCCAGGATGACGAGCGCGGCGACAAGAAGAACCATCATCTCGCCCCAGCCGATGTTGCCGAACACGATGCTGATCCTATCTCTGGCGAGCGACGCGACGGTCAGTCGGAAGCGAGCGTGATCTGCAGATCGACGAGACGGCCGTCCCGGAAGATCTGGATCGGCACGGTTGCACCGATCTGCTGGTGCTGCACTGCAACGGTCAACTCTTCGGAGTTGGATACCTGGCGGTCGGCGACCCGCACGATCACGTCGCCCTCCACGATGCCTGCGTTCGCGGCCGGACTACCCGCCTTGACGTTGGCAACTTCGGCGCCACTGGTCGCGTCGTTGACGACGGACCGCGCGTTGACGCCGATCTGCGGATGATGCATCACGCCGTCGCGGATGAGGGCCTGAGCAACTCGGGTCACGTCGTCGATCGGAATGGCAAAGCCCAAGCCGACCGAACCGCCGCTTTCGCTTCGGATTGCGCTGTTGATGCCGATAACCCGACCCTCGTCGTCGACGAGCGGGCCGCCGGAGTTACCCGGATTGATGGCCGCGTCTGTCTGAACTGCGTCGATAACAGCATCGGTATCGGTACCCTCGCCGCTCAGTCGCACAGGCCGGTGCAGGGCGCTCACGATGCCCGACGTCACGGTCTTGCTGAGCCCGAGCGGGGAGCCGACTGCGACGACGTCCTCCCCCACCTTCACATCGTCCGACTTGCCGAGCTGCGCGACGGTGAGGTTCTTGGCGTCGACCTTGAGTACCGCGAGGTCGGTCTTGGTGTCGCGCCCGACGATCTTGCCTGGAACCTTGGTGCCGTCGGAGAAGATGACCTGCAGCGTGGACTTCTCGGGATCCTGCGCGGCCATCGAGATCACGTGGTTGTTCGTCGCGATGTAGCCCTCACCGTCGATCACGACGCCGGAACCCGTCGCCGCGTTGTCGCCGAGGGTCACCTGGATGGACACGACCGACGGCAGCACAGCGTCGGCGACCTTCTCGACCTGACCGCGCGGCTTGCCGGAATCGGTCCCCACTTGCTGCAACGCGACTTTCTTGCTGGTCAGATCGCCGGTAAGTTCACCGGTCAATTTGCCGAGGAGCCCGCCGAAAAGGCCGATCACAACTGCGATCGCCGCGAGCAGTGCCAACGCCTTCGGCGCAACGCGGCTCCCGAACAACACTTCGCGAACACCGAGTCGCTCCGCGACGGGCGCGATGACGTGCTCCGGCTTGTGCAGGGCCGGCGGACCGAGACGAGCCGCCGCGGCCGGGTCGCGCCAGGGATCCTCGGGTTCGGGTTCGGCAATGTCACCGTGGCCCGCATCGGGGTCGCGTTGAATGGATTCGGTCTCGCCGTCCGGCCTGCCGAAAGCCTCGGCAAGTATCGAGTCCGGCGGACGAAGCGTGAGTTCAGGCGAGGCGTCGTTGCGGCGCGCGGCCGGCGAGAACGATCCCGGCACACCATCAGGCCTGCCGAAAGCGCGAGTGAACGTGGGGTCGATCTCTGGCCGGAAGACCGGCCGAGGTCCGAGCACCGGGGCATCGGACGGCCGCAGGTTCCCCGAGTCAGATTGCTGTGGCTTGGTCGATTCCGAGGTCACGCCGCAAACTCTACTTGCGCCAGCGCGGTAGCCAGCGCTTGCTCTCGGTCGAGGACGAGAAGTCGGTGCGGCACAACGGGAATTCGCCCGTCGGGATCTGGCTCAGCGTGCCGAGCAGCGACTTCGGCATCGACACGTCACCGGACCGGCGCAGCATGCCTCGTGCCTGCTGTTGGGCCTCGACCTCGGCGGCACATTCCGGACACATCGCGAGGTGATGGGAGGCGCGCAGATAGGCGTTGATCCGCAGCTCACCGTCGACATAGGCGGCTATTGCTTCACTCGCCAAGTGCTCGGTCGAACCGAACTTACGACGCGGCATCGATTCGCCGTCGCCGCGCTCGTCGCCCCTACCGGCACGGGTCATCAAATCCTCCTGGTCGCGCGCGCTGTCAAGCAACGCTCAACGGACCCTCTGCGTCGGCCTTGTGCGCGAGATACTCCCGCAAGGCCTGCCGTCCACGGTGGATTCGGCTGCGTACGGTACCGAGCTTCACTCCCAGTGTCGCACCGATCTCCTCGTACGACAGTCCTTCGATGTCACACAGCACAACCGCTGCGCGAAATTCGGGCGCCAGCGAGTCCAGAGCCGACTGCAAATCGGGGTCGAGCACGGCATCGTGGTACGCCTGCTCCGGTGTGGGGCCCTGGGCCGGCACCCGGTCGTAGTCGTCAGGCAAGGCCTCCATCCGGATTCGATTCCGGCGGCGGACCATATCGAGGAACAAGTTTGTTGTGATGCGGTGCAACCAGCCCTCGAATGTCCCCGGCTGGTAGCTGGACAAGGACCGGAACACCCGGATGAAGGTCTCCTGCGTCAGGTCCTCGGCATCCTGGGCATCGCCGGAAAGCCGGTAGGCCAGCCGGTACACACGGTCAGCGTGCTCACGCACGAGGTCGTCCCACGAAGGCATCGCGGACTGCTCGCCCGTCGCGTCGAATGCTGCCGTGCCGGTCAAGGAGTCTTCAGGGATAAGGGCCGCATCTGCGAGAGCAGGCGGCAAGCTTGCGTAATCGCGCGCCGCGTTGACCATGTGGATGGGTTGAACCTCCTACTCAGGACCACGAGCGCTGACGCGTCACGTCAGTGTCGTGTATGGGTGTAACTCATAGGTTCGGTGCTTTGTTCCCCATGCCTTGATCCCCGACTCACCACTGTCATGTCGCTTCGGGCCCGCAATCAGCGGCCTGGCGTGATCACTACTCTCTCCTATCGCGATATGCCTGCAGTGTGAGGAAGCTGAGGGATCGCTGAGAGTTTTTCCCGACGTTCGGCGGCGTGGGATTGTGCCCGTTCGTCGCGCGCCTCGCAGAACGGCGGACAATACGGCGATAACCTCGCAATTGTGCTTACCAACCCTGAGCGAACGCTGGCCTATGTCGAGGAATCCGTTGTCGAGGACGAGGTGCTTGTCTCCGCGCGTGAGCGTGCCGTCGACCTCGGCGCCGCGCCGGTCCCCCCGTCGGTTGGCGCACTGCTGAGCATGTTTGCCCAGTTGCTCGACGCGAAGACTGTCGTCGAGGTCGGCACCGGTGCCGGCGTGAGCGGATTGTGGCTGCTCGACGGCATGCGCGAGGACGGGACGCTGACCACCATCGATTCCGAGCCCGAACATCAGCGCGCCGCCAAGGAGGCCTTCCGGTCCGGTGGCATCACCGGTTCGCGCACGAGGTTGATCAACGGTCGTGCGCTCGACGTGCTGCCGCGGCTCGCGGATTCGGCCTACGACCTGGTCTTTGTCGACACGACACCGGTCGATCACCCGCACTACGTCGAGCAAGGTGTGCGGTTGTTGCGTCCCGGCGGATTGATCCTGTTCCACAATGCGCTGCTCGGTGGCCGCGTCGCCGACTCTGGTCAGCGCGATCCAGCCACCCTCGCGGTCCGAGCAGCGGCACGGGCGATAGCCGAGGACGACAGGCTCACCAAGGTGCTGATTCCCGTCGGCGACGGGTTGCTGGCCGCCTCCCGCGGATAGGGCCTTCGGCCTCGCGCTAGGGCCTTCGGCCTCGTGCGTCTTTTTGGAGGCCCGGCCCTCCGAAAGGACACACGGGCGCTTGCGCCTGATTGAACGAGTGTTTAGTGTATTAAACATGCGTTCAGTCACTGCCGATCTCACCACCCGTGCTCGCATTCGCGACGCGGCGATCACGGTGTTCGGCGAACAGGGCTTCTCGACGGGAGTCCGGGCGATCGCCACTGCGGCCGGAGTGTCACCCGGCCTCGTCAACCATCACTTCGGCTCCAAAGAGGGCCTTCGCGCGGAATGCGACGGCTACGTACTCGACACCATTCGAGTCACGAAGAGCGAATTCCTGACGCGGCCGAGCGCCGCCAGCTTGCTCGAGCAACTCGCCGAGGTCGAGGACTACGCCGCGCTGATCGCGTACATCGTGCGCAGTTACCAAGCCGGGGGCCGGCTTGCCGAAGAGCTTTTCGAGCACATGGTCGCCAACACCGAGCAATACCTCGAAGAAGGCGTCGCCGCGGGGACGCTTCGCCCCAGCAAGGATCCCGCGGCGCGAGCCCGGTACCTCACGATGCAGAGCCTCGGCAGCACGCTGCTCTTCCTGCAGATGCGCGGCGACCGGCCCGGCCCGATCGACTGGGGACTCGCAGTGCGCGAACTCACCGACCAGATCATGTTCCCCGCACTCGAGCTCTACACAGAAGGGCTCCTTACCGATCCAGCACTGTTCGGCGCACTGGTCGAGCAGCGGTCCCAGAACACAAGCACCGCAGCACTCTAAGTAGGAGACGCCATGCCCGGCATCATCGAAGTTCGCAACCTGCACAAGCACTTCGGCCAGGTGCGCGCACTCGACGGACTCGACCTCGAAGTCGCCGAAGGTGAAGTGCACGGATTCCTGGGTCCCAACGGTTCCGGCAAATCCACCACTATCCGGGTGCTGCTCGGCGTCCTCCGTCGCACATCGGGAGAAGCGACGATGTTCGGGCGCGACCCATGGACCGACGCAGTCGAGCTGCACCGCGATATCGCCTACGTCCCAGGCGATGTCACCTTGTGGCCCAACCTGTCCGGTGGTGAGACAGTCGACCTGCTCGCCCGGCTACGCGGCGGAATCGACACCACGCGCCGCGCCGAACTCATCGAACGGTACGACCTCGATCCGCGGAAGAAGGCGCGCACCTACTCCAAGGGCAACAGGCAGAAGGTTGCGCTGGTATCGGCGTTCTCGTCCAACGCCACACTGTTGTTGCTCGATGAGCCGACATCCGGCCTGGATCCCTTGATGGAACAGGTCTTTCGCGAATGCGTCACCGAGGCGCGTGAGCGCGGAGTAACCGTACTGCTGTCGAGCCACATCCTGTCCGAAGTCGAAGCGCTGTGCGAGCGCGTGACGATCATCCGCGCCGGTAAGACCGTCGAGAGTGGCACGCTCGAGTCGATGCGACACCTCAGTCGCACCTCGATCACCGCCGAACTACTCGGCGACCCAGGTGATTTGAGTCGAATCCCGGGAGTCGACGACATCAAGATCGACGGCTCGATGCTGCATTGCCAGGTGGACAGTGCGAGTCTCGGCGAGCTCATCCGTGTACTCGGCGATGCCGGGGTCCGCACGCTCGTCAGCCAGCCCCCCACTCTTGAAGAGCTCTTCTTGCGGCACTACGAGATCGACGGCAAGGACACCCGGGAGAAGGTGCGGGCATGAGTACGACAACGCTGTCTCCCCGCCTACCTGCACCGGCGGCACCGTCATCCGACTTCACCGGCACGCTGTATCAGCTACGGCTGTTCCTTCGTCGCGATCGCATCGTCGTACCGCTGTGGGTGCTGGTATTCGGACTCGCACCCGTCGGTTACGTCAAGAGCATCGAGGGCATCTACACGACACCGGCCGCGCTCGCCGAGTTCGCGGCGACAACGAGAGCCAGCGCCACCGAAATCGCAATGTACGGACCGATTTTCAACTCCAGCATCGGCCAGGTCGGCCTCTGGAAAGCTGGCATGTACTTCACGTTGATCGGCGTCGCCGTGATCCTGACGGTCATCCGGCACACGCGAATGGAAGAGGAATCCGGGCGAGCCGAACTACTCGATTCGACATCCGTCGGCAGGTATTCAGGACTGACCGCGGCGCTGCTGCTCTCGTTCGGCGCGTCCGCAATGGTCGGAATACTTTGCACGGCAGGGCTTATCGGCATCGACCTGCCTGTCGGAGGATCGGTTGCATATGGCCTCGCGATGGCAGGTTCGGGCTTTGCGTTCACAGCTGTTGCCGCCGTCGCAGCGCAATTGAGCACTAGCGTCCGCGTTGCGCGGGGCATCGCGCTCGCCGTCCTCGGGACCGCATACGCACTGCGCGCTGTCGGCGACGCCGGTTCCGGGACGTTGTCCTGGCTCGCCCCCCAGGGCTGGTCACTGCAGGTGCGCGCCTTCGCCAACGAGCGGTGGTGGGTGCTGCTCCTGCACTTGGGCGCAACGATTGTGCTGACCGCGGCGGCGTTCCGGCTGCTCCGCAGGCGAGATGTCGGCTCCGGCCTCATCGCCGAACGGTTGGGCGCACCGACGGCAGCATCCTCGCTCGGCGGAACCATCGGCCTGGCCTGGCGGATGCACCGCGGAACGCTCGTGGCGTGGACCGCGGGATTGTCCCTGTACGGGTTACTGATCGGCAGCGCAGCCCACAGCGTGAGCGGTCAGATCGGCGACAGCGAAACAATCCGCAACATCATCATGCGGTTCGGCGGCACCGAATCGCTCGAGGACGCGTTTGTCGCCTACGGCTTCGGGATGCTCGGAATTGCCGGTGCAGCGTATGCGATCTCGGCGGCGTTGCGATTGTTCTCCGAGGAGAATGCCGAGCGCGGGGAATCCGTCCTTGCCGGCGCAGTCGGGCGAACGAGATGGGCGGCAAGCCACATCTTCTTCGCCACTCTCGGGCCGGCGTTGGCGATGTTGGTCGCCGGAGTCCTCGGCGGGTTCACCTACGGTGCGTCCGTCGGCGATATCGGCGGCAAGCTGCCGGCCGTCGTCGCGGGAGCCATGATCCAATTGCCTGCGATCTGGCTACTCGCGGCCGTGACCGTCGCGCTGTTCGGCGTTTTCCCGCGGTTCACTCCCGTGGCGTGGGGCGTGCTGGCGACGTTCGGACTGATCTTCATGGTCGGATCCATCGTCGATGCGCCGCAATGGATCCGGGACCTCGAGCCGTTCAGCCACCTGCCGAAGCTCCCGGGCGGCGAATTCAGCGCAGCACCGGTGCTCTGGCTCCTGCTGATCACCGCGGGGTTGTTCACGGTCGGGCTGGTCGGCTTCCGGCGCCGGGACCTGCGCTAGATCCAGACTCCCTTGCCGACGGTGACGACGCCACCGTTGCTGACGGCGAACCGTTCGCGGTCGCGTTCGAGGTCGACACCAATGATCTCGCCCTCGCCGACTACGACGTTCTTGTCCAGAATCGCTCGGCGGACGATGGCTCCCTTGCCGATCCGGACGCCGGGCATCAAGACGCTGCCCTCGACCGTCGCGCCGTCCTCAACCATGACATTGCTGCTCAGGACCGAATTACGCACAGTCGCGGCCGACAAGATGCAGCCTGCACCGACGACGGACTCCTGCGCGAGCCCACCCTGCGCGAACTTTGCCGGCGGGAGGTTCTCCGCCGCACCGCGAATCGGCCAGCGCTTGTTGTAGAGGTTGAACACCGGATATACCGACACCAGGTCCATGTGGGCCTCGTAGAAGGCGTCGATCGTGCCGACGTCTCGCCAGTACCCCCGATCGCGGTCGGTCGCTCCGGGAACGATGTTGTCCTTGAAGTCGTAGACGTTGGCATCACCGGAAGAGACCAGCGCCGGGATGATGTCGCCACCCATGTCGTGGTCGGAATCGGAGTTGAGTGCGTCTTCCCTGATCGTGTCGACCAGCACCTTGGTCGTGAAGACGTAGTTGCCCATCGAGGCGAAGGTCGCGTTCGGGTCGTCCGGAGTACCGGGCGGGTGTGCCGGCTTCTCGAGGAACTGAGTAATCTTGCCCGACTCGTCGGCGTCGATGCAGCCGAAGGCGGTCGCCTCACTGCGCGGAACGCGAATCCCCGCGACCGTGACTCCCGCGCCGGAGTCGATGTGCTGCTGCACCATCTGCTCCGGATCCATCCGATAGACGTGATCGGCGCCGAACACCACGATGTACTCGGGATCCTCGTCGTAGATCAGATTCATCGACTGCAAGATCGCGTCGGCGCTGCCGGTGTACCACCGCGGGCCGAGCCGCTGCTGCGCCGGAACCGGGGTGATGTACTCCCCGCCGAATCCGGACAGCCGCCAAGTCTGAGAGATGTGCCGGTCCAGCGAGTGCGACTTGTACTGAGTGAGCACGCAAATCCGCAGATAACCGGCGTTGACGAGGTTGCTCAGCACGAAGTCGATCAGCCGGTACGCCCCACCGAAGGGGACTGCCGGTTTTGCCCGGTCGGCGGTCAATGGGTACAGACGCTTACCCACACCGCCGGCGAGCACGATTCCAAGCACATGCGGCTGGCTCCTCACACTGCAAACCTATCCGGCTCCTCCGGCTGCCGCTAGCGGGCACCCCGGTGAAGTCCGCTGTGGCTTGATGTTGCGGCGACAGATACGTTTACACCGTGCGGGTGGCGATGATGACGAGGGAGTATCCGCCTGAGGTCTACGGCGGTGCGGGAGTCCATGTCACCGAGTTGGTGACGCAGCTGAAACAGCTCTGCGAAGTCGACGTCCATTGCATGGGCGCACCGCGAGCGGGCGCGTTCGTGCACGAGCCGGATCCGGCGCTCGCCGAAGCCAATCCAGCACTGCGAATCCTGTCCGCCGAGCTACGGATGGCGCACAACGCCGCAGGCGTCGACATAGTGCATTCGCACACCTGGTACGCGGGCCTTGCCGGACATCTCGCGGGGGCGCTCTACGACGTGCCTCACGTGCTCACCGCGCACTCGTTGGAACCTCGCAGGCCGTGGAAAGCCGAACAGCTCGGTGGTGGCTACCGGATCTCATCCTGGTCCGAACGTAATGCCGTCGAAAACGCCGACGCGGTTATCGCGGTCAGCGAAGGCATGCGGCTCGACGTGCTCGACGCCTATCCGGCCCTCGACCCTGCGCGAGTGCACGTGGTGCACAACGGAATCGATACCGCCGTCTGGTACCCGGGTCCTGCCGACGACCCGGCCGACTCGGCACTCGCGGATCTCGGTGTGCGCACCGACAAGCCGATCGTGGCGTTCGTCGGCAGAATCACCAGGCAGAAGGGCGTCGGCCACCTGCTGGCGGCCGCCAAGAACTTCCACCCCGACATCCAGCTCATCTTGTGTGCGGGCGCGCCGGATACTCCCGAGATCGAGGCCGAGGTCGCACGCGCGGTCGCCGAACTCTCCGCGCACCGGCAAAACGTCTACTGGGTGCGCGAAATGCTCCCGACTGCGAAGATCCGCGAAATTCTTTCAGCAGCAACGGTCTTCGTGTGCCCTTCGGTTTACGAGCCGCTCGGCATCGTCAACCTCGAGGCGATGGCCACCGAAACCGCAGTCGTGGCATCCGACGTCGGCGGGATTCCAGAGGTCGTCGAGGACGGTCGCAACGGCCGGCTCGTGCACTACAACTCCTACGAGCCCGAGGCTTTCGAACAACATCTCGCGGAGGCCGTCAACGAGGTCGCGAGCAATCCCGAGACCGCGGCGGCGATGGGTCGCGCTGGGCGGCAACGTGCCATTGCCGAATTCTCATGGCCGCAGATCGCCAGGCAGACGCTCGA
>JBBSKP010000016.1:0-38901 GCA_038256175.1 Mycobacteriales bacterium
CGAGGTCACCATCATGGTCGATGACCGCCTCGCACGCACCCTGACCCTCGACAGAACGGTAACCTCACAATTGCTCACCAAAAAATCGTCCACGAAGTCCTGAGACACATTTGTTCAACATGTCCTGAGACATCACACCCGGTCCCGAGGGGGTATAAAACGCGCACGGGCGCTACGCGCCCGCTATGAGCCCGACCGCACCGAGGGCAAGGACCATTCCTACCTGCTGCAGGCGGCCGACGCGTTCGCCGAGCATCAACATCGCCAACAAGACTGTGGCTGCGGGATACAGCGATCCGATGACGCTGACCAGGGACAGATAACCGCCCTGGAACGCGAACATCATTGCGGCGTTGGCAATCACATCGAGCACGCTGACGTACACCGCAAGTTTGAGCGGCTCGCCATGCGGCAGTGTGAACTGACGGGTCGACAACGCAACCAGCCAGACGACGACGGTCGCCGCGATCCGGGATGCGAGCAACGGCCACAGCCCACCGCCCGGTCCGATCTGATGCAGGCACACGAAAGCGAACGCGAACGCTACACCCGAACCCACGGTCAGCCATGCGACCGTCTTCGTGAACCGCAATCGCCGTCCGCCGGTGATTTCCTCGGTCGTATCGTCCGGGGATTCGCGGCTGACCAGCACCACTGCCACCAGAGCAAGGAGGATGCCGACAAATGCCAGCATCGCCGGGCGTTCGCCTATCGCAACGCCGACCAACACAGGTATGCCCGCGACAAGCACTGCGGTCAGCGGCGACACTACAGCCATCGGACCCGACGCAAGCGCGAGGTAGAACCACCAGACAGCCAGCCCACCCGCAACGCCGGAGGCAAGTCCCCACACCAGGGCGTGGACCGTCAAGGATCCGCCGAAGAACGGCGCCAGCATCAGCACGATCAGCACCGACAGTGGATAGGACACGATCACGACGCGCAGTGCTGCAACGCGTCGGGAAGCGACTCCCCCGACGAAGTCACTCACTCCGTAGCCGATAGCGGCAACGAGAGCGAGGAGTATGCCGGTCAGCGCATGCCTTTGATCCGACGTCCGAGCTCTCGTGTCACCTCGCGCTCGGCGTCCCGTTTGGCCAGATCCTGACGTTTGTCGTAGTCCTGCTTGCCTCGAGCCAGCGCCAGCTCGACCTTGACCTTGCCGTCCGCGAAGTACATCGACAGCGGAACGAGCGTCTGGTTCCCCTCGCGGGTCTTGCCGACGAGGTGTTCGATCTCGCGCTTGTGGAGTAACAGTTTCCGAGTCCGCCGCGGCGAGTGGTTGGTCCACGTGCCCTGCGTGTACTCGGGAATGTGCAGCCCGCGCAACCACACTTCACCGTCGTCGACAGTGGCGAACGCGTCAACGAGCGACGCCTTTCCTTCGCGGAGGCTCTTCACCTCGGTGCCGAGCAGGGCGATTCCTGCTTCGTACACATCGATGATCGAGTAGTTGTGCCGCGCCTTGCGATTGGTCGCGATGGCCTTGCGGCCCTTCTCTTTCATGTCCGGGCCCCTTTCGTCATCTCGCCCTTAACCGTGAACGTAAGCCTCAAGGATATGTCCGCTGGCAAAGGGTTTATTCCCGCACGTAGAGCCGCAGGGTGATGTACGCCGTCACCGAAGAGAACCCGAGACCGATCAGGGCAAGGATCGGCGAGATCAGCAGGATGTCGCTGTTGGTCACCTTGGCGAACACGTTGACGTCGTAGAGGTCACCCAGCACACCATCGATGACCAGCGGTTTTGCCACAAACAACCCGACGATTGCCAGCACAGTTCCGATCAGTGCCGCGACGACCGCTTCGACCAAGAACGGCAGCTGCGTGTACCAGCGCGTCGCGCCGACCAGTCGCATGATGCCAACTTCGGCTCGCCGGGTGAATGCCGCGATCTGCACCATGTTCGCAATGAGCAGCAGTGCTGCGAAAGCTTGCACGACCGCCAACGCGAATGCCGCGTTGCGCAACCCGTTGAAGACGCTCACCAGTCGATCGACGAGTTCCTTCTGATTCAGAATGCTGGCGACGCCGGGCCGATTCTTGAAGGTTTCGAGGATGACTCCGTACCGCTCGGGGTCGCTCATCTTCACCTTGAACGAGGCAGGCAACGCGTTGTCACTGATCAGGTCGGAGTATTCGGGCTGATTCTTGAACGTTCGCTCGCGGGCGTCCTTGAGTGCATCGGCCTTGCTTAGGTACGCGACCGCGACAACGCCAGGAGTTGCTTCGAGGTCGGCGCGCAGGCCCTTGCACATGTCCTGATCGCAGTTCGGGTCGGACGAGGACAGGTCGTTGGTCAGGTAGATCTGCACCTCGACGCGGTCGAGGAAGATCTGCTGCGTCTTCGACGCCATCTGCACGACGAGCAGACCGCCGCCGAACAGCGCAAGTGAGATCGCCGTGGTCAGGATCATGGCGATGGTCATGGTGATGTTTCGGCGGAGTCCTTGGAGTACTTCGCTGAGAATGAAGCTGGCGCGCATTGGGCTCAATCGTCCTTTGTCGTCGAGGAGTCTTCGGACACGTCGGGGCGGGGCGTTACCTGCCGACCCCGTAGACGCCACGCGCCTCGTCACGCACCACACGCCCAAGATCCAGTTCGACAACCCGCCGGCGCATCGAATCGACGATGTGGTTGTCGTGCGTCGCCATCAGCACGGTCGTGCCGGTTCGGTTGATTCGTTCCAGCAGCAACATGATGTCTTGGCTCGTATCGGGATCCAGGTTTCCCGTCGGCTCGTCGGCCAGCAGAACGAGCGGCCGATTGACGAACGCCCGCGCGATCGCGACGCGCTGCTGCTCACCGCCGGACAGCTCGGTGGGGAGCCGATCTGCCTTGCCGGACAGGCCGACCAGCTCGAGCACCTCGGGGACGGTCCGCTCGATCACCGAGCGTGGCTTGCCGATCACTTCGAGCGCAAACGCCACGTTCTGCTCGACGGTCTTCTGCTGCAACAGCCGGAAATCCTGAAACACGCAACCGATTCGTTGCCGCAGTTTCGGAACCCGGCGGCCGGAAAGCTTGTTGACATGAAAATCGGCGACCTTGATATCGCCCGAGGTCAGCGACTCTTCCTTGATCAGTAATCGGATAAGCGTCGACTTGCCGGAGCCGGAAGCACCGATGATGAAAACGAACTCACCCTTGTCAACATCGATGCTGACCTTGTCCAGCGCGGGCCTGCTGGAGGTCTTGTAGGACTTGGTCACATTCTGGACGCTGATCACGGGGAGCCAGTTTAGCTGGACGTCCGCACGCTATCCGGTGCACCGCGCGGTGGTACCCCCACCTATGGAGGTGGCGGCGGGGCAACTGGCGGGGTCGGCGGCGCTGGTGTCGTCGTTGGGCTGGCCGTCGTCGACGTCGACGGAGCGGTCGTTCGCGACGGGCTTGGTTCCGGGACCTGCGGTGCGACGGCTGCGGGCGCGGTAGTCGCCGGGGCGATCGGCACCATCTCGAACTGCGGCTGCGGATCCGGGCGGACGAGGACGTACAAGACGAGAGTCACGAACCACACTGCGATCAGGATCGTGGTGGATCGTCGAAGATTCAGTTTCACTCGGGCTCCCCCGGCGCGTCGGCGCCCAAAGTCGCACCTGTCAACCCCGCCGCGGCCGCGCCGAGACCTTCGCGGCGCAAGGCAGCGGCAACGCGGATGCGGAGGTCACGACTGACCTGAAACTGCTTGCCCGGCAGGGTGCGGGCAACCATCCGGATGTTGACCTGATCCATTTCGATGCTTTCGATTCCCATCACGCTCGGCTCGTCCAACAACAAAGCCTGCAGTCGCTTTTCCTTATACGCCTTGGCTCCGACATCGCGAAGGATCTCGTTGACGTGGTTGATGTCCGCTGAAGTCGGAACAGGAACGTCGACGACGGCGCGCGCCCAGTCCTTCGACAGGTTGATCACTTTCACGATCTGGCCGTTCGGGACGATGATCACTTCACCGTCGGTCGACCGCATCTTCGTGACCCGCAACGTCACGTCTTCGACGGTACCGTCGGCGTCTTCCGACGAGCCGTTGACTGCGATGCGGACGACATCGCCGAAGCCGTATTGACGTTCGGTGATGATGAAAAATCCGGCCAAGATGTCCTGCACGATGCGCTGCGCGCCGAAGCCCAGCGCCGCGCCGAGCACCGCTGCCGGTGCGACAAGCCCGGCGAGGTTGAACCCGAGCCGCTGCAGGACTTCCATCCCGACGAGGATGTAGATGAGCGTGAGGACCACCCAGGTGATCACTTGGGCCAGCGCATGCCGATGCTTGGCGGCCTCCGAACGAACAAGCGCGTCACCGTGCTGGAAGTTCTGATCGATACGTTCGGTCAGCAGGTCACGCCCCCACGTGATGAACCGGCCCGCGAGCATCGCCCCAACGATGTAGAGGACGATCTCCAGACCACTCGACCGGATCCAGTCACTCAGATCGGTCGTCGGCGCGATTCCCAGCACAGGCATCTCCTAAGCCTGATCGCTCATCCGCCAGCGGATACCGGATTCGAGGAAGCCGTCGATATCACCGTCGAGCACCGCCGTCGGATTGTTCACCTCGTACTCGGTGCGCAGATCCTTGACCATTTGGTACGGGTGCAAAACGTAGGACCGCATCTGGTTGCCCCACGAACTGCCGCCGTCGCCCTTGAGCGCGTCCATCTCGGCGCGCTCTTCCTTGCGTTTGCGTTCGAGCAGCTTGGCCTGCAGCACCCGCATGGCCGAAACCTTGTTCTGCAGCTGCGACTTCTCGTTCTGGCAGGTCACGACGATCCCGGTCGGTATGTGCGTCAGCCGGACAGCGGAGTCGGTGGTGTTGACGCTCTGCCCGCCGGGACCCGATGAGCGGTACACGTCGACGCGGATCTCGCCCTCGGGGATCTCGATGTGGTCGGTCGTTTCGACGACGGGCAGCACCTCTACCTCGGCGAACGACGTCTGGCGGCGGCCCTGGTTGTCGAACGGGCTGATCCGGACGAGCCGGTGCGTGCCCTGCTCGACCGAGAGCGTGCCGTACGAATACGGTGCCTTCACCGCGAAGGTTGCGCTCTTGATTCCAGCTTCTTCGGCGTAGGAGGTGTCGTAGACCTCGACGCTGTAGCCATGCTTTTCCGCCCAGCGGATGTACATACGCATCAGCATCTCGGCCCAGTCCGCGGCGTCGATCCCGCCCGCGCCCGAGCGAATGTTCACCAGTGCGTCGCGCTTGTCGTACTCACCCGACAGCAGCGTGCGCACTTCCATGAGTTCGATGTCGCCGTGCAAGGAGATGCGCTCGGCGTCGGCGTCGGCCGTGGCGGATTCCGCAGCGGCACCTTCTTCACCCTCGGCAAGCTCGTAGAGGACCGGCAAGTCCTCCAACCGCTGCCGCAGCTCCTCGACCTTGCGGAGCTCGCTCTGCGTGTGAGAGAGCTGGCTGGTGACCTGCTGGGCGTGCTCCTGGTCGTTCCACAGCTCGGGGTCGGCCGCTTGGTGCTCCAGCTCGTTGACACGCCGGCGGAGCTCCTCGACATCGAGAACGGACTCGATGGTCTTCAGAGTGGTATCGAGCTCGGCGAGGTCGGCCGCAACGTCAGGATGCACGATTCTCAAGGTTACCGGTCCCCGAGCGGGACATAACCGGCCGTAGGCGTTCTTCAACGGTTCTGCTCACGCTGCGCGGATAGGTGGCCCCGCGCGGCTGCCGACCTGACGATTCTCATGCACCGATCCGAATATGAGGAGCCCCCATGAGCGTCACCGACGAGTACCTCGAGAACAACGCCAACTACGCCGCCCAGTTCACCGGTCCGCTGCCGTTGCCGTTGCCGCCAAGCAAGCACGTCGCAGTCCTGGCCTGCATGGACGCCCGCATCGATGTCTACCGCGTCCTCGGCCTGAAGGACGGTGAGGCGCACGTCATCAGGAATGCGGGCGGAGTCGTGACCGATGACGAGATTCGCTCACTCGCCATCAGCCAGCGGTTGCTCGGCACCAAGGAGATCATCCTCATCCACCACACGGACTGCGGAATGCTCACGTTCTCCGACGACGAGTTCAAGCGTGGCATCCAGGACGAGGTCGGCGTCAAGCCCTCATGGTCTGCGGAGGCCTTCCCCGATGTAGACGAGGACGTTCGCCAGTCCCTGCGGCGTATCGCGAAGAACCCGTTCGTCACGAAAACCGAATCGTTGCGCGGCTTCGTGTTCGACGTTGCGACCGGAAAGCTGAACGAGGTCAAGATCGACTGATTACACCCGCGTCGACTGGATCTCCTTGTGTCTGCGAAAGTCGAGGGCGTGAATGTGGATACCCGCACGGTGGACCACAATTCGCAGGCCTTGGTTCTCCCGTGTGTCGAGTGGAGTCTCGCCGCCGCGGCCGTCAGGACCGAAACCGCGTTGTACCGCACCGGTATTGACGGCCGCGAAGCCGAGCGGATGCCCACCCGGAACGGTGCGCCGGGCGAACCAGTCCGGACGGTAAAGGCTCCAATGGGTGTGCCCACTGAGCATCAGCACCTGCGGATGCGCGCCGAGGATGTCCAGTAGCCGATCGGATTCGGCGTAGTCGGCGAGATAAAGGTTGGGCGCCTGAGTAATCGGGTCCTCGTATGTTCCCGACACGGTGTGCGGCAACGCGTGATGACTCATCACGATTACCGGGTGATCAGGCGGTGCACTGTCGAGTTCGGCTGCGAGCCAATCGAGTTGCTCGTCGCCGAGAATCACGCAGTGGCCCGTCTTCTCGCTGCCGTCGATCGTGCCGAGCCGCAGCACGCGAACGCCGCGAATGTTGTGCGCCGAATACAGCGCGGGCATCCCCGTGTAGTGCAGGAACCGGTCGATCGAGGTATCGCTCGGCTCGCCGTTGTAGAAATCGTGATTGCCGATCGTGAACAACGCGGGCGGATGCCGAGTCGCGGCAAGGCGTTCGACGAGACTCTCGTATTCGGAAATCTGGCCGCTCTGGGTGAGGTCGCCGTTGATGAGCAGTGCATCACTGCGGCCCAATTCGGCAAACGCTTCGAGCGCAGCCGCAAGATCGTCGAGATCGCCCTGGATATCGGACACGACGTCGAAACGAACCACCGCGCTCACACCTACAAGTATGCCGAGATCTGGACCGCTCGGTGCCGTTAACGCGTGCCGGTACCGTTACCCCGTGCCTGGATACGACAGAGACCTTGCGTTGGCAATCGAGATCGCCGACGAGGCGGACCTGATCACGCGTGCGCGCTTCGGTGCTCTCGATCTGCATGTCGATGACAAGCCCGACCTGACGCCCGTCTCCGATGCCGACCTCGCTGTCGAGCGTGCGGCCCGCGCGGTCCTCGAAGCACAACGCCCCGGCGATGCCGTGCTCGGCGAAGAGTTCGGCGGCGAAGCCGAATTCCAGGGCAGGCAGTGGGTCATCGATCCGATCGACGGGACCAAGAACTTTGTTCGCGGCGTGCCGATTTGGGCAACCCTGATCGCACTGCTCGAGGACGGCGTTCCCGTCGTCGGTGTCGTGAGTGCACCGGCATTGTCGCGGCGATGGTGGGCGGCTGCCGGCGCCGGAGCGTGGGGCACCATCGAACACGGTGCAGCAAAACAGCTTTCGGTATCAACGGTGAGCACTCTCGGTTCGGCGAGCTTGAGCTTCGCAAGCCTGTCCGGCTGGCGCGACCGTGGCCTGCGGGACCAATTCGTCGCGTTGACCGACGACGTGTGGCGGGTGCGCGGGTACGGCGACTTCTTCTCGTACTGCCTCCTCGCCGAGGGTGCGTTGGAAATCGCTGCGGAGCCCGAGGTTTCGCTCTGGGATCTGGCGCCACTCGATCTGCTGGTACGCGAAGCCGGCGGCCGGTTCACGGCGTTGGACGGCTCCCCCGGTCCACACGGCGGCAGCGCGGTCGCCAGCAACGGGCTGCTCCACGACGCGGTGCTCGCCCGATTGACCGCCGACTCGGGCAGCTCGGCTTAGGCTTTCTGCATGGAGTTTCTGCGACTGGTGCTTCTGTTCATACATTTCGTCGGCTTCGCTGCCTTGCTCGGCGGGTTCTTCGTGCAGATGACCGCGACCGACAAGGTGATCAACGGTCCGATGCGTGACGGCATCGGGACGGCGTTCCTCGCCGGGTTGCTCCTGGTCGGCGTATTGGAAGCCGGCGACGACACCGTCAACCACGTCAAGGTCGCCGTCAAACTAGGGATCGGGCTGGTCATCCTCGTCTTCGTCATGGCAAATCTGCGAAAACCGAAGATCCCGGACGCGCTCTTCTTCAGCTTGTTTGCCTTGACGCTGGCGAACATCGCCGTCGGTGTCTTCTGGTCCCCGGTACACAAGTAGGCGCTCGACTTCGCAGAGCTTCTTCACACTTCGCATATCGACTTGCCGGACGACACGCCAGACCCGGCGTCAACAACGTCTGCGAAGCACCGGTACTTCAGCGCCTAGTGACTACAGCACCGCACCCAACATCATCGCGATAGCCGGCGTGATGCCCTGTGCGAAGGCTGCGCGGAAGTATTGGGAACCGCCGAATGCCAGGACGACTGCGGCGCCGACGATGCTGAAGCACGCGAACACGACGATCGCATGGCCGGCGACGCCGCCCATGATGAGCCCGAAGACGATCCCGATCGCCAGGAATAGATTGTAAAAGCCCTGGTTGAACGCCATCGGCTGCAATACGTCGGCGTCCGCCTGGCTTGCGACGGAGAAACGGTTCCACACCTTGGGCTGGCTCCACAGCAGGCTCTCCATCGTGAAGATCAGCACGTGCAGAGCGGCTGCCAAAGCAGCGAAGACTTGGGCGATTGCTGGCATGTGACAAGGCTCTCATACGCGACGAATCCTGCCTCTTTTCGCAACGCTCTCGACGGCGTACCTTACTCTGGAGTAAGATAGCGACACCGACCAATGACAGCCATCCCGAAACTGGTGATCATGAGTAAGCAAGACAGCGCGACGAAGCGTAGGCCCCGCGACACTTCCGCGGTGGGTCTCAATCACCCGAAGCGTGACTGGATGGGCGCCGCAATGCGCGTCCTCACCACTGTCACCGGGTCCGAGCTCGCCGAGAAGTACAAGCTCCGCGAGCCGATCAACCGCGTTACCTACGAAGGCACGAAGACCGGGTTCCGCACCCTCGGTGCAGCGACCCGCGCATTCGAAAAGGTTGCCGGCAACGGCAAGCCGAAGCGACTGCCCGCCAGCTCAGCGAGCCGCGCGGACTACTTCGACCTCACCCCTGACGACGAGCAGAAGATGATCGTCGAGACGGTCAAGGAGTTCGCCGCCGAGATTCTGCGTCCGGCAGCCTACGACGCAGATGCAGCAGCAGCGGCGCCCAAGGATCTGCTCGGCCGTGCAGCCGAACTCGGCATCACGCTGATCAACGTCCCCGAAGAGCTGGACGGAGCTGCAAGCGAACGCGGCGCCGTGACCAACTCGCTTGTCGCAGAAGCACTTGCGCACGGCGACATGGGCTTGGCACTGCCGATCCTTGCGCCGAGCGGTGTGGCAGTAGCCATCACGCAGTGGGGCTCGGAGACGCAGCAGAAGACCTACCTCCCCGCATTCACCGGTGAGAATGTTCCCGCGGCCGCAGTCGTCGTCGCGGAACCGCGTGCACTGTTCGATCCGTTTGCATTGCAGACCAAGGCAGTTCGCTCACCGAGCGGCTACCGCATAAACGGCGTGAAGAGCATGGTGCCGGCCGCCGCCGACGCCGAGCTGTTCATCATCTCGGCAGCCCTCGACGGCCGTCCGACGTTGTTCATCGTCGAAGCGGACTCCAAGGGCCTTGTCGTCGAGGCAGATCCGAGCATGGGCCTGCGCGCCGCAGGACTCGGCCGGCTGATCCTCACCGACGTCGCGGTGTCCGAATCCGCGATCCTCGGTGACGGTTCCGCCGACGACCGCGAACACGACCACGCCGACGCCATCCGGCTCGCCCGACTCGGCTGGTCCTCCCTCGCAGTCGGCACCGGCCAAGCCGTGCTCGACTACGTCATCCCCTACGTCAACGAGCGCGTCGCGTTCGGCGAGCCGATCAGCCACCGCCAGGCGGTCGCCTTCATGGTTGCCAACATGGCGATCGAGCTCGACGGCCTGCGACTGGTCACCCTGCGCGGCGCTTCGCGTGCAGAACAAGGACTTTCGTTCGCTCGCGAATCGGCGCTTGCTCGCCGACTCGCCGCCGAGAAGGGCATGCAGATCGGTCTGGACGGCGTCCAGCTGCTCGGCGGACACGGCTTCACCAAGGAACATCCCGTGGAGCGTTGGTACCGCGACCTCCGTGCCATCGGCATCGCCGAGGGTGTCGTCCTCATCTAGAGAGTTCTCACCTAGTCGGGACCTCTTCCAACGCCGCTCCGTAAGGACCATTCCATGATCAATCTCGAACTCCCCCGCAAACTCAAGGCATCATCCAACCAAGCGCATCAGGTCGCTGCGGAAATCTTCCGCCCGATCTCGCGTAAGTACGACCTCGCCGAGCACGAGTACCCCGTCGAACTCGACACCATGGCCGCCATGATCGAAGGCCTGTCGGACTCGGGTACTCAGGAAATCGGTGGCGCCGCAGGCGGTCGCAGCGACGATGCGGGAGTAGACAAGCACGCGACCGAGCTGCTTGGAAACTCCAACGGCGGCAACATGTCCGCGCTGCTGAATGCGTTGGAAACGTCGTGGGGCGATGTCGGCCTCATGCTGTCCATCCCGTACCAGGGCTTGGGCAACGCTGCCATCGCCGCCGTCTCGACCGACGAGCAGCTCGAGCGTTTCGGCAAGGTGTGGGCCTCCATGGCCATCACCGAGCCGAGCTTCGGCTCCGACTCCGCCGCAGTAACCGCCACCGCCGTCCTCGACGGTGACGAGTGGGTACTCAACGGCGAGAAGATCTTCGTCACCGCAGGCCAGCGGTCCACCCACATCGTCGTGTGGGCCAGCGTCGACAAGAGCAAGGGACGTGCGGCGATCAAGTCGTTCGTCGTTCCTCGTGACGCACCGGGCCTGTCCGTTGCCCGCTTGGAGCACAAGCTCGGCATCAAGGCGTCCGACACCGCGGTGCTTCTGCTGCAGGATTGCCGCATCCCTGCGGACAACATCCTGGGCAGCCCGGAAGTCAACGTCGAGAAGGGCTTTGCCGGCGTCATGCAGACGTTCGACAACACCCGTCCGCTCGTGGCGGCCATGGCTGTCGGCGTCGGCCGCGCGGCTCTCGAGGAGCTTCGCAAGATTCTCGAAGAGGCGGGCGTCGAGATCTCCTACGACACCCCCGCCTACAACCAGCACGCCGCTGCCGCGGAATACCTGCGGCTCGAGGCGGACTGGGAAGCGTCATACCTGCTCAGCCTGCGCGCGGGCTGGATGGCCGACAACAAGAAGCCGAACTCGCTCGAGGCTTCCATGTCGAAGGCCAAGGCCGGTCGCACGGGCACCGACATCACGCTCAAGGCTGTCGAGCTCGCCGGTTCCGTTGCGTACTCGCAGCGCACGCTGCTCGAAAAGTGGGCACGCGACTCGAAGATTCTCGACATCTTCGAGGGCACCCAGCAGATTCAGCAGCTCATCGTTGCTCGTCGCATCCTCGGCAAGACGTCTGCCGAACTGAAGTAAGCGCATTCCCGAAGAAGCCTCCCTCGCGTCTGCGAGGGAGGCTTTTTCGCTGCGTCACGATTGACTCGAACCGTAATCCCCGTCACTGCTAACCTGCGGGTGCACTTAAATCACTGACAATGCGGTCATCCCTGTGTAAAGCAGGGGCGCCGCCGGACGTACCGAGGTACTGGATCCATGCCCTCCCCCATTGAAAAGCTCCGCACGGCCGGCGACCTGGCGAAGGGCATCGGCGTTCTCAGGCGTCGAGGGATGTTCAACCCCCTTCGCCCGGACGAGGCTTTGAAGTCGACCGTCGACGCGCTCAAGTACGGCCCGACCGCCGGCGTGATCATGCACGGCGTGCGTAGGCACGGCTCAGCTCCTGCGATCGTCGACGAGAAGGGTTCGGTCAGCTTCGACCAGCTCGATCAGCAGTCGAACGCCCTCGGCCGCGGACTGCAGGCCGCCGGCGTCAAGCAAGGCGATGTCATCGCAGTTCTCGCGCGCGACCATCGCGGCCTGGTGCTGACGATGCTCGCCGCCGGCAAGATCGGTGCCCGTCTGGTGCTGATGAACACCGGCTTCGCAAAGCCGCAGTTCGCCGACGTGACCAAGCGCGAGAACGTCAAAGCCGTTCTGCACGACAGCGAGTTCGTCGACTTGCTCAGTGCTATCCCCACCGAGATCCCGCGTGTGATCACCTGGGTCGACCCGCAGCACGAATTGCCGGCGGACACCAAGACGATCGAGGACTTGAGTGCCGGCCAGTCCACCGAACGGATTGCCCCTCCGGCCAAGCCCGGCGGCATGGTGATCTTGACGAGCGGGACGACCGGAACGCCGAAGGGTGCTCCCCGCGAGAAGGTTTCGCCACTTCAATCTGCGCAGTTCCTCGATCGGGTGCCGCTGCCACAGAACGAGACGATGTTCATGGCCGCGCCGATCTTCCACGGAACCGGGCTTTCACAGTTCCTGCTCGGCCTGAGTCTCGGCAACAAGATCGTCTTCCAGCGGCGCTTCAACCCCGAATCGACGCTCAAGGGCATCCACGAGCACAAGGCGACGTCCCTTGTGGTGGTGCCGACGATGCTGCAGCGCATGATCGACCTCGACCCGGCGACCCTCGCGAAGTACGACACCTCCTCGCTGAAGATCATCTTCGCCGCGGGATCGTCGCTCTCGCCCGATCTCTGCAAGCGCACAACTGAGATCTTCGGCGACGTGCTGTACAACCTCTACGGGTCAACAGAGGTCGCTGTTGCCACCGTCGCGACTCCGCAGGACCTGAAGCTAGCGCCAGGAACCGTCGGCAAACCGCCCGTCGGCTGCCGCGTTCAGCTCTACGACGCGGACCGGAACAAGGTCAACACGCCGCACACGATCGGCACGATCTTCGTGTCGAGCGGCTTGAGCTTCGCCGGGTACACCGACGGTCGTAACAAGGAGATCGTCGAAGGCATGCTCTCCAGTGGCGATGTCGGCCACTTCGACGAGAACGGTCTGTGGTTCGTCGACGGCCGCGATGACGACATGATCGTCTCCGGCGGCGAGAACGTCTTCCCGCTCGAAGTGGAGAACCTACTCGCCGATCGCGCCGACGTGCACGAAGCTGCGGTGGTCGGTGTCGGCGACCGTGATTTCGGAAAGCGCCTGCGCGCGTTCATCGTTCCCTCGCCCGATGCAAGTCGGGACGCGCAGGAGATCAAGGATTACATCAAGGACAACCTCGCGCGTTACAAGGTGCCGCGCGAAGTTGTGTTCCTCGACGAGCTGCCACGCAACGCAACAGGCAAGCTGCTGCGCAAGGTGCTCGTCGACATGGACATCGACGCGAACTAGCAACCACATAACTGTGCCCCGGCGATCCATGTGATCGCCGGGGCACAGTTGTGTGTGGCGCTTTTACGACAGCGTCGCGACTTCCAGCTCACCGTCGCCGTACTGCGCGCGGAGGCGCTTCTTGTCGAACTTGCCGACGCTGGTCTTCGGCACCTCACCGATGAAGGTCCACCGCTCGGGAAGCTGCCACTTCGCGATCTTGTCCGTCAGGAAGTCCCGCAGCTCTTCGGCGGTCGCCGACTTGCCTTCGCGCAGTACGACGCCGACAAGGGGACGCTCGTCCCACTTCGCGTCGGGCACACCGATCACGGCCGCCTCGGCGACGGACGGGTGCGACATCACGGCGTTCTCTAGGTCGACCGACGAGATCCACTCACCACCGGACTTGATGACGTCCTTGGACCGGTCGACGAGGGTAAGGAAGCCGTTCGCGGTGATCTTGCCGACGTCACCGGTCTTGAGCCATCCGTCGTTGAACTTGTCGCCATCGATCGTTGCACCGTCGGGCGAGTAGTACGAGCCGGTAATCCACGGCCCGCGAACCTCGACCTCGCCGACCGCCTCACCGTCGTTGGGCTGCACCGACCCGTCGTCGGCGACGATGCGTGCCTGCACGCTCGCCGGGAACCTGCCTTGGGAGATCCGGTACGCCCAGCGCTCGTCGCCTTCGGTACCCGCGGGTGGGCGGGCGACGCTGCCCAGCGGCGACGTCTCCGTCATCCCCCAGGCGTGCAGAATCGGGACGCTGTACTTCTCGTCGAACGTCTTCATCATCGACGGCGGCACGGCAGCACCGCCCACGACTACGTCACGCAGATGGCTGATGTCCTGCGGCTCGAGCTCGAGCTGCTGCAGCACGCCCTGCCAGATCGTCGGTACCGCCGCAGCGAACGTGGGCTTCTCCGCTGCCATGATCGCCAGCAGCGGCGCCGGCTGCAGGAATCGGTCCGGCATGATCAGCGACGCGCCACACATCAACGCCGCGTGCGGAAGTCCCCACGACATCGCATGGAACATCGGAACGATCGCAAGCGTCTTGTCGGCGTCGGACAGCGCCATACCGTTGGTGGCGCAGACCTGCATGGAATGCAGCCACATCGAACGGTGTGAGTACACAACACCTTTGGGGTCACCGGTCGTGCCGGACGTGTAACACGCTGCGGCAGCGGAACGTTCGTCGATCGTCGGCCAGTCATAGGTGTCCGACTGTGCCCCAACCAGATCCGAATACGAGTGCACCTCGACGCCCGCCGGTGCCTCCAGTGCGGACGCATCCCCGTTCGCAACGATGACGTGACGCACCGTCTTCAGCGACGGAAGGTACTTGCCGAACAACGGAACCAACGTGGCGTCGACGATCACCACTTTGTCTTCGGCATGGTTGGCCACGAAAATCAGCTGCTCGGGAAACAGTCGAATGTTGAGGGTGTGCAGCACCGAACCCATCGCGGGAATCGCGCCGTAAGCCGCCATGTGCTCGTTGTTGTTCCACATGAACGTGCCGACCCGGTCGCTCTCACCGACACCGAGATCACGCAGGGCATTCGCCAGTCGCGCCGTCTCGATACCGAGCTGTCCGTACGACATCCGCCGCACATCCGAACCGGTCCAGGTGGAAACCTCGGCCTCGGAATTGACGGTCGTCCCGTACCGCAACAGTGTCGCGAGCGAAAGCGGCTCGTCCTGCATCGTGCTCAACATGTATGTCATTCCTCCGGATCGGTGGCTTCGGACTCCGTGGGCGGCGCTTCGGGCGGCACCACAACAGGGCGTAGCACCGACCAGGAAATGAACGCTACCGCAACGACGACCATCGCGATACCGGCCCAGAGGTTGATATTGAATCCATCCGCCTTCGCCAGATCCTCTTCGGACCGCGACACAATGCCGGTGATGACGAGAACGATTCCGTAGATACCGATCAGTCCGCCGATGATGTTGCGAATGTCGAATGCACCCGCTGTGAGCTTGGCCCGACCCGTAGTCTGTGTCATTTCGATCTCCTTACAGGAACGCAATATTGAGCGCGATGACCATGACAAGTGCGATAAGCGCGAGCTTGGTCGGCTGGCGGTACCACGGCAACGACGCCGCGTCGGGATCCGTGAGTTGCGACTTCGGTGTTTCCGAATAGACAAGGCCGACCAACTCGCTGGCGGGCTTGGATTCGGTGAACATGGTGACGACAACGCTGACGCAGATATCGACAACAAACGCGACGCCGGCAGCGACGAAGCTCGCGCCCTGGCCCGACAGGGTGAATACGTCGTTCTCATGCAGGATGAATACGGTGATTGCCGATAGGGTTCCCGCGACGAGCCCGGCCCAACCGGCGGTGGCGGTCATCCGTTTCCAGAACATGCCGAGAATGAACGTTGCGAACAGCGGCGCGTTGAAGAAGCTGAACAGCTGTTGCAGGTAGTCCATCAGGTTGCTGTAGGTCGACGCGATGTAGGCCGTGCCGATCGCGATGACAGTGGCACCGACCGTCGCGTAACGCCCGATGTTCAAGTAGTAGTGGTCGGGCTTGTCCTTCTTGACGTATTGCTGCCACAGGTCGTAGCTGAACACCGTGTTGAAGGCGGAAATGTTCGCTGCCATACCGGCCATGAATGCGGCGAGCAGGCCCGCAATCGCTACGCCGAGAATGCCGTTGGGCAACACGTCCTTCATCAAGTAGAGCATCGCGTTGTTGTAGGTCGTGTCACTCGTGAAATTGGGATCGGCTGCCCGTTGCGCCTTGTAGTCGATCATCTGCGGAACGAGGACTGCGCAGATCATGCCGGGAATGACAACGATGAACGGCACGAACATCTTCGGGAACGCGCCGATGATCGGGGTGCGCCGGGCGGCGGAAATCGAATCCGATGCCATGGCTCGCTGGACCTCGACGAAGTTGGTTGTCCAGTAACCGAACGAGAGCACGAAACCGAGGCCGAATACGATTCCGACGACGGAGAGGATGTTGTTCGAGAAACCGCTCAATTCGTTTCCGGGCCAGGACGACAGCTGCTCCGCACCGCCTGGCGAGTCCGTCGCTTTGTCCTTCAGCCCCTGCCAGCCGCCGACCTTGTGCAGTCCGGCGAGCGTCAACGGCAGCAGCGCCGCGACGATGACAAAGAACTGCAGGACCTCGTTGTAGATCGCCGCCGACAGTCCGCCGAGCGTGATGTATGAGAGCACGATGATCGCCGCCACCACGACCGATACCCACAGCGACCACCCGAGCAATACGTTGACGATCGTGCCGAGCAGATACAGGTTCACACCGGCGATGAGTACCTGCGCGACAGCGAAGCTCAGCGCGTTGACGAGGTGCGCGCCGGTACCGAACCGCCGCCGCATGAATTCGGGAACGCTTCGGACCTTCGACCCGTAGTAGAACGGCATCATGACCACGCCGAGGAACAGCATGGCCGGGATGGCACCGATCCAGAAGTAATGCATTGTCGGTAGCCCGTATTGGGCTCCGTTGGCCGACATTCCCATGATCTCGACGGCGCCGAGGTTGGCCGAGATGAACGCCAGACCTGTCACCCACGAAGGCAAGGACCGGCCGGACAGGAAGAAGTCGATACTCGACGACACCCGCTGTTTGGCCATGTAGCCGATTCCCATGACGAACACGAAATACAATGAAATGAGCACATAGTCGACCCAGTTGGCGTCGATGCGCAGGTCGCCTGCAGCGAGTGTCATTGCCCTCTCCTTCGATACTCGGTCGGGTCGGTCAGTTCAGGCGCCGCGCTCCCGCTGCCGGTGTTGCGACGAACATCCGCGGTTCAGCAAACCTTCTCGCAGCAAAGGTTGCGGTGATCGCATCGGCAACGGCGTCTCGGCGGGATTGCTCGACGAGGGCGATGACGCTGCCGCCGAATCCCCCGCCGACCATCCGCGCGCCGTAGGCTCCAGTCGAAACTGCAACTTCCGCAGCCGTATCCAGCTGTATCGTTGACACTTCAAAATCATCTCTCAGCGACGCGTGCCCCGCATCGAGAATCGGACCGATCATTCGCGGATCTTTACCTGATCGAAGCCCGTCGACCACGTCCAGCACACGCGCATTCTCCGTGACGACATGGCGCGCACGCCTGCGCAATAAGCTGTCCGTGATTGCCTCGAGCGCCGCGGTGTCGGTCACCTCGCGCAGCGATCGCACGCCGAGCGCCGCCGCTGCTGCGTTGCACTGATTCCGCCGCTGCGCGTACTCCCCCTCCACCAACGCGTGCGGTGTATTGGTATCGATGACGAGCAGATCCAGGCCCGCGCTCGGCAGGTCGAACGGGACTTGCGCTCGTTCTCCGGTCGCGACGTCGAGGAACAACGCGTGCCCCAGGGTGCAGAAAACCGACGCGGATTGATCGAGAATCCCGGTCGGCGCGCCGACGTAGTCGTTCTCCGCGGCGCTTGCGATATCGACCAGATCGTCGTCGGACACCTCCAGGTCGAACAAGTCCCGAACAGCAAGTGCCACAGCGCATTCGACGGCCGCCGACGACGACAGGCCTGCTCCGACCGGCACGGCGCCGTCGATCAGCACGTCGAGCCCCGACACCGAATGACGGCGCCGAACGAATTCGTTGACCACGCCGAGCGGATAGCGCGACCAGCCCGTTGCATCGTGATCGGCGAGCTCATCGGAGATTCCGACAACCAGTTCGCCGGGATGTTGGGCGGATGCGACGCGTACCTGGTTGTCTGCCCGCCGCCGCGCGGAACACGTCACCACGTGGGGTAACGCGATGGGCAGTACATAACCGTCGTTGTAGTCGGTGTGCTCGCCGATGATGTTGACCCGGCCGGGTGCAACCCATTGCCCGTCCGGCGGATTCGCGAACAGGTCGGCGAAACTGGGCGTCACGGCTGCGGTCCCGCCAGCTCGACGGCGCGGAGTTCGGCGGCAACGTCCTCCGGCGTCGTGTCGTTGATGAAGACGTTCATGCCGGACTCGGAACCGGCCAGGTACTTCAGCTTTCCGGGCGCGCGCTGGATCGAGAACACCTGCATGTACAGCCACCAGTCCTCGCCGCGACCGATCGGAGCCTGATTCCATGCGGCGATGTAAGGCATCGGTGCGTCGAATCGATGCGCGAAACGGCGATGCACGTCGAGGTATATCTCGGCAAAACCATCGCGCTGCGCGTCGTCGAGGTCTGGGATGTCTGCTACCCGGCGATGCGGGAAGATCTGCACCTCGTACGGCCATCGCGCAGCGGGTGGGACAAACGCCGTCCATTCGTCGTTGGACTGCACGACTCGCAGTTCGGAATTGCGTTCGGCGTCGAGCAAGTCACCGAAAAGGTTGCGGCCGTTCTCGATTCGGTACCGCGTCACATTGGCCAGGATCTTTTCTGCCCGAGGGGTGATGAACGGGTAGGCATAGATCTGGCCATGCGGATGGGCCAGGGTCACGCCGATCTCTTCGCCGTGGTTTTCGAAGCAGAACACCTGAGCGACGCCGTCGAGCGCGGCAAGTTCGGCGGTCCGATCTGCCCACACATCGACGACCAGTCTGGCGCGCTCGAAGTCGAGATCGGCGAAGTTGGCCTGGTGATCACTGGTGAAGCAGACCACCTCGCACCGGCCGAAACCGTTGCGCAACAGGCTCATCGGCGACCCCGGCACATGGTCGGCCAAACCACCGGGGACAACAGGAGTAGTGGACAACGATGGAAAGCGGTTCTCGAACGACACGACCTGGTAGTCGTATTCGGGAACCTCCGTTGCGCGCTCCGGCGTCGAGGGACATAACGGACATTGATCGGCAGGCGGCAAGAAGGTCCGCGATTGTCTGTGCGAGGCAATCACAACCCACTCACCGAGCAGTACATCGAAGCGCGCCTGCGAATGCGTCGTCGTGATGGGCAGATCGCGCGTATCGACGGCGTCGCGCGGACGCGCAGCATCGAGATCGAAGTACAGAATCTCCCTGCCGTCGGCCAACTTCCGGCGGGTCTTGATCATGGTCCACCATAGCGTGGGCAGCCCACTTCGCGGCCGCTATGTACACCTCACACCGGCTATCCCGGGTGTGAGGTGTACAGGGTCGGAGCGGAGCGCCGCCCTAGGCGTAACTTCGAAGGGTGGTGAACAGCAAGAGCGTCGCACTTGCGCTCGGAAGCGGCGGTGCGCGGGGCTACGCCCACATTGGCGCGATCCAGGTGCTCGAGGAACGCGGACTGACAATCGCTGGAATCGCGGGGTCATCCATGGGAGCCCTTGTCGGCGGCTTGCATGCCGCCGGCAAACTCGACGACTTCACCGAGTGGGTGACGACGCTGACCCAGCTGGACATGGTGCGGCTGCTCGACATATCGGTGACCGCGCCGGGAGTGATCCGCGCGGAGAAGATCGTCAAACGAGTTCGAGACATCCTCGGCGACACCACAATCGAAGAACTGCCCATCCCCTTCACAGCGGTGGCGACCGACCTCACCGCCGGTCGATCCGTGTGGTTTCAGCGTGGCCCCGTGCACGACGCGATCCGTGCCTCCATCGCGATTCCCGGCGTCATCACGCCGCACACGATCGGCGGTCGACTGCTCGCCGACGGCGGGATCCTCGACCCGCTCCCCCTTGCACCCATAGTGTCGGCAGGCGCGGATCTGACGATCGGGATCAGCCTCGGCGCCGAGGAGCAGCGGGTCGCAGACGACGGCGAGGCGCCGGTATCGGAGTCGAGTTCCGATGCTGGAACGATGGACGACTGGATCAACCGGTTCCGCCGCGGTGCTGCTCAGCTCTTCGATCGTGAAACCGACGTTTCCGCCGCCGCCGACGACGTGACCGGCCCCGCGCTCTCGAGCAGGTTCGACGTCATGAATCGTTCACTCGACGTCATGGGCGCCGCATTGGCCCGCTACCAGCTGGCCGGATATCCGCCGGACGTGTTGATCCGGGTACCCCGGATGTCGTGCCGGGCCTTCGACTTCCATCGAGCCGAAGAGATGATCGCGCTGGGTCGTGATCTCACCGAGAAGGCACTCGACGCGGCCGGACTCGGTACCGACACCGATGCGGCAGACTTTGATCCGCCACCTGTCGACCAGGTCGACATCGCTTGAGGAGAGCAGCCTCAGCTGTTCGCGTTGCCGGCTTTCCACTGCTCCCACGGCACTTCCCAGTCACCGTAGGTGTCCCATACAGGGAGCAACGGACCGCCGGAGTTGGTGATCTCGACGACGTCCCCGATGTTGAACCGGTCGAACATCCACTGTGCGTTTGCGGGTGCCAGGTTCACGCAACCGTGTGAGACATTGCTGCTGCCCTGATCGCCGACCGACCATGGCGCGGAGTGGACGAACTCGCCGTCGTTCGAGATTCGCAAGTTCAGGGCGACCGTCTCGCGGTAGTAGTCTGGATCGCCCTGGCAGACGCCGTACGTGCAGGAATCCATGACGATGCTGTCCTGCCTGGCCGATACGACGTGCGGTCCCTCGTGCGAGGGATGGCCTGGCGACCCGAGGCTCATCGGCATCGAGTTCACCTGCGCGCCGTTGTGGAAGACGGTCAGCAGCTTGGTGTTGCCGTCGGCCTTCGCGACCCACGAGTCGTGCACCGTGTAGTCGGCAGAATTGTTCTCGGCTCCGAACACGCCGTTGCCGAGGTCCAAGCCGAACACGTCGGCCTCGATGTGGATCTTGGTACCCGGTTGCCAGTATTGCGCCGCGCGGTAGTGCGCATTCGAGTCATCGGTCCAGTACCACGCGCCCTCTTGCGGCGGCGTCGTGACGACCTTCAGGTGCTTTTGCACTTCGGCTTTGTTAGCGACGGGCTTGGTGAACTGGAACACCATCGGCTGGCCGACGCCGATTCCCACGTCCGATACGACCTCGGGTGCGGGGACGACATTGGCGTACGCGGTCGCCTCGGGCGCGATCGTCGTCACCGTGAAGGTCTGATCCGTCGCCATCAGGGCGAGGTTGACGGCCTCCGCGGCGATGTTGTAGCTCGCGCCGTAGGCCAGCGGACCTTTGGCCGTCCAGCTCTCGTGGTCGGGCGCGAATTCGCCTTCGACAACCTTGTTTCCGTCCGCGGTGTTGGTGACGACAACTTTGTTCAACCGGCCGCCGCTCGCATTCACCACGATCGGCGCTGCCGGATTGATCGGGCCCGCCGCCGATGCGGGCACGGTGATCGTCACGGGCTTCACGACAATGGAAGCTCCGTGCGCCTTGTCCGCGCTATCCGAGCTGCTGCAACCGACGACCAGTACGGGTACCGCCACAACCGCTGCGAAGATCGACCACCTGGTTTTGAGCACGATCACGACCTTTCCGTGGGGTGCCCGCAACCCGAAAGTGTCGTCGCGGAACCCCCTCGGATGGTAGCGCGCGCGGGTTAACCTGCGGCGCAAGCCACCGCCGCCGGATAGCGCATCGGTCTCGAGCCTTGTGGGTGGATGCGCCCTGTGACAATATGTCGACTGGCGTGTCAGTCCGACAACGTCTCATCGGGATAGACGGGGTACTCGATCAATGATTGTGAAAGTGCTCATTCTGCTGATCGTGCTCGCCGCACTCGCCGCTGTGTTCGCGGCGATCGTTGCCTTCGCACTCGCGTCCGGCGGAACCAAATCCGCACGTCGGTTCCGCGTGGCACCCGTTTCCGACAGCAACCTGCGCGAGTTCATCGACAAGAAGGCCTCGTTGTCGATCACCACCGAGGTCACCTTTCCCGACTCCGCCGACCAGGTATGGGCGGCGTTGCTCAGCGAGGAAGCGTACGGCTGGCTACCGACCGTCAAAGGCGTGCGATACGTCGAGGGAACGCCGTCCGTCGGTGCACGCCGTGCGGTCCTCGGTACCTTCGTGGCCTTCGAAGAACAGATCGTCGTATTCGAACCGTGCAGGCGAATAGTGGTCTCCGCAACGGGCGCTTCACTTTTCGGCCTCGCGGCCGCGGTCCAGGAGTTCGTCGTGACGCCGAGAGCGAAGGGCGGCAGCACACTGCGCTGGTCCGTTGCAGGGACGCCGAAGTTCGTTTCCTTCCTGCCGCTGCGGTTAGCGACACCGTTCGTTCGGCCGTTCCTCAAGGCAGTCAGCAAGGGATTTGGCCGAACCGGCTAGATCCACCGCCACATTCAGCGAAGTATGGAGTCTCATGAACGCCAGAAAAGTCGCCACACCGAAATCGGCCATCGATGTAGCGCGCAGCCTGCTCGAGCCCACGCGAACGCCGGTACGCATCGACACCTCGGCGGGATACCTCGATCTGCTGGCCAACGTCACGGAGCCGAAGCGTTCACTCGCTCAGCTTGCGATGCAGAACTCGCTGCTCGCCCGGATCTACGAGCGTGCGTGGCGCCCGATGTTCACGCGCGGATTCAGCCTCGGTGGGCCGAGCACGGCGAATCATCAACGCGAACTGATGCGAAAGCTCGCCAAGCCCGGCGAACGTCGGGTGCTCGACGTTGCATGTGGGCCCGGGCTGTACACGCGAGAATTCGCGCGTCCACTGACCGGCCAAGGTGTGGCCATCGGCTTCGACCTCTCCAAACCCATGCTGGCGCAAGCAATTCGCGACACCGGATCAGAACGAGCGGCATACATTCGCGGCGATGCACACGGTTTGCCCTTCGCTGACAACACCTTTGACACCGTCGTGTGTTTCGCCGCGCTGTACATGATGCAGCAGCCCAAAACCGTTCTTCGCGAGCTGGCGCGCGTGGTGAAACCAGGCGGCGACGTCGCGATCTTCACGTCGTTGCAGACCCGCCTCAGCTCCCTACCGCTTGTACGCCCGACAATCGATGCCGCCGCAGGCATTCATGTCTTCGGCAAAGACGAGATCACGGACGCATTCCGCAATTCGGGACTGAACGACATCGATCAGGCGATTATCGGCCAGGGTCAGTTCGTCACAGCGCGCAAGGCGCTGTAGCCCTGGGGTGAACCCGGCGCCAGTGCTCGGCGATCTCGATCCGCCGGGCAATCCACACGCGGTCGTGGGATTGGACGTGATCGAGAAATCGCTCCAGAGCCGCGGTACGAGCCGGCCTCCCCACGATCCTGCAGTGTAGGCCGATCGACAGCATCTTCGGACTGCCCAGTGTCCCTTCGCGATACAGCACGTCGAACGCGTCACGCAGATGCGCGAAGAACTGCTCGCCGCTGGGAAATCCTGCGGCAGAAGCGAATCGCATGTCGTTGGTGTCCAGCGTGTAAGGCACGACGAGGTGGTCGACAAGTTCGCCGGCGCGCGAGACCTGCACCCAGTACGGCAGGTCGTCCGCGTAAGAGTCTGAGTCGTACACGAATCCGCCGTGCTCGACGACCAACTCGCGGGTATGCGGTGAATCGCGACCGGTGTACCAGCCCAACGGAGCAGCGCCGGTGAGATCGCGCAGAATCTGCACGGCTTCCGCCATGTGTGCCCGTTCGAGGCCGCGATCGGCGGATTGGTACGACCTCCAACGCAAGCCGTGTGACGCGATCTCGTGGCCTAGTTCGGCAAATGCCGCAACGGCTTCTGGGTTACGCTGCATCGCCTGTGCGACCGCAAATATGGTGAGCGGCAGTCCCCTTCGCTCGAAAACCCTGAGCACGCGCCACAATCCGGCGCGGGAGCCGTATTCGTAGAGCGACTCCATGCTCATGTGCCGATCCGGGAACGCCTCGGCGGGAGTCATCTCCGACAGGAATGTCTCCGATGCCGGATCACCGTCGAGGACGTTGCTCTCTGAGCCCTCTTCGTAATTCAGCACGAACTGGACCGCTATCCGGGCACCGTTCGGCCATTGCGGATCGGGTGGATTCGGCCCGTAGCCGACCATGTCGCGCGGATAGTCGCTCACAGCAGTTGACGCTACCTCCAGCCTTGCTCGATCTCAGCGCGAGCCGCGGCAGTCAGTTCGCCGTACGCCCGCAATCGTGCCAAACCTCCGTCGGGATAGATGTCGAGCCGGATGTCGGTGACCGCAACGGCGGTATCCAGCAAGAAGCGGTGCCGGGTGTCCGGCAGCAACTCGGTGCGCGGTAGCAGTGCGATCCATTCGCCACCCACGTTGGACCCCGACAGCGCTGCGGCACCGGGGCTGTTGCCGACGAAATACGAGGTGTCGACCTCGACGAGCCGCACTGTGCCCTCCCCCGCCAACCGAACGCTGATCCAGTCGTTGGCGCTGTCCCGTCGGCGTGCGGTCTCCCAGCCGTCACCCATGACCTTGGCGACGCCCGGGAACAGCAGATTGTGCGGCGAACTGTAGAACCGGTTGGAGCAATCGGTCACCATCGCACCGTTTTCGAGCGCTGCGAGGTCGAGCGGCCCGACGCCGAGCAACCTCGGATCGGGGCGACCCTCGCCGTGGACGCGGAACCGCGCGATGCCGCCATCCGGGTACATCGTGAGTTTCAGGTGCGTCCAACGCTTTTCCGACACAACCTCGAACGGGTTGCGGGTATCGCCGTAGACCTTGGTTCGGCCGACAACAGTCTCCCAGTCGGTCCGGGCCGCAATCTCCTCCGCCGGCGGATACCCGTCGACCGAGATGGCCTCCACCGAGATCTCCGGTGGAAAATTCCCTTTGAACCACGCCGTGTCGACCACGACACCGCGCACGACACCCGGCACACCCAGCCGCACAATCGCCTCGTCGCAGCCAGTTGTTCGGCGGCGTCGGGTCTCCCAGCCGTCGTAGATCTGCCCTTTGTGCCCGAAGTTCGCCGGCTGATGAGACGCCGGGCCCGGGCGGATGAGATTCTCCTTCTCCGCGAACAATTCGTCGTTCGCCCAGATCACGGCACCACCCAACGCTCGAAGCGCCAGATCGGGCAGCATCGTGAAATCGGGCATCCGCGTGGAACTTCGGTCGGAATCTGGGCGGGTCACCGATACTCCTTAACTCTGTGGGCTAGCAGGAATGCGGCGGCCGAGCAGTTCGAGCAGGACCGGCAGCGCGCAATCGGGGGCAAGTGCAAGCACATCCTGTTCGCCGAACGCGCCGGCACCCAGACCGCGAACGAGAACTCCCGCAAGCGCTTGCGCCGTCGCGGGTTCGTCGAGCACACCCGACTCGCGACGATCGACGTATGCCTGCAGGCGCGGTGCCGCCGCGCCGAGCGCCGATCGGAAGAAGTCGAATGTAGCCAGCCACCGGGTGACGAGATGACCGGGATGCATGTCCCAACCCTGGTAGTACCCGCGCTCGAGCGACCGCGTCACCAACCGATAGTGCCGCCGGATCGCCGCAGCTACTTCTTCGGCGTTACCCTCCGGAATCACCTGGGTAGCGCCGTCGCATACCCACGCTCCCGTCTGAGCGGCAGCGGCCAACATCACTGCCTTCGCGTGATCGGCAACCGGGTGTTCGAGGGACTGGTGCTGCGACGCGATGCCGCACGCTGCGCTGTAGTCGTAAGTGCCGTAATGCAATCCGGTGCATCGACCCTGCGCGAGGTGGATCGCTCGTGCCAGCGTTGCGGTACCGTCTCGCCCGATCACTGCTTGGGGGCTCTCGATCTGCAGCTCGAATCGCAGGGCACCTGCCGCGAGGCCGTGCGCCTGCTCCAATTCTTCACACAGCAGGACCGCCGCGCTGACCTGCTCGGCCGCGCGAATCTTCGGGATGGTGAACACGAATCCGTCGAATACTCCACCAGCGGCGTCGAGTACGAGTTCGAGAGTGCGCAGGGATCGCGCGAATTCCGTGGTCGTGAGGCCCTTTATCCGGATACCGAACCAGGGCGGCCCGCCGACGACCTCGCGAAGGGCAAGCAGCGTCGCACCGGCGCGTCGGGCGTCGTGGTCCTCGACGACATCGGTGCGTATTCCATAGCCGTCCTCGAAATCTAGTCGGAGGTCTTCGATAGGCGCGGCCCGGAGCACCGCGAGGACCCGCGCCATCGCGTGCGACTGGTCGAGATCGGCGAACAAGCTCGCGTTACGGTGCGCCAATTCTGTTGCGCGTGAACCCCATTGCGCGGGAGTTTCGGGAGTTGCCTCGGCAGCGCTGACGTACACCGTGTGAACGGGCTGAGTTTCGTGCCTTGTACCTGGGTAATTCGCAGCGAGATCGGCGTCCACGCCACGCAGAATCGTGTCGATCCGAGCCAGTCGGTCCGACGGGGCGGAGTCTTTCGGGCGTGCGGGCACCTGTCCATGCTTGCAGAGTCCTCGCCACACGTCTCATCGAATCGCCATGATCGCGTCCATGCCCCGGCGCAGTTCGCGCCGGGGCCGCACGTGCCTGCCGCTACTGCGCGGGCGGTGTCAGAACGGAATCGATGAGGTAGACCGTCGCGTTCGCGGTGTGGACGCCACCGCAAATCACTGCTGCATCATTGACTTTGAGAGTGTCGCCGGAGCCTGTGACGGTGACCTCGGCGCCTTCCACAGTTGCGTGCTTGCCGTCGATCATGCTGGGGCTGATCTGGCCCGGAACTACGTGGTAGGTAAGAATTTTCGTGAGCAAGGCCGAGTCGGTTTTGAGTGTCTCGATCGTCGCTGGATCGACCTTCGCAAAGGCGGAGTCGACGGGTGCAAACACGGTGAACTGGCCGCCGTTGAGGGTGTCCACCAGGTTCACGCCCGGGTTGAGTTTCCCGGAAACTGCCTGCACAAGGGTCGTGAGCAGCGGGTTGTTCGACGCCGCGACCGCGACCGGGTCCTGCGCCATACCGGTGACCGATCCCCCGCCGGTCGGAACCTGAGCGGCATAGTCCTTGCAGCCCGGGCCGACGAGATCGGCTGCCGGGTCCGCCATCGCAGGCGATGTGGCCGACATAGTCGTGGATGCGGCGGCTGTGCTCGAGGACGACGAGCTCGTGGCGTCGTCGCTCGAACAAGCGGAGAAGCCGATCACCCCGAGCGCGGCGAGACTGGCTGCGGCAATCGTGCGGTTCATAGTGCGCATAGTGGCTAGCTCCTCAGACGTTGACTGCATTGTGCCCGGATGTCTCCGGTGTCAGGATTCATTCGGAGCTACGGGCCGCCTGGATATGTTTGAGTTCTAGTTCGACTCTGCTCCAAGCCATCGGCGCAACTCGAAAGTTGCGGAACCGCACCGGATATCACGGGAATTACCTCGTGCCTTGGCCGCGCACTACTTCATCGACGCGAACGGCGTCGTCCGCCACGTCAAGTTCGGCGAGGACGACTACGACGTCACCGAGAACTTGATCCGACAATTACTCGATGCGGCCAAAAGAGGCCCCGAACTGCCGAGAATGACCGCGAACACGGATCGGACCCCGCAGTCGGACACCACACCCGAGACCTACCTGAGCGTCGGCAAGCAGGTGAACTACGCCGGGCTGGGCACCTTGGACGAGGGCACGACTCAGTTCGATTACCCCGCGATGCTTCCGGCCGACTCGTTTGCGTTGCGCGGCAGGTGGGCCGTCGACTACCAAGGCGTCACAGCAATCGACGACGAGGCCAGCATCCGGCTGAACTATCACGCGCGTCAGGTGTATCGCGCCGTCGGCGGCGCACCCGCGCTGTACAAGATCCACGACGGCGACGTCAACAGTCCCGGCACCCTCACCGTCGGTCTCGACGCGGGTTGCAGGCCTACTCGTTCGCCTACGGCTGATGACAATCCTGCCTTTGATGCCATCCGCATCCCCTTCAGCGCCGAAACACCTGTACACGGTGGAACACCGTCGTCCACCCACACGCCGGAGGCAGACGTCATTGAGCGCCGAGGTCCAGCAGTCCGGATCCGCTGTCCCGAGAGATACGGCGTGTGCGGTGAGGGATGACCACGCGGTGTCGGATCGGGTCAGCGAGGCCGCCTACTTCCGGGTTCTGCTTCGCCGTATCGCGAACTCGGACCAGGCTGCCTTCGCCGAACTCTTCGACGCGACATCGCCGCGCCTGCACGGCATGGTCCTGCGAGTCCTGCGCAATCCCGGATACAGCGAGGAAACGACGCAGGAGGTCTACCTGCAGATATGGCGAGACGCGGCCCGCTACGACGCCGATCGGGGATCACCCTTGGCGTGGATGATGACGCTCGCGCATCGTCGTGCGGTCGACCGCGTCCGGTCCGAACAATCGGGAGCAAACCGCGAAGCACTGTACGGCTCGTCCACGTACGCGCCCGCTCATGACCAGGTGTACGAATCGGTGCTGCAAAAGTCCGAGACGGATGCGGTCGTGTTCTGCCTCGGCAGCCTCACCAACACCCAGCACGAGTCGGTGCAATTGGCCTATTACCAGGGGCTCACCTATCAGCAGGTTGCCGATCGACTCGGCGTCGGGCTGCCAACGGTGAAATCCCGAATACGAGAGGGACTGATCAAACTGAAGCGGTGTCTGGGGGTGAGCAGCTATGAATGACGATTCCGATCGATCCGCGGGGGGCACCGTGAACTTCGCTGACCGTGGCCTGATGAGCCTTGCGTATCCGTATGCTCTCGACGCGGTGAGCGCATTGGAGCGCAGCGAAATAGACACCCGACTCTTGACCGCCAATACCGAGACCCGTCAGCTGTTCCTGCGGACGGTTCACGACTTGCGAGAAACGATGGCCGTGCTCGCGGCGGCCACCATGTCGACGCCACCACCGGAGTTACGCAGTCGCATTCTCGATGCGCTCGACTGTCTACAGGAACCACAGCTCGCTACCATCGATACGGCTGCGGCAGCCAGCGCCCGGACGCGCCAGCTGCGGTGGCGCCGGTACGCCGCAGCGGCAGTGGCTGCCATCTTGGTTGGGCTCGGCGGCATCGTGGTCACGCAGCTGGCGAGCACTTCTAGCGACGCTGATGCGGAGCAGATTCTCGTCGCGCCCGACACGAAAACTGTGACGACGGCGGTGTCTGCAGGCGGCACCGCGACGTTGACCTATTCGCTACAGAAAGATGCGGCGCTCGTACGGTTCGACGGTGTACCGCCGCCGGCGTCGGGCACCGTCTACCAGATGTGGATTTTCAAAGGCCCGCCACAGTCGATCGGCACGGTCACAGCCGCGGACCTCGGATCGGACCCGCGAATGGTCTCGGGTATGCGCGGTGCAACCAGCTTCGCGATCACTGTCGAACCCTCGGGCGGATCCGCGGCGCCGACCTCCAATCCGATCGCATTCGCGCCCCTCCCCGCATAAAATCTCCCACCACCGAGCGGCCCCAGTCCGGAGGACATGGATGCGCTCGCCAATATACGAGCGACAATGATCTGGGAAAGTCGCTCGAATATTGGCGAACGCAATAGTCGTGGTGTTCCCGAATCATCAGCGCTGGTCCTATCCACCTCCCATACTTGATCAAGGTGTAAACCGGGCGGACGAGGCGGTGTCACGTGGTTAATTCCGAGGTTCTGGTTGTGGGAGCCGGGCCGATCGGCTTGACGATGGCAATCGAACTGCGCAGGCGCGGCGTCGCGTGCCGGATCATCGATCCGCTCCTCGAACCACCCCAATATGCGAAGGCCGTCGGAATTCAGCCTCGCACTCTCGAGGTGTTCGAAGGAATGGGCGTGCTCCGGCAGGCGTTGGATGCCGGTATTCAGATGCACGGTCAGATCGTGTACGTCAACGGCGTCGAGACCGGACGTATGGAGATGAAGGTGCCGTCGGACGTACCTTTCGCTTTCATCGGATTGCCCCAATACGAAACGGAACGCATTCTCACGCAGGCACTGGCGTCGTGGGGCACAACGATCGAGCGCGGTACGAGACTCGTCGCGTTCGAACAGGACGACGACGGCGTCAGCGCCACCCTCGCCGGAGCGGCCGGCGAGGAAACTGCCCGCGTCCACTACCTCGCCGGGTGCGACGGCGCCCACAGCGTCGTGCGGAAAGGACTCGGCTCGACGTTCGAGGGTGGTGCCTTCGCGGAGCAGTACATGCTCGGCGACGTCGAAGTCGACTGGACGATGCCGCGCGGCTACGGCCTCCGGGCGACGCATCAAACCGACGGAGTGATCGACGATGTGTTGGTCTGCATTCCGTTGCCGGGTCGCCGCCGCTACCGAATATCGATGCTGGTTCCCGACGAGCTTGCCGGTACCAGCGCTCCGTCCGCCGACAAGATCGAGCACGGTTTCGAGGCCGGACCGAAACCGGAGCTGCGGCACATCCAAGCCGTCCTCGATCGCATGTCGCCGCAACCGACTCGGGCATTCAATATGCGCTGGTCTTCGGTGTTCAAGATCAGTCATCGCATCGTCAACTCGTACGGGCATGGGCGAGTCTTCATCGCAGGCGATGCCGCGCACATCCACCCTCCGACAGGCGCTCAGGGCATGAACACCGGCATTCAGGACGCGCACAACCTCGCGTGGAAACTCGCTCTTGCCGTGGCGGGGGCCGCGGCACCCCACCTGCTGGACAGCTACGACGCGGAACGGCGGCCGGTCGGCGAAGAGGTTGTCGGCCGGACTGTACGTAGCGCACGCGAGGGAATCGGCGCCGGCTCGAACGATCCGGACTATGTGATGCGCCGCGAAGCTCAGCTCCTGATCAGCTACGCGGACAGTCCGATCGTGGTCGGACTTTCGGATCCGAGCAATGGCAACGGTCCGCGGCCAGGCGAGCGCGCACCTGATGCCAGGGGGCTCACTCGCGATGCCGTCGTGTTTCCGATCCGGCTGTTCAGCCTGCTCGGTCGCCTGCACCACACGTTGCTGCTGTATGCCGACGATGCGCTCGACAGCGACGGTCTCGCACTGCTCGAAGCGACGGCAGCCGCCACGTCCACAGCAACGCGCGGATATCTCGACACCTATCTGATCGCGTCGCCGAACGCCGACGTCAGTGAAACGATCCTGCCGCTCATCCGTGATCGGGACGGTGAATTCGCGAACGCATACGGCGCGACCGCTACTGCGGCCTTCGTCGTCCGGCCGGACGGTTACCTCGGCATGCGGCAGAGCCCGGTCTCACGCGACGGTCTCGACCGATATTTGAAGTCGACCTTCAGCTGACGTCAGCAGTTGCTCCGCGCCTGGTCACCACGGGCCTTACGACACCGAACCAAGGGAACGCCACTCAGCGCGCTGCTCGAATTCGTCAGCAGACAAGGTCCCGGCGACATATGCGGCCAGCTCTTCGATGTCGTGGCGACTCGGCACACAGCCGAATTCGTCCTCAGCCAGAGACATCGACAACACGCGTCGCTGCGATTCAGTCAACGGCGCCCACAACTCCGGCCATTTCCGCGCATACAGACACGGTCTCCACGTCATCGCCAACCCTCCAGGGCCCGGATCGAGCGCGCTCACGTCGTGAATGCGCGCACCCTCGACGTCGTTCGTCCACAGCAGGTCGCGAATCGTGCCAGACCACCCCCATGGATCAATGCGAGGGCTGCGCTGCCACCGTTGGAGATTCTAGGGCGCATATCTGTCCCGCGCGTGGTGATTCGGCGGTTCTTTCTGTTTCGATCGCCCAACGTGTCGACTTGTGATCCTCGTCATATCCGATACCTAAAGTACGAGTTACTTTTCGTTGCATATAGGTCGTGCGCAGCCTCTTTGCGCAAACTAGGCCAACTAGCACTATTCACTGTGCCATTGACAGATGGCACATAGTTGCCTGACACTGACGGCATGTCGTTCTCAATGTCGAGAAACGCCGGTCTGCGGGAAGTCCCTTCCGCCCCGTCGGTGCGAGCCCGAGTCACTGCCCTGTGCGGCAGCACACCCGCGGCGCCGAACTACTGAACCGCCTTATCCCCTACGGGAATCGATAGAAGTCAACGCCGAACACGATCTGACAAAGGAGTCTGACATGGCGATGGATCTCGATAACATGCTCACCAAGATCAAGGACAAGCAGTGGTCACTCGCTGACATCGACTGGGACGCACCCGGTGCCGACACGATCAGCCCCGAACTGCATGCGCGCCTCAAGCCGTTCATGGCCGATCTGGTCTGGATCGAGAATGTCGGCGCGCGCGGCTTCGCGGCGTTGGCCCGCAAGGCTCCCAACGACACGCTCAAGAACATCTACCTGCACTTCCACGCCGAAGAGCAGAAGCACGCCAATGCCGAACTCGCGCTGATGCGCCGGTGGGGCATGCTCGACGGCGACGAAGTTCCCGAGCCGAACGTCAACGTGAAGCTCGCCATCGACTGGCTCGACAAGTACTCCGACGGCATGTCGCTGTCCTTCCTCGGCACGGTCATCCCGATGCTCGAGGTCGCTCTCGACGGCGCACTCGTCAAGTTCATCGTCGACGAGATCTCGGACCCCGTCTGCCAGGAAGTGTTCAAGAACATCAACTCCGACGAATCCCGCCATCTCGCAGTCGGTTTCGAGGTCCTCGACATCCTCGGGCACGCCAGGACTCGCAAGATCGTCATCGAGCTGCTCGGCGGCTGGATGAACCCGGCGCTGATTCTCGGTGCGCTCATGTACGTTCCGCTGTTGAACAAGATGCGCGACAATATCGTGGCAATGGGCGTCAACGAGGAACGTCTCTACAGCGCGATGCGCCGCTTCCAAAGCGTCGGCGACAGAAGCACATTCGTCAAACGTATGCCGATGTATCGGATCGTCAGCTGGCATGCGGGCGTCGTGGTCAACCGCAAGCACCCGTACCACCTCTTCGCCGACGGCATGGTCAAAGCAACCTCGCACTTCCCCAAGCGCCTCCTCGGACCGCAGCCCACGTGGTCCAAGGAACTGACCTACGAGCCCGTCGCATGAGCACCGTGAAGCCACTGGACGTGGCCATCATCGGCGGCGGCTTCGCCGGCATCGGCGCCGCAATTCGCTTGAAGCAGAGCGGAGTTACCGATTTCGCGATCCTCGAGCGCGGTGACGAGGTCGGCGGAACGTGGCGAGACAACACGTATCCTGGTGCCGCATGCGACATTCCGTCGCGGCTGTACTCGTACAGCTTCGCGCCGAACCCGGACTGGTCGCACACATACTCGAGCAGCTCCGAAATCCTCGGCTACATCGCGACAATGGTCGACAAGTTCGCGCTACTCTCCTACTTCCGGTTCAGCCACACCGTGACCGCAGTCGAATTCGACGAGGACGCGGGAATCTGGCGCGTCTCCGTCGACGGACACCCGACCGTCACAGCGCGGACCATCGTGATGGCCTCGGGACCGCTGGCCAACGCGAGCCTGCCTGCGATCCGTGGCATCGAAACCTACGAGGGGCACAAGATCCACAGTGCCCGTTGGGATCACGACTACGACTTCACCGGGAAGAAGGTCGCCGTCGTCGGGACCGGCGCCAGCGCGGTGCAGATCGTTCCGAAACTGGTCGAACAAGCCGCGTCGGTGAAGGTCTTCCAGCGCACTCCGGGCTGGGCTCTGCCACGTGTGAACCTGCGGACGAGCGAGCGGACCAAGAAGCTGTACCGCCGCTTCCCCGCAACCCAAACCCTCGCGCGCAACGCGTGGTTCTGGGGACACGAATCGGTCGCGCTCGGCGTTGTGTGGAACACGCCGCTCACCCGCGTCGTCGAGCTCGTCGGAAAGGCGCACCTGCGTAGCCAGGTGAAGGACCCGTGGCTACGCCGCCAGCTCACCCCCGACTTCCGGGCGGGCTGCAAACGGCTGCTGATGACGAGCGACTACTACCCCGCGCTGCAGAAGGACAACTGCACGCTCGTCACCTGGCCGATAGCCAAGATCGCGCCGAAAGGCATCCGTACCGTCGAGGGCATCGAGCACCAATTCGACTGCATCGTCTTCGCGACGGGCTTCGACGTCTCCAAGACCGGCACGCCGATTCCGATCACCGGACGCGGCGGACGGGTCCTCGCCGAGGAATGGAAGACCGGCGCCCGTGCCTACAAGAGCATCGCGGTGTCCGGATACCCGAACATGTACTTCACGTTCGGACCCAACTCCGGCCCGGGGCACAGCTCCGCACTGGTGTACATGGCGGCGCAGATCGACTACCTGGTCGAGGCGATCACCACCGTTCTCGATCGCAATCTGAAGGTCCTCGACGTCCGGCAGGAGCGGCAGGACGAATACAACGTCGACCTGCAGAAACGGCTCGACAAGACGACGTGGAACTCCGGCTGCAAGAGCTGGTACCTCACCGACGACGGCTTCAACTCCACCATGTTCCCCGGTTTCGCGACGCAGTACGCGAATCAGCTGAAGTCCGTCGAGCTCGACGACTTCACGACGGTTGCCATGGAACCGGCATCGCAGGTCCGCGTGCCGGCGGGCGCTCGGGCCGTCTGACCTCGAGCGCCCCGGCGGAATCAGGGCAGCGGCACCCACTGGCCAAAGATCCAGAAGCCATGCGGTGCCGGATTCTGCTGGGGCGCCTGGTTGTGCTCCGGTCCACGGTCCTGCTGGGGACCTTGGTTCTGCTGGGGTCCTTGATTCTGCTGCTGCGCGGGATACTGCTGGTTCTGCTCGGGACCGTGGCTGGGCTCCGCGCTTGCGACGCCCGCTCCGATGCCCAGCAGGCCAAGCGCAAGCCCGCTCGCAACCGCTCCCTTTGCCAGTTTCGACTTCACCGTCATCTGTAACTCCTCACGATTGTGGCCTCTGTCGAGACCATCGGCACCAGGTCCGGGCCGATATGACAATCGTCGGGCGCGAAGATTGGTCAGCCGTGAGCCAGAGCTATGAATCGGATAGGCGACTCAGTCGACCAGATCGACCTGGTAGACCTGATGGACTCCGCGCAACCCCTTCAGCTCGACGCCACGACCCGCACGGAACGTCAGATCCGCTTCTCCGACGACGGCGTCGCGCACGGGTTGGCTGACCAGGACCTCCCCGCCCTCGGCCTCAGCGGCCACTCGCGCCGCCATCGCCACATTGCGGCCGAAGAGGTCGTCACCCTTGCGGACAGCCTCGCCCACGTGGATACCGATTCGCACGCGCACCGGCGTCCGTTGCATCCACTCGGCCCCGCCTGCAAGCGCGTGTTGCACGTCGATACCGCACCGCACGGCCTGGTCGGGCTCCGCAAAGGCAACCATGAAGCCGTCGCCCTGGCTCTTCACGACAAACCCGTCGTGGTCGTCGATGCAGCTGCGTAAGACCTTGTCGTGGCGGCCGAGCAGTTTGACCCATGCCCTGTCGCCCAACTGTTCGTTCAGCGCCGTCGACCCCTCGATGTCGGAGAAGAAGATCGAGACCTTGCCGTCGCGGGAAGCCAGCCGAGCCAGGTCAGGCCGCTCGACCTGCGCCCAGCCGGCCAGTTCTTCGATCGAGCCGCGCAGCGCGCCGCCGATTCCCTTTTCGCGCATCACGTTGGCGGTGTCCCAGACCGCCTTCACCGCTTCGCGACCGATCGGAATCCAGCGCCGCTCTCGACCGCCCTCGAGGCGGCGTTGCAGCTCCTCGGCTGTACGGCGGCTTCGGACGAGCTGCACGGACACTACGACGAGACCGATGGCCTCGATCACGGCAATTACGGCGAGCACTGTCACGAGCACTCGAGTCATGCTGCCAGATCAACACAGAAACGCTCGTCCAGCTGGGCTGGATGAGCGTTTCTAGTGTGAAAAGGCTGTTCTTACTGCCCGAAAGAGGGAGCGAACGTGGTGAACCACGCCTCGTGCAGGCGGTCCTGCCAGTAGTTCCACCAGTGGGTGCCGTTAGCGGTGATGTGGACCGTGGGGTTGACACCCGCGAGCTGCAGCGCCGGAATGAACGTCTGGCTGCTGAGGCCGGCTGCTGTCTCCAACGGAACCATCTGTGCGAACTTGACCGGGTCGAACCGGCCGCTGAGCGGGTTCACAGTGGCGTCGCTGGTCGGCGATCCGCCACCGGAGGAGATGTAGACACGCTTGCCGCGGAATGCGCCGACGTTCAGTAGCGGGTCGTTGCGGAGCCAGCTACCGGAGGGCCAGAAGCCCCACATGTTGAGCGGGTTGCCGCCCATCTGTGCGACCGAGATCTGGATGCCCTGCGCGAAGCCGGGGCTGCTCGCCGTCGGGTAGCCACTGAAGGACGCGACGGACTTGTACAGCTCGGGGTGGTGCGCAGTGAGGTTCAGTGCGGACGTGCCGCTCATCGACAGACCGGCGATACCGTTGTTCACACCGTCGCTGCCGTAGCTGTTCTTCATCACTGCGGGCAGTTCCTGAGTGAGGAACGTCTCCCACCGCACGTGACCGAGCTTCGGGTCGTCGCGTTCCCAGTCGGAGTAGAACGTTCCGCCGCCGCCGAACGGGATGACGACGTTGACGTGCTTGCCGGCGAAGAAGTTCTCCACGTCGGTGTTGATCAGCCAGCCGTTGTCGTTATCGGGCGCCCGCAGGCCGTCCAGAAGGTACAGCGTCGGGGCGGGGCCACCGCCGGCTGCCTTGAGGATCTTGACCGGGATGTTCTTGTTCATCGAATCCGAGTGCACATACACCAGCTGGGAGTCGGCTTGCGCGACGCCGGTACCGGTAAATGTGGCAACGGAGACCGCCGCCATCACTGAGACAGCTCCTGCAATCAGAGCGCGACGTATCGCCATCGAGATGTCCTTAACTTCTGAGCCCAATCGACCGACCTCAGGCAGAGTAACAGGCTTATAACGACGAAGCGACTTGACTCACGATGAATATCGCGGCGGCAGCGCAGGCCAACGACGAGAAAGCGGCCCCAGACTCGCTAGATTTCGACCGCGCGAAGTGGGTGAATTCCGGGGGCCCCGGCAATCAATCCGCCGATCGCCGCGAAGGCCGCCTGCACGTGCGGCGTACTGGCGTGTTCGTCGAGATCGGCTTTGCTGCGCCATGTCTCGACTACGACAAACGTGCCGGGCGCGGCGAGCGATTCGGAAAGCTGATAGGAAACGCACCCTTCCTCGGTGCGCGTTGCGGTGACAAGTGTCGACAACGCGGCACGCACCTCGTCGACGGCATCCGGCTTCGCCTCGATGATGGCGACGACATTCAGGTTGCTCATTTTGTGACTCCAATGTCAATTTCCGATAACGGTGGTCCTACCACCACTCTCCCATTGCCGTCGCCATTCCCATAGGGCCGCCATGGGCTCGTTAAGCCGGCCTTAAGCAATGCGCAAGCGGCCGCCCCGATTCTTTGTCTACCCACACAGCGTGAGGCACAGACCAGAAGGACAGGCCATGACAATCAACCGCACCGCAATCGCTCGCACCGCCGTTGTCGCCGCCCTCGCGACGACAGGGTTCGCTGTTACCGCCGTAGGTTCGGCGCAGGCGCACTCCTACGACAACTGGGGTGCGATGGCCATCTCGGTGTCCACCGGCAACACCGCGTACGCGATCGACTACGGCTCGGCAGCTTCCGCCGAGCAGGCCGCAGTCAACTCGTGTGGCGCGTCCGACTGCAAGGCAGTGGTGAACTTCGCGAATGGGTGCGGCGCGGTTGCGCAGGCACCAGACCTGTCGTGGGGTTGGGGATACGGACCGTCGCGTAGCGAGGCGGAATACCAGGCGATTCTGGGCGCACCCGGCTACGGCGCGAAGATCCTCGCATGGGCGTGCACGACGGGTCACCAGTGAGCAGGTTGTGCCAAGTCCACCAATCGATGTCTTCAGTTCCGCGCGGCCGCAAACCCGCGCGGAGCGAAGGACGTGGCGGGCTTACCTCCAACGCTCTGTTGAAGCCTTCGGATTCGAATGAACTAGTCGATATCAGAGATGTTCTCGTGCAGGCCAAGTTACTTCGAAGGCCGACGATGTTCAGTACGCGATTCGATCGGTGCTGAGCAGGCCACCGACGCGCCTTGTTTCTGTCCTCGTTTACCGCGCTGCACAACCCAACGATTCGCACCTACTACGACGGCAGACGAGCAGAAGGCAAGAAGCACAATGCCGCCCTCACCTGTCTCGCCCAACGCCGCTGCGACGTCCTGGACGCCATGCTCGAAACCACCAGGAATGCCGCGTCCCGGGGCCGTCGCCGCCTGGCCGTGCCTGATTGAAAGTTGTTGCCGAATAGGCTCGTGTCATGATCATCTGGCTGAACGGAACCTTCGGCGCCGGAAAGACAACGACGGCAAAAGAACTCACTGAGCTAATACCCGCCGCGCGAATCTTCGATACAGAGTTCGTCGGCGCCATGCTGAGTCACGTGCTGGCTTCGGAGAAAGTTGATGATTTCCAGAGCTGGCCTCCCTGGCGTGGACTGGTCGTGGACACAGCAGCACACGTACTAGATTACGTCGGCGGCGTCCTGGTCGTACCGCAAGCGGTGCTCGTTCACACGTATTGGCGAGAGATCCGGACCGGCATTGAGCATGCGGGTATCCCGTTACGCCATATCGTTCTTCACGCTCACCGCGACGAACTCAGACGCCGCATCGAGACCGATACTGCCTCGGAGACGGCTCTACAATGGCGCCTCGATCACCTCGATGCCTACGAAGCAGCCTGCGCCTGGCACCGCGACGAAGCAGATGTCATCGACACGACCGCACTTAACCCCGCACAGGTCGCCGCCCTAATCGCCGCAAGGTATGCACCGTCGTAAGCACGAGACACTGGGTTTGACAGCAATCATAGGGACACCCGCCGTGGTTTCGGGGTTCCGTTCGCCATACCCAACGGACATTTAGCACCGGACTGGGTTTAGGGGATTCGGCAGCTCAGCGAGCTTCGATCAGCGCCCGGCTTTCGGGATGCGCCGATGAAGGTTGGGC
>JBBSKP010000017.1:0-38729 GCA_038256175.1 Mycobacteriales bacterium
ACGAGGTCACCATCATGGTCGATGACCGCCTCGCACGCACCCTGACCCTCGACAGAACGGTAACCTCACAATTGCTCACCAAAAAATCGTCCACGAAGTCCTGAGACACATTTGTTCAACATGTCCTGAGACATCACATAGCCGCGGAGGGGTAAAACTCACTCACAGGGGGCGGTCAGCCGGCCCAGTACAGCAGTGAGGATCGAATGTGAGCTGGCCACAACCGAATCGATCTGTTGTGGATGCTCGGCAAGAACCCATTGCTGCGCGATCAGCAATACTGCGCCGACCATTCCAGTCGCCAGCGTCCACTTGCGTTCCGCCGGTAAGCTGCTGCCGTCGAAGGCCGGTTCGGCGACCGTCATGAGCGTCGCAACGAACGATTCTGTGGTCTTCCGGTAGATACGGTCGACCTCGGGGCTGACACCGAGGATTTCCACGAACGCGATTTTGGCCAGACGGGGATCTTCGCCGATGGTGGTGAAGAAGGCCGTCATGGCGTTTCGTACGCGGGTGTCGGAGTCGGCATCGCCAGACGTCGCCCCTGACACGATGCTGTCTCGCATGGTGTCAGTCGCGTACGTATACGCGGCGACGAGCAGCGCCTCGCTGCCATCGAAGGATTCGTACATGTAGCGCTTGGTGAGACCTGCTGTGGCGCACACTTTTCCAACCGTTGCACTGCGGTAGCCGCTCGTTCCGAAGACCTCGACCGCAGCGTCGATCAGGCGAGTGCGACGCTCGTCTTGACGTTGTTGAGGACCGGCGCCGCGGTAGGTGCGGCCCGCGTCGTCGACCTTCGGTGCGCTCACATGTTCGATATTGACACCCGCCAGTTCCTGATGTCAAACTGACACCAACTAGTTTCAGATAGTGAAATCCGCATGCCCGAGGAGATCAACGATGACCACACTTCGGAACAAAGTAGTCCTGATAACGGGTGCTGCCCGTGGTATCGGCGCACAAACCGCCAGGGCGCTGGCGAAGCAGGGCGCAAAGCTCGTACTCACTGATCTCGACGCGCAGCCGTTGCACGAATTGGCCGCCGACTTCGGTGCCGACAACGTCCTTGCCGCCGTTGCCGACGTGTGTGATCTCAACGCGATGCAGGAGGCCGTTGACGCCGGCATCGCGAAGTTCGGCGGAATCGACCTTGTCCTCGCCAACGCCGGCATCGCAAGCTACGGTTCGGTTCTCAATGTCGATCCGGCCACGTTCAAACGTGTCGTCGATATCAACATCCTCGGCGTATTCCACACTGTGCGTGCGGCATTGCCGTCGGTGATCGAGCGCAAGGGATACATCCTGATCGTTTCCTCCCTCGCTGCCTTCGCGCCCGCACCTGGCCTCGCGGCGTACAACGCGAGCAAGGCCGGCGTCGAGCACTTCGCCAACGCGTTGCGGCTCGAGGTGGCCTACCAGGGCGTCGGTGTCGGTTCGGCGCACATGTCGTGGATCGACACGCCACTCGTGCAGGACGCGAAGAAGGATCTTTCGGCCTTCCGCGAGATGCTCGACACCCTGCCTGGCCCGCTCAAGAAGACGACGTCTGTGGACGCGTGCGTCGATGCCTTTGTGAAGGGCCTGGACGAGCGGAAGCGGCGGGTGAACGTGCCGGGCTGGGTCGGGCCGATCGGGTGGTTCAAAGCCGTGGTGACCTCGGCGGTCGGTGATCGGAGCACCTTGGCGCACGTCTCGCGCATTTTGCCGATGATGGACGCGGAGGTCGCGAGACTTGGGCGGTCCACCAGTGCGCGCAACGTTGCACTCGAGCATGTTGCGGTCGACCCGAAATAGCCACCTCCTCAACGACGTCGAAAGGTACCTCTATGACGACAGCCGAAATCACCACTGATTCCACAGGTTCGAACGCCCCGACAGATCACGTCGACGTATTGATCGTCGGCGCGGGGTTGTCCGGGATCGGCGCCGCGCATCACTTGAAGAGCGAGTTCCCCAGGAAGACATACGCGATCCTCGAAGGCCGCGATGCTATTGGCGGCACGTGGGACTTGTTCCGCTACCCGGGAATTCGATCCGACTCGGACATGTACACCCTGGGTTACCGATTCCGGCCGTGGTTGGGGGACAACGCGATCGCAGATGGCCCGGCAATCCTCCAATACGTTCGGGACACTGCGGCCGAGGGTGGTATCGACAAGAACATCCGCTTCAATCACCGAGTTGTGCGCGCCGAGTGGTCGACCGCGCAGTCTCGATGGACCGTGGAATCGACGCGCATCGACACGGGGGAGACCGTTCGGATGACCGCGGGCTTCTTGATGACGTGCAGCGGCTACTACCGTTACGACGAGGGCTACACCCCGGATTTTGCTGGGACCGAACGCTTTTCCGGGCCGATCGTGCATCCGCAGCACTGGCCGGAAGATCTCGACTACAGCGGCAAGCGTGTTGTCATCATCGGCAGCGGCGCCACCGCGGTAACGTTGGCGCCTTCCATGGCCGCCGATGCCGAGCACGTCACCATGTTGCAGCGATCGCCGACGTACATCGTCTCCTTGCCGGCGCAGGACAAGATGGCGATCTCGCTCCGCCGGTTCCTTCCCGAGAAGGCCGCATATGCGGTGACCCGAGCCAAGAACATTTCACTGGCGACCGCGATTTACCAACTGTGCCAACGCTATCCGGAGGCGATGAAGGAGCGTATCCGTAAGCTGCAGGAGGGCTGGTTGCCGAAGGGCTATGACCTCGACACGCACTTCACGCCGCGCTACAACCCATGGGATCAGCGGATGTGTCTGGTGCCGAACGGAGATCTATTCCGATCGATCCGGCACGGAGAGGTGTCGATCGTCACCGATCAGATCGATACCTTTACCGAGAACGGCATCCAGCTGACCTCCGGTGCCGAACTGGAAGCCGACGTCATCGTCACGGCAACAGGACTGAATCTGCTTGCTTTCGGTGGGCTCGCCTTGGCGGTCGATGGTCGTGAGATCGATCTCACCGACACGATGGCTTACAAAGGCATGATGCTCAGCGGTGTACCGAACTTCGCTTACATCGTCGGCTATACCAACGCGTCCTGGACCCTCAAGGCAGATCTGGTGTGCGAGTACATCAATCGTCTGCTGGGGCACATGGACGACAACGGCTACACCTGGTGCGCTCCTGAGCGAGATCCCTCCGTGGCCGAGGAGCCGTTCCTCGACTTCGCCGCGGGATACGTATTGCGGTCGGTCGAAGCGTTCCCGAAGCAAGGGTCGAAGGCTCCGTGGAAGTTGCGGATGAACTTCTTCCGCGACATTGTCACGCTGCGGCACGGCAAGGTCGACGACGCGATGTCCTTTGGCAAGGCGCAGCGCGGCGCGCTCACGGGATCGAGGGGTGTGAGTCGGTAGATCCTCAGCCGCGAGGTGGCGGGGCCGCTAGGATACATTCATGTCTGAATGGATCTCCGCACGCGCGTCATGGCGCTGATCATCGTGTTGGCTACGTTAGGATCTGCATGGTGACCAGGGCAAACGGAGTGAAGAGTGTGCGCCGCACGCAGGAACAGCGCAGCGCCGACATGCGGAACAGGCTGCTCGACGCGACTATCGACTGCCTGGTCGAGTACGGATTTGCCGGCACAACAACTCCGCGGGTAGCGGAAATGGCGGGCGTCACGCGCGGCGCTCAGGTGCACCACTATCCATCGAAGACCGATCTGGTGATCGCCGCGATCCGGCACCTGGCCGCAAAGCGTGCCGAGGCGGCGATTGCGGAGATCGGTCAGCTCGAGTCCGTGGACGACCCTGCCGCGAAGATCCTGGAACTGTTGTGGGATCTACACAACGGACCGATTTTTGTTGCAACAGTGGAGCTTTGGGTTGCCGGTCGAACCGATCCCACGCTGGCGCATGAAATGGCCAAGTTCGAGCCCCTCGTCGCAACCAACATCTTGACAGCGCTCGCGCAGGGTCTACCCGGCCATGAATCGAATCGGCAGTTGCGCGACTTCATCTATACGGCGATGGACGCCATCCGCGGGATTCTCATCTCGAACTTTGTCGAGCAGGATCCGACTCGAGCGCGACGTCGATGGGACAGAGCTGCGGCAAGTTTGCGTGCCAGTGGGCAAGAAGCGTTCGCAAGCGAGTAGCGCGCACTCAGGATTTCGGCGCGAACAGCTCGAGTGCGATGTTGTCGGGATCGCGGAATTCGAGGATGTATCCGGCGCCGATGTCTTTGACGCCACCGTGCGGGATAAATCGGTCGTCGAGCATCGCTGCGGCCGCGTCGAGGTCCGCGCGTGAATCGACAGCGAAACAGACATGGTCCAGACCGGTCCGGTCTTCGACGAAGGTGTCTTCGCCGACCGGACGTAGTCCTAGCAGCGAGTTCCCCAGCTTGTAGATGACCCCGCCGAACAGAAACCACAGCTTCTCGCGTGTCGCATCGTCGGCATCTGCGGGCAGTTCGAACGCGACCGGCAGCCCGAACACGTCTTCGTAGAAGACGCGCGACCGGTCGATGTCCGTGACGGTCAATCTGATGTGCGCGAATGCGCTTGTGGGGATTGGCATGTTGCCGATCATGCCCTTCCAGCCCTGCCCAATCCGGGCGAAGTGCTAACAATGTTGGATCCCGGGGTGATTAAGGCAAGAATGGGATTGCAGATTCGGCGCTTGCAGTCCGGATCCGGCGTCATCAGTGGTGGGGAAGATTGGCCAGCACCAACGATGTCCGAACATGGGATGCTGAATAGTGCGGGCGAATCGATTCCGGCGGAGGGGAGGCATCGCATGGAACGTGTGTCATGGACGTTGAGCGACTTTGCTTCTCTCGTCGAGAGCTCACCCGATTGCGTGACGTTGTCGGATTTCGACAGCCACTTGCGGTACATCAATCCCGCCGGCTTGGCGATGGTGGGACTGCGCAGTCTCGACGACCTACCGGGTTTGACCACAGGCGATCTTCTGACACCAGCGGCATTCGCCAAAGGTCCCGAGGTGGAGGCAGCGCTCAAGTCGATCGGCGCGTGGAGCGGTGAGAGCGAGCTGCGGCATTGCGTTCTCGGCACAGCGATACCGGTATCCGCATCGCTTTTCGCCTTCGCAGGGGCGAACGGATCTGACGTGCTCATCGCTTCCGTCCAGCGGGATCTGCGCGAACGCAAAGACCATGAGCGTCAGCTCCGCGATGCACTCGACGCAGCCTCCTACCGACTCGACGAACAGCGCGCCATTGCTCGACTGAGTCAGCTCGCATTGCACGGCGATCTCGACGAGCTCCTGGCCGCCGCGACAGATGCTGCAACAACCCTGATGAGCGTCCAGTGCTCGTCGATCGCGCGCCCGGATCCGTCGGAAAATACGATGGCCATCCTCGCATTCACCGGCGGCGGACCGAGCCCGACTCGTATTCCAGCAGGACGGCTCTCTCAGCCCGGCCACGCGTTCGAGACGAACTCCGATGTGGTGTGCGTCGATTCGGCGACAGAAATACGGTTCAGAACCGAGACGATGCTCGCGCGCAATCTGCGTAGTGGGGTTTCCGTTCCGATCATCGGCGACGGTGGACCGTGGGGCGTGCTGAATGTGCACAGCTCCGCGCCGTGCGAGTACACCGAGCAGGATGTGTCGTTCCTTCGGACCGTTGCGGGAGTGTTGTCGGCGGCGATCAGACGCGTCGAACTCGAGGCTCAGCTTCGCCATCAAAGTCTGCACGATCCGCTGACCGGGCTGCCCAATCGGGTACTTGCCTACGACCGCCTGGAACGCGTCCTCGGCAACGGATCCCCGGGCACATTGACCGCGGTCATGCTGATCGACCTGGACGACTTCAAGACGATAAACGATACTTTTGGGCACGAGACCGGGGACGCAGCCCTTACCGCGCTTGCACGACACCTGAACTCCGCCGTCCGGTCTGGGGACATGATCGCTCGCCTCGGTGGCGACGAATTTATCGCGGTGTGCGAGAACTTGTCCGATGTCAGCGAGATTCTCGAGATCGCGGAGTCCCTCGCCGCGGTTTTACGCTTGCCGATCGAGGTCGGCGAGCGAACGCTGTTGTCCAGCGCCAGTATTGGGATTTCTCTCACCGATTCGCGCACCAGGATCAGCGGTGGCGAGATGATCAGGCGCGCGGATGTTGCGATGTACCAGGCGAAGACGGCCGGCCCTGGAACTTATCGTCTTTTCGAAGCGATCGACGGGTCGCGCACGCTCAGCCGAAATGCCGTGTGAACGTATTTCCTAACCTGCTGGACACGGCGGACTGACTTTCCCGCAATGTACGACGCCCATCCTGGGTCCATGGAAACGGGCGATGCGGGACGGATCTGGCGGGCGCGAGTACAACTGATCGACCGGCCTGGAACATTGGCCGAACTCAGTGCTCGACTGGGGGAGAGCGAGTGCAACCTGCTCGGTGTGGCGGTGTTGCCCGTCGCAAGCGAATTGGCCGCTTTCGATCAGCCCGGCGAGGTCGTCGACGAACTCGTTCTTCGAGCGCCGGAGCGGATGACACGGCGGGAACTGATTCCGCTGTTTGCCATCGAGGGCGCGACCTTCGTCGGATTGGCGCCAGCGTCGGTCAGCGATCTCGTTGATCCCGACATTGCTACGTTGCAGGTGGTGTCCGCGATCCTCGCGGGCCGTGGCACTGTCGATGACGCGTTGTGTCAGGTACTTCGCGCAGAATCGGTCCAGCGCGATGCCCACACAGGGATGGGCAGCCAGGCGGGCACGATCGCGGTGGATCGAGGCGGGCGTCGCGCACGAATAGCGATCTCCGCGACCGAGACGGCCATCGCTTCGCGGAGTTGGGCGCCGTTCACCGAAGGTGAGTTGGCTCGCGCATCCGCCTTGCTGAGTCTCCTCGACGATGCTGCTCGGAGCGGCTGGGGTCATCCAGTTCCGCGTCCAGCGCCCGTCGCTCCGGTCTGCGACGTCACCGGTCCCAGCCGGCAGTTGAGCCCGCTCGACGTGCAATTTCTCAACGCGGAGACACCCACGACATTTGTGCACATCGGAACACTGACGACACTCGACTCGCGCGAGGCCGGCAAGTCCATCCGGTTGGAGACCCTGCAACGCGTGATCGGAAGTCGTTTGCATTTGATTGCGCCGCTGCGGTGGCGCCTGCGCGAAGTGCCGCTCGGACTCGACTTGCCGTATTGGGAGGACAGCGCAACGGTGGATCTGCACCACCACATCAAGGCGGTGGAGGTGCCGAGTCCCGGAACGGACAGTCAACTGTGCGCGGTGGTTGCCGAACTCGCGGCGACTCCGCTCGACCGAAGCCGCCCGCTGTGGGAGTTCCATCTGATCTCCGGCTTGGCCGATGGGCGCCAGGCGCTTTACACGAAGGTCCACCACTCGGTTATCGACGGGGTGTCCGGCGCCGAGATCATGGCAGCGGTCCTCGATGTGGTTGCGACGCCGGAACCGGTTTCGCCTCCAGCGGCGGGCGTCGAGCTCGGCCGTACGCCCGGATTGCTCGAGATGCTCGGGGCGAGCGCACTGCACGGCGCCACCCGACCCGTTGCCATGCTGCGCTCACTCCCGCGGGTACTGCCTGGCTTGCTGGAAATGCCTGCGTCCGCGGGTATTCCAGGGAACTCGATGGTGTCGTCGGTCGCTTCGCGCGTGCAGGAGTTCGTCACTCGGAAGCCACGCTCCTCGCCGCAGGAACCCGCCCAGGTTCCGCCGACCACGCCGTTCAATGCGCAGATCAGCGAACGCAGGACATTCGCGTTCGTGTCCCTGCCGCTCGATGAGGTCAAGTTGGTAAAGAACGTTTTCCACGGCACCGTGAACGACGTCGTGATGGGGTTGTGCACGACTGCTTTACGGCGTTGGCTCATAGATCACGACAGCGTGCCGGACCGCGCGATCGTCGCTGGAATACCGGTATCCATCCGTACAGCCGAGCAGATGGGTACAGGCGGCAATCAGTTCTCGGTCATGCCGTGCGCGCTGCCGGTGCACGAGCCCGACCCGGTCAAGCGAATGACCTTGTTGGCCAATGAACTTCGTGGTGCGAAACAACGCTTCGAAGCCGGTTCGCCCGCCCTGTTGCAGGAGTTGGCAGCCGCGGTTCCGCAGGCTTTGCACGGCGTTGCGATGCGTGTTGCCATGCGGGCCGGTGCAGCTGGCCCGCCCCTGTTCAACCTGCTGATCTCCAATGTCGCCGGCCCGCAATTGCCGTTGTACGCGGCGGGGGCGCGGGTCACGGCGAACTTTCCGGTCTCCGCGATCAGCGATGTCACCGGCGGGATCAACATCACCGTGATGTCCTACAACGGTCATCTCGACTTCGGCGTCATCGCGTGTCCGACACTGGTGCCGGATGTTTCGGTGATCGCGAATTATCTGCGGGAGGCACTCGCCGAATCGGTTCCGCAGACCAGTCCTCACTCGGTCGGCTGAGACCCGGGACTATTGGGAAGCTTGGCGCCGATGACCAGCGCATGGACGCGAGACGTTCGGCCAAGTTCGGACCCGAGTCCCTGCGTGTCCGATACCCGAGCCAACCGGGCGTCGAAAGGATCGACCCATTCCCGTTCGACCTGAGCGTCGAGCGCGGCAATCCGGTCCAACAGCGGTTGGTGCTGATCGGTCGGGCACGCGTCGAGCAAAGTCGCGAACAGCGAGCGCAACCGGCGCTGGACTTGCATCGAATGGGCGCTGAAGTGTCGTACCTCGTCGGTCGCCACCGCGACATAGTCCGCCCACGTTCGTTGATAGCCACGGATGCGGCTCAACTGCGAGTCCGGGGATTCGCGCCGAACGCGGGGTGCGATCAGGACAAGGAGATCTTCGAGTTGGTCGATCGCCTGGACCGCGCGCCCCGGATCGGTGACCGATGGCGAGAGAGCCTTCAGCGCGATGTCGACGATGGTTTGGATGGCGGCGGCGGGGCTCATCGTCGGACTGCTGGCATCGCCGAAGAGGAGACACGCGACGAGTTGATGGGGTTGCACCCGGGTCATAGGTCCGCGAACCTCGAACAACGTCGAGTCCTGTGCAACGAACTCACCGACAGTCGGTATCAACGCGACGTTCACGCCCCATACCAGCGCGAGCCGTTGTAGGCGTGCGACATTCACGGCAAGGAGAATCCGACCGTCGGGGGATGGCCGGTGTAGTCGGATCGGCGTCGGTTCCGAGATTTCAAGGCCCGGATCGGGGGCGGGCTGCGCCACTTTGGCCGTCCTGTCGACGACGGCTTCGGCTGGGCTGTTGTCGGAACTTTCGGCAGATCGTGGGTAGGACCGGACGATGGCACCGCGGCCCTGTGCTGCGATCCAGCGAAGCAGCTGTCCCGGATTGAGCAGCGATCCGACTCGTGCGACCAACGCAATCAGCAGGAACGTACTGATGAAGGCGAGTAGAAATGCGCACGCGGTGGACAGTGCGGGCGCCGATGTATCGCTGTCGAGCGCGAGGTCGACAGCGATGATCAGCGAGAACACGAACGTCGACAGGAACATCCCGATCGCCCAGCGCATCAGTGGGTCCTGTTGCAAGATCGGCACGATCTTCACCGAGATCTGGGAGGCCCCCACCTGCATGGCCAATGTCAGGGCCGTGAAGACCAGACCGGTGAGCGTCACCATTCCGCCCGCAATGACGCTGAGTAACGTCGCGGTCGACCCTGGATCGAGCACACCACCAGTGATCTTGATGGAGTCGGAACCGGCGGCAGCCTCGGCGTCGATCGAGACAAGCGTCGATGCCGACACGATCGCGAGCGACACCAGAATCACTGGCAGACGCCAGGACGGGATGGGACGCAGTCGACGACGAATCAACCGCCAGCGCAACGCGGTCAGCACAGCATTGGGGGCCTTTTCTACGGTGGGTGGAAGGGTGAACTCGGCTTCCGACACGCGGTCCGGCAAGTCAGGAGGGACGCCGAAACGGCCCGACACCGCTTCCTGAAGGACGATTTTCGCGCGGATCACCGGCTCGCGGTACCGCTGCTCGCGGGCGACTGCCTTGGCGAACTTGGCGGGTCTATTCGCGTATCGCCAGCGTGCCCACGGCGCACCTGGTCGGCTCACTCTGATCGCGCCGACGATCAGCAACGGGACAACGAAGAGGCCGACCAGCCCTGTCCACAACTTTCCTTTGAGCAGGGTGATGACGCCAAAGGTCAGTTCGATCGCGAGCCCGATGAGAATTCCGATCAGCGTCGCCACACTGCGGTCTTGGCGAAATTCGTCGAAGTCGCCGGCAAGCCCGATCGGGTGAAGTCCGAGGAGAAACAGTGCCAAGATCGCGATTGCCACGAATACGGCGTCGATTGACGCTCGTCCCTCCTCGGCCCAGTACACGTCGCGCAAATGCAGGACGAGAGCGAACTCGTCCAACACCAGCGCACTGCCGACGCCGAAGATCGATGCGAAAATGCAGTTGGCGACCGGAGTTTCGTAGCTCGCGAGGATCACAAGGCCGAATCCTGCTATCAGCATCATCACGAGCCCGAACATGACGTGATGGATGTGCATGCCGCCCGGCGTGACGTTTCCGGGCCACCAGGAGACTTCCGCGCGAATCATGCGCACGCTGAACCTGATGAACAGAAATGCGAGCAAGAAAGCGACCAAGAGAAAGAAGAGCGGCAGTCGACCGGTGTCGACGATCGTCTCGGAGAACCATCGGCTCATACCCGACACTAACCGCGATTTGCAGTCCGCCAAATGGTTTCGCTCCGATGGTGTCGGTTGTCAGGCCATGCCGCCAGAGGCGGTTCGGCGCACGTCGAGGGCGGCTGCGGTGTTAGGAGCTGTCGCGAGCGTAGTGTTGCGGTACCGGGACCGCTCAGGTTCCCAATCAGGGGACTAGCGATGTCTGATAAATCACCGCGTAACAGCATGACGAAGAAATCCGGCAAGTCCCTGAAGGAAAAGCGTGCCGACAAGAAGTCGAAGTCGGACGGGCACATCAACATCGATCCTGTGGCAGGCGTCAAAAAGCGCTGAACCTCAACACTTTTCGTCCCAATAGCGACATCACAAGGCGCTGGCAATGCTCGATCGCCAGCGCCTTGCGCGCGTTGTCAACGAGGTGGAACGAGAATGTCGTACAAGGTGACCATCGACAGGTTTCGTTCACGAATCACGTCCACGAGTTGGGGATAGACGTGCGTGACCGCCGCCGCGCAGTTGAGAAATAGTTAGCGGGGTCCGCTCGCTCCGGCGGGCGATAGCAGCACGGCGGAAATCAATTCGACGACAGTGGGTGCGATTTCGTCGAGCCTATTGACTCGTCCGCGTTCTACCGCTTGGACGATCAACTCACCGATTCCGCCGACCAAAGCGGTGGCCATCATCGCCGAAGGAACCTTGACGCTCGGTTCGGTTGCGCGGACCTGAGCCGCAAGTCCTTGCAGCACACCGGCAAAGCGGGTCTGCACGTCGCGACGAGCCTGTCGTGCCTTGGGGCCCGCCGCTTGCATGGTGACGAAATGAGTGTGAGTGAGATTCGGCTTTTCGGATAGCGCGCGCATGAGCGCATGCACGGAATCCGAGATCTGCGATTGGGTGCTCAGTCCAGCCGTGAATGCTGTTGTTATCGCGTTCAACATGTGGTCACCGAGAATCGTGTGGCAGACGAGCAGGCATTCCTCTTTGTCGGCGAAATGCTCATAGAACGTCCGACGTGACACGTGGGCCCCGGCGACGATGTCGCCGATGGTCGTCGCCGTGTAGCCCTTCTCTGCGATGACAACGGTCATCGCCTCCACCAATCGAAGCCTGGCATCGGAGCCCTGTTCGGTTGGCCCCACTTCATCTATCTCGCTCATCTGCCACCTCATTGTCGCGTCTAGCGGTACCTAACAGTACCTGCCTTTGGTGGGTGGGAATTTGGGCGGCGCGCGATGCGCTGCTCGCCAATAATCGCTGCTGGTGAGACAACGGCCACAATCGCTTGCGCGGTGGTACCACTGCGTACCATTCTATTGACAGGCGGTACATCACAGTACCGACGCGATTGTGAAGTACACCTCATCTGGCCCGACGCACACCAGGAGCACCGCCGTGAACTTGAAGTCCCTCTACTCACCGAAGCCCGCCCACACGCTGTCGATCGACTACCCGTCGCTGCCGGACTTCGCCGGCGCCCGCGACGCTGTCACCGGAATCGCCAACGCATCGACCGCGCCGTTCCGCCGCCTCGTCTCCGGCCCCGACGCCAGCCCGCTCGCCGGCCGTCACATCGTCATCACAGGTGGGTCGTCGGGCATCGGCGCAGCGGCCGCACTCGGGGTCGCCGAAGCCGGCGGTACGCCGATCCTCGTCGCTCGAAGCATCGACAAGCTCGAAGAAGTGAAAGCGACCATCGAAGCCGCAGGTGGCACGGCGTACGTCTACGCATGCGACGTCACCGACGCCGAATCGGTCTCCGCGCTGGTCAAGCAGCTGCTGAGCGACCACGAGTCCATCGACATGCTCGTCAACAATGCGGGCCGGTCGATCCGCCGTTCGCTCAACCTGTCCTACGACCGCTTCCACGACTTCGAGCGCACAATGTCGCTCAACTACTTCGGTGCAGTCCGGCTGATCATGGAATTGCTTCCGCACATGCGCGACAACGGATTCGGCCACATCGTCAACATTTCGTCGATCGGTGTGCAGACCAACTCGCCGCGATTCGCCGCGTATGTGGCCTCGAAGGCCGCACTCGACGCCTTCAGCCGCGTCGCCGCGAGCGAAACCCACGGCGATGGAGTCACGTTCACCACCATCCACATGCCTCTTGTACGGACTCCGATGATTGCTCCGACCGGAATGTACGACGCATTCCCGACCTTGTCCCCGGAGGAAGCCGGCGAGATGGTGGTTCGAGCACTCATCAAGCGCCCGAAGGAAATCAGCACGCCGATGGGCACGCTCGGCGAGCTCAGCTACACGCTCGCGCCCGGCGTCGTCGACGTCATCCTGCACAGGGCGTACAAGCTCTTCCCGGATTCGCTTGCTGCGAAGGGTGCAACGCCCATCACCTCCGACACCGAGAAGCAGGAGATGGGCAGCGGTACAAGGGCATTGGCAGCCGCCGCAGTCGCGCTTCAGGATCAACCACTGTCGCGCGCAGCCAAGCGGATGGTCCGCCTGCTGCCGGGCGTCCACTGGTGACGCTCCTGTCATTCCGTCAATCCACCACGAGAAAGAAGTACCGATGAAAAACGTTGCAGGCAAGAAGGTTCTGATCACGGGCGCCGCGATGGGCATGGGCAAGCTCTATGCCCAGCTGGCCGTTTCGGAAGGCGCAGCGGTCGTTGTGTTGTGGGACATCAACGAGGTCGCGCTGGGGGAGACCGCAGCCGAGCTCGAAGCTGCCGGTGGCACGATCAAGTCCTATGTCGTGGATGTCTCCGACCGCGCCCAGATCGAAAAGGCTGCGGCGCAGGTGCGTACCGACATCGGCGACCCCGAGATCGTGTTCAACAACGCCGGAGTTGTGCGCGGAAACAGCTACTTCTGGGAAACGGACAGCGCTCGCGACACCGAGTTCACGGTCAAGATCAACTCGCTCGCACCGATGTTCATTGCTCGCGAGTTCTTGCCGGGAATGATCGCCTCCGGCAACGAAGCTCGGCTGATCAACGTCGCCTCGGCGGCAGGATTGACCGCAAATCCGCGGATGGCTGCGTATTGCGGATCCAAATGGGCAGCCGTCGGCTGGTCCGACTCGGTGCGGCTCGAGCTCGAGCAAGCCGGGCACAAGCAGGTCAAGGTCACGACGGTCTGCCCGTACTACATCAGCACGGGCATGTTCGAGGGCGCAAAGTCGGCGCCACTCCTGCCGATTCTCGAGCCCGAAGACGTGGTGAACGAGGTGTGGAAGCAGATGAAAAAGGGCTCGGCATTCGTGATCCTGCCGAAGACGGTCCTGCTTTCAGAGGCATTCAAGGGGATCCTGCCCACAAATGTCCGAGACTTCGTCGCGGGACGGATCCTCGGCGTCTACAAGACGATGGAAGACTTCACCGGCCGCAAGTAGCGCCCGAGTTCCTGTGTGGTTCGCGCGAACTCTCATGCGTGTCGGCGATCACATGAGAAGGTGAGTCAATGGCCATATCGAGCAGGTCGTGAACGAGAAGGTTCGCGTGGTGGTCGGCGATGACCACCCGCTCTTTCGCGACGGGGTGGTGCGCGCACTCGTAGCGAGCGGCGTCGTGGACGTCGTTGCCGAGGCCGATGACGGCCTAGCCGCGCTTGCGCTGATCAAAGAGCACGCACCACAAGTTGCGTTGCTGGACTACCGTATGCCCGAACTCGACGGCGCACAGGTGGCGGCCGCGGTGCGACGAGACGGCCTTTCGACACGCGTGCTCCTGCTCTCCGCACACGACGAATCGGCGATTGTGTACAAGGCGCTCGAGGACGGTGCGGCCGGCTTCCTGCCCAAGGAATCGACGCGCGCCGAGATTGTCGCTGCCGTTCTGGAATGCGCGAAGGGCCGGGATGTGTTGTCTCCCACGCTTGCTGCGGGTCTGGCCGGCGAGGTTCGTCGACGCGGCCAGACGGCGGGACCCACATTGAGTGCTCGCGAGAAGGAAGTGCTCGACCGATTCGCACAGGGGCAGAGCATCCCAACGATCGCTGGTGAACTCTTCCTTGCTCCATCGACTGTCAAGACCCACGTCCAACGGCTGTACGAAAAACTCGGGGTCAGTGATCGAGCCGCCGCGGTGGCAGAAGCCATGCGTCGCGGACTGCTGGAGTGACAGTCAGACCGCTGCGCCGCCACCGGTGAAGTCCTGAACGATCCAGAGCATGCCGCCGACCCGCGCAACGCCGATCCCGATTCGAGTGAACGCCCGGTTGACAAGGTTGGCGAAATGCGGGCCGTGGGCGACCAACATATCGTCGATGGTCGCGACATCCGGTCCGCCACCGACGTTTTCGCCAATAATTGTGTAACCGGCGGGCGCCGCTTCCTGCAGTCGCGGATTGTGCGTCGGCGTCCCGAGATTCGCCACCGACACCGCCCAATCGCGGGCAACCGCGGAAAGGCCGGAATCTTCGACGAGTGGAAGAGCGCCAACCGAAATCCGCAGAGCATTGACGCGCGCGATGACGTCGGCCTCCGCTGAGTATTCTGCGGACGCCGTCGGTGCGCCCAAGCTCAGCAAGGTGAGCGCGGCGATTGCCGTCACCGTGCCCGATGCCGCTCGCCTCATCGCGCTCCTCATGGGTAGAAAGGTCATCGGCCAACAGGTAGAAATGTCGAGGTTACTCGAGGTTCGCTCTGACCGTGGCACATTGGTCTCGGTAGACTTGGTGACCGGCGTCCGGCAAACGTAGGGGGAGTGTTGAGTACCGACGAGTTGACCGACGATTCGCAAAGTCGATGGGCGCAGCAGCGGGCGAAGATCACGGAGCGGCCGAGCCTGAATCTTGCGTACCGCATCGTCGTAGGCGTCGTCGGAGCGATAGTTCTCGCCGCCGGCATCCTCGCGATCCCGTACCCCGGACCCGGCTGGCTCATCGTCTTCGCGGGTCTCGGAATCCTGGCATCGGAGTTCGACTGGGCGCACCGCGCATTGCAGTGGGTCAAGGTGCGCTACGACCGATTCATGGATTGGTTCGCCGCACAGTCGCTGGTCGTCAAAGGTATCGGGGTGGTGTTCACGGCGGCAGTCGTCCTTGCAACACTGTGGCTTCTCGGGACGTTTTCGCTGGTGGGAGCCTGGTTCGGCCTCGACCAGCCATGGCTGAGCAGCCCGATATAACCGCCGCGATCCCTGGGGCCGCGCTAGCCGAGACCGATTGGCTCACTGCGCGGGTCGACGAAACCGCGCGAACGTGGGCGTGCAGCGATCGCCGGGTGATCGGGACGTTGTGGTGGTACATGGCGGCGTCAACCCTGCTCGAGGTGCCGCTACATGAGCTCGCGAGGTCGGGTCGTGCACCCGATCCTGCTCTGCAATCGCTGACCTGCACCGTCCGCCCCGACGGCTCGCTCGCGACGGTGCAGTTCACAGCCCAGCAGTCCACAGCCCAGCTCGATGGCATTCCTGCGTTCGCCGTGGTGCTGCGGCGGACGCTGGCCTCGATCATCGACGCTGTGGCAGTCGTATCGGGAGCCGGTAACCCGTCACTGTGGGCGATTGCATCCGATGCCCTCGGAAATCGTGCGTTGGAGTCCACTCGCGATCCTGATACCGGTGCTGAGCTGGCTCTGGGCGTTGCTACGGGGGTCGGCGTCGCGATGCCCACGCCGCGGTTTGTCGATATCAGCGGCCGACGATTCGTTCGTCGCGGGTCCTGCTGCCTGATCTACGAGACGGCGAAGGCCGACAAATGCATCAGCTGTCCACGTCGTGCGCCGGAGGAACGGGCGGGGCTGCTGGCTGAATTGGTTCGACGCGGCCGATAACATGGGTCCGCCGGGACACTCTCCGGCAGCACACCAATCATTAGGAGCGCATCGTCGTGAGCATGCCAGCCCGTCCATCCGCTGTCGCCGTCGCAGTGCCAGCCGGAACGACGGCGGGAGCGGCCGTGCGCGAGGCGGGATTGTCTGGCAAGGGTCCGGACGCAATCGTCGTCGTCCGGGACGGCGAAGGCCAGCTCAAGGACCTGTCCTGGATTCCAGACCTGGACACGGAAGTCGAAGCTGTCGCCGCCGATACCGACGACGGGCGCATGGTGATCCGGCACTCCGCCGCTCATGTGCTGGCCCAAGCGGTGCAGCAGGAGTTCCCGGACGCGAAGCTCGGGATCGGGCCGCCGATCAAGGACGGCTTCTATTACGACTTCCGCGTCGATCGGCCGTTCACACCCGAGGATCTGACCAAGCTCGAGTCGCGGATGAAGAAGATCGTCAAAGGCTCGCAACGGTTCTCGCGGCGCGTGGTCGAACTCGAGGATGCGCGCAAAGAGCTGGCAGGTGAGCCGTTCAAGCTCGAATTGATCAGTGACAAAACAAGCGGCGACAACCTGGCACATGACGACCCCGAGGTGATGGAAGTCGGCGGCAACGAGCTGACGATCTACGACAACCTCGATCCGCGCACGGGCGAGCGCGTGTGGGCCGACCTGTGCCGTGGACCGCACATCCCGACCACCAAGCACATTCCAGCCTTCAAACTGACCCGCAGTTCGGCAGCGTATTGGCGTGGCGATCAGAGCCGTGAGGACCTGCAGCGGATCTACGGCACCGCATGGGAATCGAACGAGGCGCTCGACGAGCACATGCGGCTGCTCGAAGAGGCCGAGAAGCGCGATCACCGCAAGCTGGGCAGCGAGCTGGACCTGTTCAGCTTTCCGGACGAACTCGGCTCTGGCCTGCCGGTATTCCACCCGAAGGGCGGAATCATCCGCCAAGAGCTGGAGAACTACTCACGGCAACGCCACGTCGAGGCCGACTACGAGTTCGTCAACACCCCGCACATCACCAAGGGCCACCTTTTCGAGGTCTCGGGTCACTTGGACTGGTACCGCGACGGCATGTTCCCTGCGATGCACCTCGACGCGGAACTCAACGACGACGGCACAGTGCGCAAACCGGGCCAGGACTACTACCTCAAGCCCATGAACTGCCCGATGCACAATCTGATCTTCCGCTCGCGCGGGCGGTCGTATCGCGAATTGCCGCTGCGCATGTTCGAGTTCGGGTCGGTGTATCGCTACGAGAAGTCAGGCGTTGTCCACGGGCTGACCCGAGTTCGCGGCATGACGCAGGACGACGCGCATATCTACTGCACCAAAGAGCAGATGCGCGACGAACTCACCAGCATCTTGCAGTTCGTCCTGCAGTTGCTCAAGGATTACGGGCTCGACGACTTCTACCTCGAGCTCTCGACCAAGAACCCGGACAAGTTCGTCGGATCCGACGACGTGTGGGACGAGGCCACCGCTACCCTCGCCGAGGTGGCGACCGCGTCGGGCCTCGAACTCGTTCCGGATCCAGGCGGCGCGGCGTTCTACGGACCCAAGATTTCCGTACAGGCCAAGGACGCCCTGGGCCGTACGTGGCAGATGTCGACCATCCAGCTCGACTTCAACTTGCCCGAACGGTTCGAGCTCGAATACACGGCCTCCGACGGGACGAAGAAGCGTCCGGTGATGATTCACCGCGCGCTGTTCGGATCCATCGAAAGGTTCTTCGGCGTACTCACCGAGCACTACGCAGGCGCGTTCCCTGCGTGGCTGGCGCCCGTGCAGGTTGTGGGGATTCCGGTGGCAGAGCCGTTTGTCGAACACCTGCAGGGTGTGACAGATCGCCTGCGTAAGAATGGAGTTCGTGCGGACGTCGACTTCAGCGATGATCGAATGCAGAAGAAGATCTTCAACCACACTGCACAGAAGGTGCCCTTCATGCTGCTCGCCGGTGAGCGCGACGTCGAGGCGAATGCCGTGAGCTTCCGCTTCCGCGACGGCACGCAGATCAACGGTGTACCTGTGGACGAGGCGGTGGACACGATCGCAGCATGGCTTGCCAGACGTGAGAATGCTTCTCCCACGGCGGAACTGGTACGTCCGGGCGTGGCACGGTGACGGCCATGGACCAGCAACCCGAGGGATTGGTCGATCGCGGACCGGGCGAACCCGATCGGCTCCAACGACTGTGGACACCGCATCGAATGTCCTACGTCGCCGAGGCGCCGAACCCCGAAAACTCCACTGGCGAGCCGTTTACCGATATTCCGAAGATGGCGGACGAGGACGGACTCGTTGTCGCTCGTGGCGAATTCGTCTACGCCGTGCTCAACCTGTACCCGTACAATCCCGGCCACATGATGATCGTGCCGTACCGTCGCGTCGCCGATCTCGAGGACCTGACGCTGGACGAAAGCGCCGAACTGATGGCGTTCACGCAGCAAGCGATCCGCGTGATGAAGAAAGTGTCGCGACCGCACGGCTTCAATGTGGGTCTGAATCTCGGCGGAGTTGCAGGCGGATCGCTTGCCGAACACCTGCACCAACACGTCGTTCCGCGGTGGGGCGGTGACGCGAACTTCATCACGATCGTCGGCGGGGTGAAGACGATGCCGCAGCTGCTTCGGGAGACACGGGCACTGCTTGCCTCGGCATGGAACGAATGAAGCGTTTACATTGAACGCGAATCGACAAGGACAGGTGATTTGTAGGTGCTGAGCTTCTTTGGGCGAGCCGCGGTCTCGAAGGCCACCGCGCCGCTGGGGAAAGCCCTGAACAGCACCGGTTTGACGCCCGATGCCGTGACGGTGATAGGTACCGTCGGTTCGATCGTCGCGGCCGTCACGCTGTTCCCGACGGGACATCTGTGGTGGGGTGCGTTCGCGATCTGGATGTTCGTGATGTTCGACATGCTCGACGGCGCGATGGCCCGGGCGCGCGGAGGCGGCACGCAATTCGGTGCCGTGCTCGATGCGACGTGTGACCGCATCGCCGACGGCGCCATTTTCGCCGGCCTCGCGTGGTGGGTGGTGTACCACGAGAACAGCAAACCTCTGCTCGTCGCGACGTTGATCTGCCTGGTGACCTCGCAGGTCATCTCGTACGCCAAGGCTCGGGCCGAGGCGAGCGGACTCTCCGCCGATGGCGGTCTGATCGAACGGCCCGACCGATTGGTCATTGTGCTGGTCGGCGCCGGGTTCACCGGAATCGGCGGACATTGGGGGATCGGCTGGCTGGAGTGGTCGGTGCACGTCGCCATGTGGCTGCTCGCGGTCGCCAGCATCATCACCGTGTTCCAGCGGATCCTCGAAGTTCGCGGGTCAGTCGGAGCGCGCACGATCATCCCGAACGCACCCCCGAAACCGGTCGACGGCACCGGCGCGGAATCCGCGCGATGAACCTGTCCGAGCGAGCTAGCGATCTCGGCTACGCAGCCGGGTGGGGACTCGTTCGCGCACTCCCCGAGAAGGTCGCGACTCAACTGTTCGATGCGGGCGCGGATTTCGCGAGTCGGCGCGACGGCGGCCCGGACCAGTTGCGTCGCAATCTCGCTCGGGTGCTCGGTGTCGCTCCGGCCGAGGTGCCCGACGAGTTGATCCGCGACAGCGTCCGTTCGTACGCGCGCTATTGGCGCGAAGCCTTCCGCTTGCCGTCGATGGATGCCGACGAGCTTGCGGCCGAGGTTGCTGCCGTCATTATTGGCAACGAACTTGTCGATGCGGCGATCGAGAGTGGACGAGGCGCGATCCTGGCCCTACCGCACAGTGGCAACTGGGATCTTGCCGGCGTCTATGCCGTGCAGCGGTGGGGTGGTATCTCCACAGTGGCCGAGCGCCTGAAGCCGGAGTCCCTGTTCTGGCGATTCGTCCGTTATCGCGAGAGCCTCGGCTTCGAGATCATTCCCCTCAGCGGAGGCGAGGAACCGCCTGCGGGCAAGCTGGAGAAGCGGCTGCGTGAAGGCAAGGTTGTCTGCTTGCTTTCGGAGCGCGACTTGGCGAAACACGGTGTGCCGGTGACCTTTTTCGGTGAACCGACCCGGATGGCAGCCGGACCCGCGAAGCTCGCCATCGAGACCGGTGCCGCGCTGTTCCCCGTTCATTGCTGGTTCACGTCCGGGGGTTGGGGTTTCTCCGTAGAACCGGAGATCGACGTGTCCGCTGGAGTTCAACCGGCCACTCAGGCAGTCGCAGACAAGTTCGCGGCCAACATCGCCGCGCACCCCGCGGATTGGCATATGTTGCAACCGCTTTGGCTTGGCGACCTGTCCGAGGCCAAGTTGGCGCGAATGGAGGGCACATGAAGATAGGCATGGTGTGCCCCTACTCGTTCGACGTTCCCGGTGGCGTTCAGGCGCACGTCGTCGAACTCGCCGAGGTGCTGATCGAGCGTGGGCACCGTGTGAGTGTGCTCGCGCCGGCATCGGAGGAAACCGAGCTGCCCGATTTCGTTGTTTCCGCTGGTCGTGCGGTCGCGATCCCGTACAACGGGTCGGTGGCACGGCTGTCGTTCGGGCCGACCGCCTACACCCGCCTGCGGAAGTGGATCAACGACAACGACTTCGACGTTCTGCACATCCATGAGCCGAACGCGCCGAGCCTGTCGATGCTCGCGCTGAAGATCGCGGAGGGGCCGATTGTCGCGACCTTCCACACGTCGACCACCAAGTCGTTGGTGCTGAGCACATTTCAGGGAGTGCTGAAGCCGTATCACGAGAAGATCAGCGGGCGAATCGCCGTCTCGGAATTGGCCCGGCGGTGGCAGGTCGAAGCGCTCGGATCCGACGCCGTGGAAATCCCGAACGGGGTGGACGTGCAAGCGTTCGCGAATGCCAAACCGCTGCAGGGTTATCCACGCAAAGGCGGGACAGTTCTGTTCCTCGGCCGCTACGACGAACCGCGCAAGGGCATGGCCGTCCTACTGGATGCGCTGCCTGAGCTTATCGAGCGGCATCCGGACCTCGAGGTGCTTGTGGTCGGGCGTGGTGACGAGGATCGGCTGCGCAAAGATGCGGGCGCGCACGCCAAGCATCTGCGACTGCTCGGCCAGGTCACCGATGCGGAAAAGGCATCGGCATTGCGTAGCGCCGACGTGTATTGCGCCCCCAACCTGGGCGGCGAGAGCTTCGGCATCGTCCTCGTCGAGGCGTTGGCGGCGCGAACCCCCGTCGTAGCAAGCGAACTCGATGCCTTCCGTCGGGTGTTGCGCGATGGTGCCGCCGGCATCCTCGTTCCCATCGGCGATGCGGCTCGACTGTCCGATGCGATCGATGTCGTGCTCACCGATGCGGTTCGGAGACGCGCATTGGTGACCGCAGGCAGTCGCGCGGTCGGCGAGTACGACTGGCCAGTGGTGGCCGAACAGATCTTGCGGGTCTACGAGACGGTCACGGTTGGCGACAACCGCGTGCGGGCGGCAGGCTGATGACCTTCTCCGCTCTGACCATCCTGGTCATCGCGCTGGTTGCGGCGGTGATCGTCGCGGTAGGCATGTGGGCATACGGTACGGCGAACAGGCTCGACCGCTTACATGTCCGGTCGGACCAGTCGTGGCAGGCCCTCGACGCGGCTCTGGCGCGCCGGGCAGTTGTTGTGCGCACTCTCGCCAGTTCGACAGCGGTAGGCGACGCGGAGCACAGCAGACGGCTGACCATCCTCGCCGACAAAGCGGAGCGAACAGATCGGCAAGACCGGGAAAGAGTCGAGAACGAGCTGTCCGCGGCTCTGTCGTCGATCGACATCGACACGCTGCGTCCACAATTCGTTGCCGAGCTCGCCGACGCCGAAGCGAGAGTGCTGATCGCGCGGCGATTCCACAACGACGCTGTCCGGGACACACTCGCAATCCGGACGCGACCACTGGTCAGGGTCCTGCATCTGGGTGGCACCGCGCCTCTGCCGACGTACTTCGAAATCACCGAACGCGCGAAGCCCTCAGCCGCAACCGGATTGTCACTCGATTCGAATCGGACCTCGTCGCGCGTCGTCATGCTGGACGAATCGGGCCGGGTCCTGCTGCTGCAGGGCCATGATCCGATGGTGCCGGATGTGACGTTCTGGTTCACGATCGGCGGCGGCGTGCATCCGGGCGAATCGCTTCGGGCAGCCGCGGTCCGCGAGATCGCGGAGGAGACCGGCCTGACCGTCGACGCCGGAATGCTGCGCGGGCCGATGTGGCGTCGCGTTGCCGTTTTCCCGTTCAACGGCGAATTGATCCGGTCCGAAGAGTTGTTCTTCGCGCTCGAGGTGCCGGTTTTCGAGCCGAACAAGGCCGGCTTCACCGAGCTCGAGTTGCGCGCGATCACCGGATACAAATGGTGCACACCACTCGACATTGCCGAGCTCAACGAGCGCGGTGAGACGGTGTATCCCTACGAGCTTGGCGACCTGCTCGACGAAGCGCGAACAGCGGCTGCGACGCAGGCGGAACCGGAAGTGCGGTCGATCCGTTAGCCACGGATCGCCACAGCCAGTCCAGCGGAGTTGGACTGGATATCAATCGTCGAACCGTCGCAGCCTAGAATTGGCGAGAAACCTTTCGTGTGGCAGCACGCCGACGCCACGCAATCCACGCAATCGACCCAGGAGTTCGCCGTGAGCACCCCCGAGATCACCCAGACGGAGACCTCTCCCGTCGCTTCGCTCGCCCAGGTGGGCACTGCCCGGGTCAAGCGCGGCATGGCCGAGATGCTCAAGGGTGGGGTCATCATGGATGTCGTCACCGCAGATCAGGCCAAGATCGCCGAAGACGCCGGCGCAGTCGCCGTGATGGCACTCGAGCGTGTGCCCGCCGACATCCGCGCCCAGGGCGGCGTCTCCCGGATGAGCGACCCGGACATGATCGACAGCATCATCTCCGCTGTCTCGATCCCCGTGATGGCCAAAGCACGGATCGGCCACTTCGTCGAAGCTCAGATCCTGCAGAGCCTCGGAGTCGACTACGTCGACGAGTCCGAAGTGCTGACGCCGGCCGATTACGCCAATCACATCGACAAGTGGAATTTCACTGTTCCGTTCGTCTGCGGTGCGACCAATCTCGGCGAAGCGCTGCGGCGAATCACCGAGGGCGCGGCGATGATCCGGTCCAAGGGCGAGGCCGGCACAGGCGACGTGTCCAATGCCACAACGCACATGCGCAAGATTCGTGACGAGATCCGTCGGCTCGCCTCGCTGCCTGAGGACGAGCTGTACGTCGCCGCCAAGGAACTGCAGGCGCCTTACGACCTGGTCCGCGAGATCGCCGAGGCCGGCAAACTGCCCGTAGTGCTCTTCACCGCAGGCGGTATCGCGACGCCGGCCGACGCGGCGATGATGATGCAACTCGGCGCCGAGGGTGTCTTTGTCGGATCGGGAATCTTCAAGTCGGGCAACCCCGCCGAGCGCGCGGCCGCGATCGTGAAGGCCACCACGTTCCACGACGACCCCGACGTCCTTGCAAAAGTGTCGCGCGGCCTCGGTGAGGCAATGGTCGGCATCAACGTCGAGGACCTGCCCGTCGATCATCGCCTGGCTCAGCGCGGCTGGTAATCCGTACAGCCGGGCGATCTCGATGGTCCCAGCGAACATCGACGTCCGGCTGTTCGGCGGTGTCCTGCTCGTGCCGTAGCAGCGCGGGAACTGTCCACAATTGATCGGCGTGCGTCGCGCGCAGTAGCGCGGCTTCACTCAGGTGGAGCCGAATTGTGCTGTCGAAAGCAAGGTTTCGGCCGAGCAGCATAGGACCGGTGACCAGCACCACGTCGCCGGCGCCGGCAGCTCGGACCTGCGTACGCGCCGAACGGTCTGCCTTCTCGTTCCATAGTGCGGGCAGCCAGCGCGCGTCGTTGTGCAACGCGTCGACGACTTCGCGAGCGAGCGCGTCGTAGTCGAACCATATTGTGCGATAGGATATTTCGTCGTTGCGCCCGTACTCGAGGCGCAACGACGCTGGTTTGACGTAGTCGTGCAACGACACGACATCGCAGCCGCGGCCATGCGCGCGCACGTTGTCGGCGACCGCGTGCGCAAGCGAAATCGGTTCGGCGGCATCGGCGCCGTCGATCGCGACGACCAGACGCGTGGGGGTTGCCAGAATGAGATCGGTGATCGAATCGATCAGCCCTGAGGCGGTGATAGGAGTGAAGCGTGGCACCTTCCCATCCTGCCTTGCGCCGCCGTTGCTAGCCTGAGCCGTCGGAAGGGGACAACTGATGGCGACCATCGAGCAGGCGCTGCAGATCGAGAAACTCGAGAAGGACATCTTCCGGGGTAGCTCGACGGAGACGACGCTGCTACGCACGTTTGGCGGCCAGGTCGCCGGGCAGGCGCTGGTTGCCGCGGTTCGCACCGTCGATGTCGAGTTCCAGGTGCATTCGCTGCACGGCTATTTCCTGCGTCCGGGAAACCCGGACAAAGCGACGGTGTACCTCGTCGACCGGATTCGTGACGGCCGGTCGTTCTGTACCCGGCGGGTGACGGGCGTTCAGGACGGCAAGGCGATCTTCACGATGTCGGCGTCCTTCCATATATGGGAAGACGGGATCGAGCATCAGGACGAGATGCCCGACGTTCCGGGGCCGGACGACATCCCGGATTCCGCGGACACGTTGTCTCCCGAGCGGCAGTGGCTTCTGCGCGAGTGGGCAAGCTACGACATCCGAGTGCTCCCGGATGACCTGTTGGTCAAGCGGCCCGGCGCCGCGTCTCAGCAGCAGGTGTGGTTCCGCTACCGCGAGAAGTTGCCTGACGAGCCGGTCTTTCACGTCTGCACGCTCGCGTACATGAGCGACATGACGCTGCTCGGATCGGCGAAGGTGATCCACCCCGACGAGCCGACGATGAACGCCTCGCTCGATCACGCGCTGTGGTTCCTGCGACCGTTCCGTGCGGACGAGTGGTTGCTCTACGACCAGTCGTCGCCATCGGCAGGTTTCGGTCGCGCGTTGACGCAGGGCCGGATCTTCGATCGGGCTGGAAACATGGTGGCTGCAGTGGTGCAGGAAGGCCTGACGCGTAATTTGCGCGAAGGGTGAGTTGACGAGGGCTCGTCACAAGGCGGCGTGCGCCGATCTGTCCGCCGTCTCGGGGATCGATAGCGCGACGGCGGCCGCCAGCAGGCACAACGCCCCACCTCCGTAGAACGACAGTTCATAACCGCCGCGATCCACCAATAAGTGACCCGGGGCCGAACGCCAGACCGAGGTACAGCGCCAACGAGTTGTAGCTCAGTGCATCGCCGGCGCGGTTCGGCGGCGCCAGATCGGCCAATACGGCGAACCCGGCGACGAAGAACACGGCCTCGGCAATGCCTACCACCAGCCTGAGGACCACAACTGGTCCCAACTCGTCGACGAATGCAAGGCCGGCCGTTGCGCCCGCGCACAGCAATGCACCGCCAACCATGAGCGGCCGTCGGCCATGGAGATCCGACAGCCGTCCGGCAATCGGCCGCAATATCAGCGCGGTGATGCTGAAGACACTGACTGCCAGCCCGGCCCCGGCGTCGCCTGCCCCGACCGGCCCGACGACGTAGAGCGGCAAGCTGTATATCGACATGTCTGCGGCAGTGAAGTACGCAAGGTCCATCACCCAGAGCTTGATGAAGTTCGGGGTGAGCAGCCGATCTGTTGACGGCTGGGCGGGGTCAACCGCCTGACGGTAGCGCTGGGGGATATGGACTGCCAGCTCCCATTCGCTGTGCTGCGCGACCGAATTCGGCGCGCTCAGCCGAGGAGTGGGCGAACAGGTGCCTAGAGTACTTCTCGTATGCTCGGCGAATGGAGCTGAGCGGATCGATGGAATGACCGATAGACCGACCATCGGAGTGCTCGCACTGCAAGGTGATGTTCGCGAACACTTTTCGGCGCTGAACGAATGCGGTGCAACAGCTGTCGGTGTGCGCAGAGTCGCGGAGTTCGACCGTATCGACGGACTCGTGATTCCGGGTGGCGAGTCGACCACGATGAGCCGGCTGCTGACCGTGTTCGACTTGATCGAACCGCTGCGTGCTCGCCTTCGAGATGGGTTGCCTGCCTTCGGTTCCTGTGCGGGCATGATCATGCTGGCGTCGGAGGTGCTCGATACGCGACCGGACGCCCAGCATCTCGATGCCATCGATATGACGGTGCGCCGCAATGCATTCGGCCGTCAGGTCGATTCGTTCGAGACCGATCTCGATGTTGGCGGGATCGGTGGCGGACCCATGCGTGCTGTCTTCATTCGGGCACCGTGGGTCGAACGTGCGGGGGAGGGTGTCGAGGTCCTTGCCGTTGTTCCCGACGGCCCGGCCGCGGGCCGCATCGTCGCTGTGCGCCAGGGTGCGGTCCTCGCAACCTCTTTCCACCCAGAAGTCACCGGCGATCTCCGTGCGCACCAGCTTTTCGTCGACATCGTGCGTGGTGACCGGTAACGCATCGACGTCCGCGTAAACTGGTGAAGTTGTCAGCCGGGGACGCGGGTACCGGGGAATCGATCTAAAGGATGTAGCGCATGAGCGGCCACTCCAAATGGGCCACCACCAAGCACAAGAAGGCCGTGGTCGATGCTCGACGCGGGAAGTCCTTCGCGAAGCTTGTGAAGAACATCGAGGTGGCCGCGCGGACCGGTGGCGGTGACCCTTCGGGTAACCCGACGCTTTACGACGCCATCCAGAAGGCGAAGAAGACATCGGTCCCCAACGACAACATCGAGCGCGCTCGTAAGCGTGGTGCCGGCGAGGAAGCGGGCGGCGCCGACTGGCAGACCATCATGTACGAGGGTTACGGCCCCAACGGTGTCGCGCTCCTCGTCGAGTGTCTGACGGATAACCGGAATCGGGCCGCCGGCGAGGTCCGCACGGCGATGAGCCGTAACGGTGGCAACCTTGCCGACCCCGGCTCGGTCGCATACCTGTTCTCTCGCAAGGGTGTTGTGCTGCTCGAAAAGAACGGGCTCAACGAGGACGACGTCCTGACCGCAGTTCTCGAAGCAGGCGCCGAAGATGTCAACGACCTCGGTGAATCCTTCGAAGTTGTCAGCGAGCCCACCGATCTCGTCGGTGTTCGGTCCGCTCTGCAGGAGGCGGGGATCGACTACGACTCCGCCGAGGCGAGTTTCCAGGCGTCCGTATCGGTGACCGTCGATGCCGAAGGCGCACGCAAGGTATTCAAGTTGATCGACGCGCTCGAGGATTGCGACGACGTGCAGAACGTGTACTCGAACGTCGATGTCTCCGACGAGGTTCTGGCTCAGCTCGACGAGTGATTGCGCTTCGCGCCCGGGCGCGCTTTACCCCCGCCGGACCGGGCAAAGCGCGCACAGGTGGCCGTGTCGCAGCAGCGAATTGTCGCCTCTTGCCGTTAAGCTATCGAACAGCTGTTCGTAGTCGGTGAGAGGGCGTGCGGGGTGCGAGTGATGGGTGTCGATCCCGGGCTCACCCGGTGCGGCCTCAGCATGATCGAAAGCGGGAAGGGTCGAACGGTCACCGCGCTCGATATCGACGTCGTGCGCACGCCGGCCGACATGGATCTGGCCCTGCGACTCATGCTGATCGCGGATGCCGCCGAATACTGGATGGATACGCACAAACCGACGGCGGTCGCGATCGAGCGGGTGTTCTCGCAGAACAATGTCCGCACCGCAATGGGAACCGCGCAAGCCGGGGGAGTCATCGCCCTTGCGGCCGCACGGCGGGGGATCCCGGTCGCGTTCCATACGCCGAGCCAGGTGAAATCGGCTGTAACCGGGAATGGTGCGGCCGACAAGAACCAGGTCACAGCAATGGTCACGCGGATCCTCGGGCTGCAAACAAAGCCGACACCAGCCGATGCCGCCGACGCCTTGGCGCTCGCGATCTGCCATTGCTGGCGGGCGCCGATGATGGAGCGCATGGCCGCGGCCGAGGCAACAGCAGCCGAGCAGAAGAAGCGCTACGAAGCGAAGCTGCGCCAAATGCGGCTCGAGCAGAAGAAAAGAGAGGTCCAGTCACGATGATCGCTTCCATACGAGGCGAAGTTCTCGAGATCGCTCTCGATCACGTGGTCATCGAGGCAGCCGGCGTCGGCTACCGCCTCAACACCACGCCTGCGACCCTTGCCACACTGCATCGGGGTGCGGACGCCAGGTTGGTCACCGCCATGATCGTGCGCGAGGACTCGATGACGCTGTACGGCTTCGCCGACACCGAGTCTCGAGACCTGTTCGGTCTGCTCCAGACCGTATCGGGCGTAGGTCCGCGGCTCGCGATGGCCGTGCTCGCGGTCCTCGAGCCGGAAGCACTGCGGAAGGCGCTTGCAGAAGGCAATGTCGTTGCGCTGACGCGGGTCCCCGGCATCGGGAAGCGTGGAGCAGAACGCATGGTCGTCGAGCTGCGCGACAAGGTAGAGGCCGTTCCGGTGCTCAGCGGTCCTCCCGGATCCGGGCAGACGCAGCTCACGGTCGGCGCGGTTCGGGATCAGATCATCGAAGCGCTCACCGGCCTCGGCTTCCCGGTGAAACAGGCGGAGCAGGCGACCGATTCCGTGTTGACGGCTGAGCCAGATGCGGACACATCGACGGCGCTGCGCTCGACACTCGCGTTGCTCGGCAGGAAGCGATGAGTGTGGACGAGGACTGGGCGAACGAGGTGGACGATTCTGCCGACGAATCGCCGGTCACCGCGAACTTCCTCTCGACCGACGGCGACGTCGAGGCGAGTTTGCGTCCGAAGTCGCTCGACGACTTCATCGGTCAGCCACGAGTTCGCGAACAGCTGCAACTTGTTTTGGTCGGCGCAAAGATGCGCGGCGGAACTCCTGACCACATTTTGCTGTCGGGCCCGCCCGGTCTCGGCAAGACAAGTATGGCAATGATCATCGCGGCCGAACTCGGGTGTGCGCTGCGGCTGACCTCGGGACCGGCGCTCGAGCGCGCGGGTGATCTTGCGGCGATGCTGAGCAACCTCGTCGAGGGCGACGTGCTGTTCATCGATGAGATTCATCGGATTGCTCGGCCCGCTGAGGAGATGTTGTACCTCGCGATGGAGGACTTCCGGGTCGATGTTGTGGTCGGCAAAGGTCCTGGTGCAACCTCGATCCCGCTGGAGGTCGCACCGTTCACCCTGGTCGGTGCCACAACCAGATCCGGCGCGCTGACCGGGCCGCTGCGTGATCGGTTCGGTTTCACCGCACACATGGACTTCTACGACGCCGGCGAATTGCGTCAGATTCTGACCCGGTCCGCCAGAATTTTGGGCGTCTCGCTCGGTGAGGACGCCGGACGAGAAATCGCAGGACGATCGCGGGGGACACCGCGTATCGCGAACCGGCTACTGCGTCGTGTCCGCGACTATGCCGAGGTGCGCGCGGACGGGATCATCACCACCGAGATCGCAAAGGCGGCCCTTGCTGTCTACGACGTAGACCAACTCGGGCTCGATCGGCTCGACCGCGCGGTGCTCGGCGCGCTGGTCCGCAGCTTCGGCGGCGGCCCGGTGGGGGTGTCGACGCTCGCGGTCGCTGTCGGTGAAGAGGCAGCGACGGTCGAGGAAGTGTGCGAACCGTTCCTCGTTCGCGCCGGAATGATCGCGCGAACCCCGCGGGGTCGGGTTGCCACGGCGGCGGCTTGGCAACATCTCGGCTTGGTCCCGCCGCCTGATCTGAATGTGGCGGGAATCGAAGTCCGGGCCAACGAGCCGCAAGGTGGACTCTTCGACCGAGGAGTTTCGGGGGAGTTTGCGGGCGGCGGCGGGAACAACACCGGCCACTAATGGCAGACTGGGCTTACCGTCCGGGTTCAGTCGAGCCCGGGCAACGACACTTTCCCGACCTCTGAGGACTGACTTCCGCGATGGAACTGCTGCTGCCACTCCTGCTCCTGATCGCTATCGGCGTGCCGATGTACTTCGGCGTCCGGCGCCAGAAGAAGGAGCTGCAAAAGACCGTAGAACTGCAGGCGTCACTCAAAGTGGGCGACCGCGTGCAGACCACTTCCGGTATCCACGGCGTCATTGTGGAGATCGAAGACGACACAGTCGACCTCGAGATCGCCGTTGACGTCATCACGACCTGGTCGAAGTTGGCCATCCGCGAAATCCTTGTCGATGCGGATGACGATCCTCTGGACGATTCGGTCGAGGACCGCGCTGCCGATGCGCCGAAGGCCGAAGAGACCGCCAAAGAGACAGAGACTCGGCTCACCAAGGACTGACCAAGGACTGACCTAGCGGTGCTGCGAATGACTACCATCGCGGCTGTTCGCGCGCGCGTCGGTTTCGGCGTGGCCTGATCCGCTCGAGTCCGATTCCGAACGGTCGGACGCTACCCACTGAACCGCTCATACTGAGGAGAATTACCGACCGTGGCACCGCCCCAGGGATCGCTGCGTCCAGCGCCCGCGCTCGCGTTTTTCGCAGTGCTCGTTGCGCTGGTGTACGCGCTGGTTTTCTTCACCGGAGACAAGTCCGCCAGCCCGAAATTGGGCATCGACCTGCAGGGTGGCACCCGAGTTACGCTGACGGCTAGAACACCGGACGGAAGCAATCCGAGCCAGGACAGTCTGAAGCAGGCCCAGGAGATCATCGAGACCCGCGTCAACGGTCTCGGCGTCTCGGGTTCCGAGGTCATCATCGATGGCGACAACTTGGTGATCACCGTTCCCGGTGACGACAGCTCGCAAGCACGTTCGCTCGGCCAGACCGCGCGACTGTTCATCCGTCCCGTGATCACCAGTGGGCCCGCGTTGAATGCCGCGGCACAGTCGGCACCGGCACCGGCCCCGGCACCGTCTGGTGTTCCCCCAGCGCCGACCGAAATCGCTCCGGCCGCGCCACCTGCTGCCCCGCAGCCGCAGAGCCGGCCCTTCCCGGAGCAGGACCCCGTCACAACCGCGCCCGCGGCCCCGTCGACTCCGGCGGCGCCCACGACACCGGCTCCGCCGAATCAGGGTGATCTCTCACCTGCTGACCAGGCTGCCAAGGACATTGCCGAAGCAAAGGCGACCCGGCAGAGCAGCGATCAGACAATTCAACAGGCCGCCATGGCCGCGTTGGATTGCAGCAAGCCGGATCCGCTGCAGGGCAACGACGATCCCAAACTCCCACTTGTTGCCTGCTCGACCGAAGGCACCGAGGTGTACCTGCTGGCGCCGAGCATCATCGACGGCCAGGAGATCGACGATGCCAGCTCGGGCTTCGACTCCCAGCAGTCGCGACACGTCGTGAGTCTGCAGTTCAAGTCAGCCGCCAGTGACACCTGGGCGAAGTTCACGTCGGAGAACCTCGGCAAGCAGGCCGCGTTCACGCTCGACTCCAAGGTGGTCAGCGCACCCGTCATTCAGGGTGCGACGCCCGCAGGCTCCGCAACGCAGATCACCGGCAAGTTCACCGCCCCGGAGGCGAAGGCGCTCGCCAACACCCTGAAATACGGCTCGCTGCCGCTGTCGTTCTCCTCGTCCGAGGCCGAAACGGTGTCGGCGACCCTTGGCCTGTCGTCACTGCGCGCCGGACTGCTCGCAGGCGCGATCGGTCTGATCGCGGTGCTGATCTACTGCCTCCTCTACTACCGCGCGCTCGGCCTGGTGACCGCGTTGTCATTGGTGCTGTCAGGCATCATGGTGTTCGGCATCCTTGTGCTGCTCGGCCGATACATCAGCTTCACGCTCGACCTCGCCGGAATCGCCGGTCTGATCATCGGAATCGGCATGACAGCGGACTCGTTCGTCGTGTTCTTCGAACGAATAAAGGACGAGATGCGCGAGGGGCGCAGTTTCCGATCCGCGGTCCCACGAGGGTGGGCTCGCGCTAGGCGCACCATTTTGTCCGGCAACGCCGTCAGCTTCATCGCGGCAGCGGTATTGTATGTCCTCGCGGTCGGGCAGGTTCGTGGCTTCGCCTTCACGCTCGGATTGACGACCATCCTCGACGTCGTTGTCGTATTCCTGGTGACCTGGCCGCTTGTCTTGCTGGCGTCGCGGTCGACCTTCTGGTCGAAGCCGCACATCAACGGTCTCGGGGCAGTACAACAAGTCGCCAGGGAACGCAGAGCCGTGTCCGCCGGTACCGGCGCGAAGGAGCTTTGAGATGAGCGAGACATCCATAACCGACTCGTCGGCCGACCAGACACGTCTGCCGCAGCACAGCTTCCTGTCCCGGTTGTACACCGGTACGGGTGCGTTCGAGGTAATCGGTCGACGCAAGTTCTTCTACACCCTGACCGCTGTGATCGTCGGAATTTCGTTGCTGAGCATCGTGTTTCGCGGGTTCACCCTCGGTATCGACTTCGAGGGTGGTTCGCGGATTCAGCTCCCGGCTGCGGAAAACGCGACCACCCAGCAGGTCGAGGACGTGTATTCGAACACGCTCGGCGTACCGCCTGTCGCGGTGCAGACTGTCGGTTCCGGTTCGAGCGCTACGATTCAGATCCGCTCGGAGTCGCTCGACACCGACCAAGTGAACCGGCTGCAAAACGCGCTGTTCGAGACGTTCCAACCCAAAGATTCCAGCGGTAACCCGAGCCGCAACGAGATCAGTACCTCCGACGTCAGTGAGACGTGGGGCGGGCAGATCACGAAGAAGGCACTGATCGCTCTCGCGGTGTTCCTGGTGCTGGTCACCGCCTATATCGCAATCCGGTTCGAGCGGGATATGGCGATAGCGGCGTTGTCGGCGCTGTTCTTCGATATGAGCGTCACCGCCGGCGTCTACTCGCTCGTCGGATTCGAGGTCACGCCGGCGACCGTCATCGGACTGCTGACGATTCTGGGCTTCTCGCTCTACGACTCGGTCGTCGTATTCGACAAGGTCGAGGAAAACACACGCGGTGTGTTGCACCTGAACAAGCGCACCTACGCCGAACAAGCGAACCTGGCGATCAACCAGACGCTCATGCGATCGATCAATACGACCCTCATCGGTGTGTTGCCGGTAATCGGATTGATGGTCATTGCGGTGTGGCTTCTCGGTGTCGGCACCCTGAAGGATCTAGCCTTGGTCCAACTCGTCGGCATGATCGTCGGCGCGTATTCATCGATCTTCTTCGCGACGCCGCTCCTGGTGTCCATCAAGGAGAGATGGGGACCAGTGGCCGCACATACGAAGAAGGTGCTCGCGCGCAGGGACGCTGCAACGCAAGGACTGTCGAAGACAACTGTCGAGCCCGCGGGCGCACGCTCGGGAGGTTCCGCGCCCGCCGCGACGGTCTCGCGCCCGATTGCCGGACCAGCTCCGCGACCAGGTGCCAGACCGACTGGAAAGCGAAACAAGAAGAGGCGCTGAGCATGACCGGGCGGAGTACAACAGTTGTCGGTGTGCTCGCGGCGGGAACGCTTGCCGCAGGGCTGCTTTCGGGTTGTTCCACTGAGACACAGGTGCCATCGATCGGCTATGCGATCGACAACCTGATCACGACGTACAACGGCAACACCGCGGACGGCGTGCTCACCGGAGCCGCACAAGCGTTTCCGCGGGTGCTGACCGGCCTGAGCTACACGGGCCCGGAAGGCAACCCGATTGCCGATACCGATGTGGGCACCGCGAACGTGGTTCCTGGCGACGCGCTGACCATTCAGTATCGGCTCAATGCGGCGGGCGTGTACTCCGACGGCGTGCCCACATCCTGTGACGACCTCGTGCTCGCGTGGGTCGCGCGCAGCGGGCGTTTCACCAAGAACGACGCCACCGGCAGGTCGGTGCCGATGTTCAACGCGGCCAACACTGCCGGCTACGGCGATATCGATCGGGTCGACTGTCAGCCCGGTTCCAAGGACGCGACTGTGGTGTTCCGGCCGGGCCGCGGATTCTCGGAATGGCGCACGCTGTTCTCGGCCGGTGAGTTGATGCCCGCGCATGTCGCTTCGCGTGTGGCAAACATCGGAAACATCGTGACCGCAGTGCAAACCGGCGACGAAGAAGGCATGTCGCGACTCGCCGATTTTTGGAACAACGGCTGGAACCTCGTTCCTGGCAAACTCGACCTATCGCTGTTTCCGTCGTCCGGTCCGTACCGCATCGAGACGTACAGCCAAGACAGTGGATTGGTGCTCGTCGGAAACGAGCGCTGGTGGGGGAACAAGCCCGCGACACCGCGAATTGTGTTGTTCCCGAAGAACATCGATATCAAGGCCAAGCTGGGATCCGGTGCCATCGAGGTGCTCGACATCGGTGCCGATTCGGTTTCCGGATTGGAATTGAAGGACTTCAGCGCTCGCAACGATCCCTCGCGGAGTTCCGAGCAAGTGGTGCTCGCCACAAGCGGCATTTTCGAATCCACAGACGCGCGAAGGGCGTTCGCGCTCTGCGTGCCTCGACAGCGGTTGTTCGACCAGTTCGGACATCCGAACTACAACCGGACCTCGGGCCTCGGCTCGGGAGTGCTGAACTCTCGACTTGTGCAGGCGGACACTCTGATCTACCCGGCGGTGGCCACAGAAGGCGGCAAGTTCGCCGGCGGTGACGTACCCGGTTCCGTTGCGGCGCTGGGCGCTGCCGGCGTGCAAGCGCCGACCATCCGCGTCGGCTACCTCGGTCCCGACGATCGTCGGGCGAAGACCGTCCAGGCAATCGCCGAAGCATGCAAGCCGGCGGGGATCAACGTTGTCGACTTGGCTTCGCCCCAATTCACGGCAATGGCGCTGCGTGACGGGCAAGTGGACGCAGTGCTTGCCGGTACGGCGTCGTCTCCCGGAGCTGCTGGATCCGCAGTGAATACCGATGCGCTCTACGCACTGCGCGGGGGCAGTGGAACCAACTACGGGCGGTTCGACAATCAGCGGTACAACGCGATCGTCGACCAACTCTCCGACGACAGTTCGACCGAGACTCAGCTGAACATGCCCGCCGAGGCAGAGGGTCTGTTGTGGGCCGAGATGCCGTCGATTCCGCTGTTCAACGAGCCGCGCACGACAGCCTTCGCCGACGGGCTCGACGCCGGTATTCCCAGTCTCACCAAGGCCGGAGCTGGTTGGAACATGGATCGCTGGGTACTGAAGCGATGACCGAGTCCGCGGAAGGAGCGATCGCGGCTGCCGCAATCGATCGGCTGACCCGGTGGGTCGACGACTTTCCGACTGCGGGCGTGCGTTTCGCCGATCTGACCCCGGTCTTCGCGGACCCGGACGGCTTCCGGTCGATCATTACGGCGTTGGCGGCGATCGCGCCGGACGCCGATCTTGTCGCCGGAATCGACGCCCGCGGATTCCTGCTCGGTTCGGCGGTCGCGCTGGCGAACGGATCCGGAGTGCTTGCCGTGCGCAAGGGCGGCAAGCTGCCGCCGCCCGTGCACTCCCGCCAATATGCGCTCGAGTACGGCACCGCCTGCCTGGAGATCCCTGCTGACGGCATCGACTTACGTGGCAAACGAGTGGTCCTCGTCGATGACGTCTTGGCGACGGGCGGGACACTGGTCGCAGCCGCGGAGTTGCTCGAAGTTGCTGGTGCGGAGGTCGTGGCGGCTGTGGTTGTCATGGAACTGACGTCTCTGGGTGGCCGCGAACGCGTCGGCGACCATGCGCTGACGTCGCTCGTCCAGATCTGACTTAATGCCCGCTCCGGCGCTGCGAAGCTCGCCTGGGACTAAAGTTGGTCGAGGTGACGTTTCACCGTCACTACGGGTACAGCGCGCGGATGAGGAGGTGCCGGTATGACCCAACATCTCGACAGCGCCAATGTGGCGCAACCGCCGGTTGCCGCCGAGCCACTCGACGGCGACCAGCTCGCGCAGGTCGCCCCTGAGACCGAGACAACCGCGCCGGTTCCTACCTCTGCGTCTCGTCGAGTACGCGCCAGGCTCGCTCGCCGCATCACCGCGCAACGGCACGCATCGGTCAAACCGGTGCTCGAGCCTCTCGTTACGAAGCATCGAGAGCTTTATCCGAAGGCGAATCTGGCGCTGCTGCAACGCGCCTACGACGTCGCCGACGAGCGTCACGCGCATCAGATGCGCAAGTCCGGCGATCCCTACATCACCCATCCGCTTGCCGTTGCCAACATCCTCGCCGAGCTGGGCATGGACACAATCACGCTGGTTGCCGCGCTGCTGCACGACACGGTCGAGGACACCGGCTACTCGCTGGAGCAGTTGACAGCAGATTTCGGCGACGAGGTAGCGCATCTGGTCGACGGTGTAACCAAGCTGGACAAGGTCAACCTCGGCAATGCCGCCGAAGCGGAGACCATCCGCAAAATGATCATCGCGATGGCGCGGGATCCACGGGTACTTGTCATCAAAGTCGCCGACCGGCTGCACAACATGCGCACGATGCGCTTCCTGCCGCCCGAAAAGCAGGCGCGGAAGGCGAAGGAAACGCTGGAAGTCATTGCTCCGCTCGCGCATAGGCTCGGTATGGCAACCGTCAAGTGGGAGCTCGAAGATCTGTCGTTCGCGATCCTGCACCCGAAGAAGTACGAAGAGATAGTCCGTCTGGTCGCCGATCGTGCACCCTCACGCGATACGTACCTCGCCAAGGTCCGTGCCGAAATCAATGCGACGCTGTCGGCCTCGCGAATCAACGCCACTGTCGAGGGCCGTCCCAAGCACTACTGGTCGATCTATCAGAAGATGATCGTGAAGGGTCGCGACTTCGACGACATTCATGATCTGGTCGGTGTCCGCATTCTGTGCGACGAGATCCGAGACTGCTACGCGGCTGTCGGTGTCGTGCATGCGCTGTGGCAGCCGATGGCAGGTCGATTCAAGGACTACATCGCCCAGCCGCGGTACGGCGTCTACCAGTCGCTGCACACCACCGTCGTAGGGCCGGAGGGCAAGCCGCTCGAGGTGCAGATCCGCACAATCACTATGCACCGCACTGCCGAGTTCGGCATCGCAGCCCACTGGCGCTACAAGGAGACGAAGGGCAAGCACTCCACGGACGCGACCGAGGTCGACGACATGGCGTGGATGCGCCAGTTACTCGACTGGCAGCGGGAAGCTGCGGACCCGGGCGACTTCCTGGAGTCGTTGCGGTACGACCTCGCGGTGAAGGAGATCTTCGTCTTCACACCGAAGGGCGACGTGATAACGCTGCCGTCGGGATCAACGCCCATCGACTTCGCCTACGCCGTACACACCGAAGTCGGGCACCGATGTATCGGCGCACGCGTCAACGGTCGTCTCGTCGCGCTCGAACGCGAGCTCGAGAACGGCGAAGTGATCGAAGTCTTCACCTCGAAGGCCGTCAACGCCGGACCCAGCCGTGACTGGCAGACCTTTGTCGTATCCCCGCGCGCGAAAGCCAAGATTCGGCAGTGGTTTGCGAAGGAACGCCGCGAAGAAGCTCTCGAAAACGGCAAGGATGCGATCGGCAAGGAGGTCCGCCGCGTCGGACTTCCGTTGCAGCGCTTGCTCAGTGGCGAATCGATGTCGGCGATCGCACACGAACTTCGCTACGTCGATGTCTCAGCGCTCTACACAGCTGTGGGGGAGCGCAATGTCTCCGCGCAGCACGTGGTGCAGCGTCTTGTCGCGCAGCTCGGCGGTGTCGGCGACGTCGAGGAAGAGCTTGCCGAACGTTCGACGCCGTCGAATGTGCCGACCCGCTCCCGCACGACCGGAGATGCGGGCGTACTCGTTCCCGGCGCAACCGGGACCGTCGCCAAGCTCGCCAAATGCTGTACGCCTGTGCCGGGCGACGCGATTCTCGGTTTCGTCACGCGCGGTGGAGCAGTGAGTGTGCACCGTACCGACTGCACGAATGCGGGATCATTGCAGGAGCAGCAGGAACGGATCATCGAGGTCGAGTGGGCACCGTCCGCATCGTCGGTATTCCTCGTCGCGATTCAGATCGAGGCGTTGGATCGGCATCGGCTGCTGTCGGATGTCACGAAGGTGCTTGCCGACGAGAAGGTGAACATCCTGTCCGCATCCGTCACGACATCGGGCGACCGCGTCGCGATCAGCAAGTTCACCTTCGAAATGGGCGATCCGAAGCACCTCGGGCACGTGCTCAACGTCGTCCGCAATGTCGAGGGTGTCTACGACGTCTATCGGGTGACATCAGCCTCGTAACTTTGTCGAGCTGATGTCGGGCCTACTCGGCCGTTGCGACCGTAACCATCAGTTCGCGCCTGTGCATAGCTTTCGGCCCTGTGGATGGATGAATTCACTCGCGCGCTGTTTCCTTCATGCTGAGCTCATGGGGGAATTCGATCGGCCGTTCTTGGGTTCGTGTGCTCTCGCGGCCGGGCGCGTCAGTCGTCGGCAGCTGCGCTACGACTTCACCCGAATCTATCGAGATGTGTATATACGCAAGGGAATTCACGTCGATGCGAAGCTGCTTGCCGATGCGGCATTGCTCTTCGGTGGCGAGCATTCGGTTCTTGCAGGGATGTCTGCGGCGGTGGCGCACGGTATGAGATGGATCGATGACGATGAACCGGCCGAGTTGATCAGACCTGGATTCATGAAGGCGCCGCCGAACCTGTTGCTCCGCGGCGACCAACTCGAGCTTCACGAGAT
>JBBSKP010000018.1:0-36202 GCA_038256175.1 Mycobacteriales bacterium
AAGAAGAAATTCCGCGAGGCCCTGGAGCGGAAGAACCACAAGAACACACAGGCCACCGACCACAGAGACGGACGGTCGAAGGTCAACGGAGTGCACAGCTCCGCCGATCACAAGCGGGACTTCCGCCGCAAGAGCGGCTAGCCGGCCAACACCACACATGAGAAAGACCCTCCAGCCATCGACTGGAGGGTCTTTCTCGTTGTAGCCCAAAGGATCTCCTCAGCCCCGTGCGGTTCCACCGCACACCCCTCTTCGACGCCGACGCGGCGTGTCGTGCGGCAAGTCGGGGTGTGAGGTGTGCAGACCGGGTGTGAAGTGCTCGGGCTATAACGAGAAAGACCCTCCGGCCAATGGCGGGAGGGTCTTTGCGTTGTAGCCCCGACGGGATTCGAACCCGCGCTACCGCCTTGAGAGGGCGGCGTCCTAGGCCGCTAGACGACGGGGCCAGGATCTTCTTACTTGGAAAGCTCAGCCAGCTTAGCTGGCAGTCGCCCGGTGACAAAATCGCCGGAGCGGAGAGCACCAGCCAAAAGCGACCGAACTTTTTCCGCTGGGGTACCAGGACTCGAACCTAGAATGGCGGTACCAGAAACCGCTGTGTTGCCAATTACACCATACCCCAAGGACCTTCGCGGCTAGCCTCGCAGCGTTGCTGCGAACCCTGCTTTGCGGCCGAAGAAGAGGGTACCAAACGGCTGGCCAATATCCACAAACCGGCCGCTCAGCACCTATTTTTTGGTCATTGTTCGGCCGGAATGCCCGCCCGCGCTGCCCGTAGACGCGCGAGCGACAGATTCCGCCCGAGCAGTTCCATGGACTCGTAGAGCGGCGGGCTGATGTGTGAGCCCGTCAGACCCACCCGAACCGGCGCGAAAGCCTTGCGTGGCTTGAGGCCGAGATCTTCGATCAGCGCCGCCTTGAGGGCCGATTCGAGGGCCTCGGCCGTCCAGTCCGCGACCGAGTCGAGCGCAGCAACCGTTGCATCCAGTACTGGCGCCGCGTCGGCACCCAGGTTCTTCGCCGCCGCTGCAGGGTCGATCGCGAATTCGTCAGCGTCGACGAAAAGGAACCGCAGCAGATCCCATGCATCTGCGAGTACGACAATTCTCGTCTGCACCAATTCGGCCGCTGTGGCGAAGATCGCATCGTCTACGTCGCCGATATGCCCGTGCTCGACGAGGTACGCGCGCAGTCGCTTCGCGAAGTCAGCAGGCTCGAGCAGCCGAATATGTTCGGCATTGATCGCGTCGGCCTTCTTTTGGTCGAACCGCGCCGGATTCGAATTCACCTTCGAGATATCGAACGCCGCAACCATTTCGGTGAGGGAGAACACATCGTGGTCGTCGGCGATACCCCAGCCGAGCAAGGCGAGATAATTCAACAGGCCCTCGGGAATGAAACCACGGTCCCGGTGCACGAAAAGGCTCGACTCCGGGTCGCGCTTGGACAACTTCTTGTTGCCCTGACCCATCACGAACGGAAGGTGTCCGAATTCCGGCGTGAACTCCGCGACACCGATACGCGTCAATGCCTCGTACAGCGCCAATTGCCTTGGGGTCGAGGACAACAGATCCTCACCACGCAGAACATGGGTGATCTTCATCAAGGCGTCGTCGACCGGATTGACCAACGTGTACAGCGGGTCGCCGTTGCCCCGTGTCAGCGCGAAGTCCGGCACGACACCAGCTTTGAACGTGGTCTCCCCGCGCACGAGGTCGTTCCACGTCAGATCGTGGTCAGGCATCCGGAGCCGCACAACGGCGGGCCGACCCGCGTCCCGGTACTCCTGACGCTGCGCGTCGGTCAGGTCCCGGTCGAAGTTGTCGTAGCCCAGTTTCGGATCGCGCCCGGCCGCCTTGTGCCGCGCCTCGACCTCGTCAGGCGTCGAAAAGGCCTCGTAGGCCTCCGCCGCATCGAGCAACTTGCGCACCACATCGAGGTGCAGGTCGCGGCGCTGCGATTGCCGATATGGCTCGTACGGTCCGCCGACCTCAGGACCCTCGTCCCAGTCGAGGCCGAGCCAACGCAGCGCGTCGAGCAAGGCTTGGTAGGACTCTTGGCTGTCCCGAGCCGCGTCGGTGTCCTCGATCCGGAAGACGAAGTCACCACCATGGTGCCGGGCGTAGGCCCAGTTGAACAGCGCGGTGCGGATGAGTCCGACGTGTGGCGTTCCGGTCGGCGAGGGGCAAAAGCGCACGCGCACTTTAGAACTGGTCATCGATTCAGTTGCCCTTCTTGGGTGCCGCAGTGTTGGATAGCGTTCCGATTCCTTCGACGGTGACCGAAACCGTTTGTCCCGCAGTGATCGGGCCAACGCCCTCGGGCGTTCCGGTGAGGATGACGTCACCGGGGAGCAGGGTCATCACGCTCGAGATCCATTCGATGAGCTCGGGAATGTCGTGCAGCAGCAATGACGTTCGGCTGCGTTGCTTCACTTCTCCGTCGAGCTCGGTGGTGATCTCGAGGTCGGATGGATCCAGCGTTGTTTCGATCCATGGGCCGAGCGGGCAGAACGTGTCGTAACCCTTCGCTCGGGTCCACTGACCGTCGTCACGTTGCTGATCTCGTGCGGTGATGTCGTTGGCAATCGTGTAGCCGAGCACGACATCGAGCGCACGCGACGCGGGAACGTCTTTACAAGGCCGACCGATCACGACGGCCAGTTCGCCCTCGTAGTGAACCTCGTTCGAACTGGGCGGCAACGAGATCAAAGCGCCGGGTCCCACGATCGATGTGTTCGGCTTGAGGAAGATCACCGGGTCTTTCGGTGCCTCGCCACCCATCTCCGCGGCGTGGGCAGCGTAATTCTTTCCGATGCAGATCACTTTCGACGCAAGAATCGGGGCGAGCAGTCGTACATCGTCGAGCGGCCAACTTCGTCCGGTGAAGGTCGGGGTACCGAACGGATGCTCCGCGATTTCTCGCGCCGTCCGTTCGTCTCCGTCCCCCTCGATGCTGACGAAAGCGACACCGTCGGGGCTTGCAATTCGTCCAAGGCGCATGGGGGAAGTCTATCGACCTGCCGATAGTCGTCCGCCGGGGACCGCAATTCACCTTTCGCCGCCACCCGCCGCAGGTGTACAGTTGCGCTGCAAACCACATATTAGGACCATGTGTCCACATTATGAGACGAGATGACGACGCAGCTGGAAGTGAGCACCGCACGACGCTGGTCGATGCTCGCTCTCGGCGTATTCGCCCAGTCCGCGAGCGCCGTCTTCGTCCACGGGGCACCATTTCTCATACCTGCACTGCACCAGCGAGGGTTGAGCCTCGCCCAGGCCGGCCTACTTGTCGCGATGCCAACCATCGGCATCGTCGCGACCCTGATCGTCTGGGGCGCCATCGTCGACCGGATCGGGGAACGTCGCGTTCTTGTGATCGGCCTCGGAGGTGTCTGCGCCTCAGCGATCGCCGCTGCCGCAACGTCGTCCTACGTCGCCCTCGGCTTCTTCCTACTGCTGGGCGGCATGGCGGCAGCAAGCACCAATTCCGCGAGTGGACGCGTGGTCGTCGGTTGGTTCCCGCAACATCGACGCGGATTCGCTATGGGCATTCGACAGATGGCGCAGCCGCTCGGCGTCGCGATCGGTGCGATGGCAATTCCCACTGTCGCTGCGGCGCAAGGGATCACAGCTGCGATGCTCGTGCCCGGCGTGCTGGCCGGGCTGGGCGCAGCTGGCTGCCTCTTCGGAATCATCGATCCCCCAAGACCTTCCAAGATCGAGGCCGCCCGATCCGGACTGCTCGACAATCCTTACCGCGCAAGCTCCACGTTGTGGCGGATCCATGCGGTGTCGGTGCTGCTCGTCATCCCGCAAGCGACCGTCTGGACTTTCACGCTGGTGTGGCTGACCGCCGACCGTGGCTGGTCGATCGGTGCTGCGGGCGCGCTGGTCACGGGAACCCAAATCCTGGGTGCGCTGGGACGAATCGGCGCAGGCGCATGGTCGGACCGGTTGGGTAGCCGGATGCGACCACTGCGCTACGTGGCGATCGGCGCGGTGGCGACTATGGCCGCGCTGGCGTTCACCGACTGGGTCGGTTGGTGGATCGCGATACCCATTATCGTGATCGCCTCCGTTGTCACCGTGGCGGACAATGGACTTGCCTTCACCGCTGTAGCCGAAATCGCCGGACCGTACTGGAGCGGACGCGGACTCGGCATACAGAACACCGGACAAAACCTTGCCGCGTCGGCGGTGCCGCCTGCGTTCGGTCTGCTGATCGGGACGGCTGGCTACTCCGCGATGTTTGCGCTTACGGCCGTCATCGCACTCGTAGCTGTGCCGTTGGTGCCGCGGTCAGACGGTTGACGCGATCCGATCGCCGATCTCCGTTGTGCTGGAAACTGCACCCGGAGTCCGGGATTCGAGGTCCTTGGCCACAGCTGTCTCCACCCGCGTTGCCAACTCGTCCTTGCCGAGGTGCGCAAGCAACAGCGACACCGACAGGATCGCCGCAGTCGGATCCGCCTTCGACTGCCCCGCAATATCGGGTGCGCTGCCGTGTACGGGCTCGAACATGCTCGGGTTGGTGCGGGTCGCGTCGATGTTTCCGCTTGCGGCCAAACCGATTCCACCGGTCACGGCGGCAGCAAGGTCGGTGATGATGTCGCCGAACAGGTTGTCGGTGACGATCACGTCGAAGCGTCCGGGATCGGTGACCATGTGAATTGTTGCCGCGTCGATGTGTTGGTACGCAACGTTGACATCGGGGAACTCCGCAGCGACCGCGTCGACCGTGCGCTGCCACAACGAACCCGCGAAAGTCAGCACGTTGGTCTTGTGCACCAGCGTCAGATGGCGCCGCCGTCCCTGCGCCTTGTCGAAGGCGTACCGCACAACACGTTCCACGCCGAAGCGGGTGTTGGTACTGACCTCGGTAGCAACCTCGTGTGGAGTGTCGACGCGGATCGCGCCGCCCGTCCCCGTGTACGGCCCCTCGGTTCCCTCGCGCACAACGAGGAAATCGATCGGCGGATTGCCGGCGAGCGGTCCTACGACGCCGCCGAACAACCGCGACGGCCGCAAGTTCACATGGTGATCGAGAGCGAACCTCGCCCGAAGTAGCAGCCCGCGCTCCAGAATGCCGCTCGGCACAGACGGATCACCGATCGCGCCGAGCAAGATCGCCTCGTGCTCACGCAGTTCCGCGAGCACCGAATCCGGCAGCAGCTCGCCGCTTGCGTGATACCGGCGTGCGCCGAGATCGTATTCCGTGGTGTCGACGTCGGGGACGACGACCCGCAGAACCTTGAGTGCCTCGGCAATGACCTCGGGACCGATTCCGTCCCCGGGGATTACGGCGAGCTTCATACGAAATGCCTCACTTCGTTCGGCTTGTGGCTACGCGAGGTTGACGAGTTCGATCTTGGTCGCGCCAACCGCTCCGGCGATCGCCGCTTGCACGTCGTCGGCAATGTCACGGTCGACGCGGAGCAGGATGATCGCGCCGGTGCCTTCGGCATCCTGGCTCAGCTGTGCGGCCTGAATGTCGACGCCGGCCTCGCCGAGCAGCGTGCCGATCTTGCCGAGTGCGCCTGGCTGATCGTCGTAGTGCACAACGAGGTTGATGCCCTCGGCGCGCAGATCGAAGTTGCGGCCGTTGATGTTCACGATCTTCTGGACCTGCTTCGGCCCGGTGAGCGTGCCCGAGACATTGACCACAGAACCGTCGGCGAACACAGCGCGCAAGTCGACAACACTGCGGTGATTGGGGCTCTCGGACGCCTTGGTGACCTCAGCCGTCACGCCACGCTCCTCGGCGAGAGCCGGAGCGTTGACGAAAGTGACGGCATCTTCGATCACAGCGGAGAAGACTCCGCGCAGGGCCGAAAGGCCAAGGATTCCAACATCTTCGGACGCAAGCTCGCCGAGCACATCGACGGAGAGGCTGACCGGCAGTTCACCGGACAGTGCACCGACGAGAACGCCCTGCTTGCGCACGATTTCGAGCCACGGCGCCACTTCTTCGCCGACCGCTCCCCCGGACACGTTCACCGCGTCCGGCACGAAATCGCCTGCAAGCGCGAGCAATACGGACTTGGCGACATCGGTGCCCGCACGATCCTGCGCTTCGCTCGTCGAGGCGCCGAGGTGCGGCGTGACGACAACCTGCGGGAGTTCGAACAGCGGGCTGTCAGTGCAGGGCTCGGTCTCGAACACGTCGAGTCCGGCAGCGCGGACGTGGCCGGACTTGATGGCCTCGGCCAGCGCGGCCTCGTCGACCAGGCCACCGCGCGCGGCGTTGACGATGACGACGCCGGGCTTGGTCTTCGCCAGATTTTCGCGGCCGATGATGCCCTTGGTCTCAGGCGTCTTCGGAAGGTGCACCGAAATCAGGTCTGCCCGCGCGAGAAGCTCGTCGAGGCTGACGAGTTCGATACCGATCTGAGCCGCGCGTGCTGGCGAGACATACGGGTCGTACGCGATGACATGGGTCTCGAATGCCGCGAGTCGGGCGGCGAAGAGCTGCCCGATCCGACCGAGACCGACGACGCCGACGGTCTTGCCGAAGATCTCGACACCGTTGAACTTGCTCCGCTGCCACGTGTGCTCACGCAGCGTCGCGTCGGCGGCGGGGATCTGTCGTGCGGCGGCGAGCATCAGCGTCACCGCATGCTCAGCCGCAGTATGAATGTTCGACGTCGGCGCGTTGACGACGAGGACGCCACGCTCGGTCGCGGCCGGCACGTCGACGTTGTCGAGGCCCACTCCCGCGCGCGCAACGATCTTCAGCTTGACGCCAGCAGCCAGCACATCGGCATCGACGGTGGTTGCCGAACGGACGAGCAGGGCGTCGGCCTCGGGCACCGCGGCGAGCAGCGCCGGGCGATCCGGCCCATCCACCCAGCGGACCTCGACGCCGTCACCGAGCGCTTCGACGGTGGATTGAGCAAGCTTGTCGGCGATCAGGACAATTGGGCGGCCCGGCTGGCTCACGTGTACGACTCCCCGGTCAGGTTTAGGAATGGCGAATTGAAGGATAGGCGCTACGCGCCCGTGAGTCTTTTAGGAGGGCGGGCCCTCCTAAAAGACTCACGGGCGACGTAGTCGCTTAAGCCGTTTCGGTAATCGGACGATCGACCCAGCTCATCAGGTCGCGGAGCTGCTTGCCGACGACCTCGATCGGGTGCTCGGCGTTCTCCTTGCGCAGCTGCTCGAGCTCCTTGTTACCGCCCTCGACGTTGGCGACGAGGCGCTTGACGAAGGTGCCGTCCTGGATGTCGGACAGGATCGCCTTCATGCGCTCCTTGGTGCCGGCATCGATAACACGGGGCCCACTCAGGTAACCGCCGAACTCCGCGGTGTCGGACACCGAGTAGTTCATGCGCGCGATGCCGCCCTCGTACATGAGGTCGACGATCAGCTTGAGCTCGTGCAGCACCTCGAAATACGCCATCTCGGGCGCATAGCCAGCCTCGACCATGACCTCGAACCCGATCTTGACGAGTTCCTCGGTACCGCCACAGAGCACGGCCTGCTCACCGAAGAGGTCCGTCTCGGTCTCTTCCTTGAACGTGGTCTTGATGACGCCTGCGCGAGTACCGCCGATGCCCTTGGCCCACGACAGTGCAAGCGCCTGGCCTTCGCCCTTGGGGTCCTGGTCGATTGCGATGAGCGCCGGAACACCCTTGCCGTCGACGAACTGCCGACGAACGAGGTGGCCGGGGCCCTTCGGAGCGACCATGCCGACCGTGACGCCCGCGGGAGCCTCGATCAGCTTGAAGTGAATGTTGAGACCGTGTCCGAAGAACAGCGCGTCGCCGTCCTTCAGGTTCGGCTCGATGTCGGCCTTGAAGATGGCGGCCTGGGCCGTGTCGGGTGCGAGCACCATGATCACGTCGGCCCATGCCGACACCTCGGCGGGAGTGCCGACCGTCAGGCCCTGCTCCTGCGCCTTGGCTCGGGACTTCGAGCCTTCCTTGAGGCCGATGCGTACGTCGACGCCGGAATCGCGCAAGCTGAGCGAGTGCGCATGGCCCTGGCTTCCGTAACCGATCACAGCGACCTTGCGGCCCTGGATGATCGACAGATCAGCATCGTCGTCGTAGAACATCTCGACTGCCACTGGTTTGGGTCCCTTCTCCGTTTTGTTTAAGTTCTAGTTCGATCTAATGGTTTATCTAGTCGCCGTGATGGACTTGGGTCCGCGGCCCACAGCGACGACACCGGACTGCACGATCTCCCGGATCCCGAACGGCTCGAGCATCCGAAGCAGCGCGTCGAGCTTGGACCTCGTTCCTGTCGCCTCGATGGTCAACGCGTCCGGCGAGACATCGATAACCTTCGCGCGGAACAGCGTAACGGCCTCGATGACCTGGGTCCGCACGGTGGCATCCGCACGCACCTTCACCAGGATCAGTTCACGCGCCACCGAGCTGTCGGTGTCCTGCTCGACGATCTTGATCACATTGATCAGCTTGTTGAGCTGTTTGGTGACCTGCTCGAGCGGCGACTCGTCCACTGTCACGACGATCGTCATACGCGAGATCTCGGGAATCTCGGTGCCACCGACTGCGAGCGACTCGATGTTGAACCCACGGCGCGAGAACAATGCGGCCACTCGGGCCAACACTCCCGGCTTGTCCTCGACGAGAACACTCAGGGTGTGACTCGTGCTCACTTGCTGTCCTCCTGGTGAGCGCTCTGCTGCCGCTCCATCGCTTCGTGGATCACGGCCGGCTCGGCTGCGGTCTCGTCCTCGTCGAACAGCGGCCGAATGCCACGCGCCGCCTGGATCTCGTCATTGCTCGTGCCTGCTGCGACCATCGGCCACACCTGAGCATCGGCACCGACGATGAAGTCGATGACCACTGGCTTGTCGTTGATCGACTGCGCCTCGCGGATCGCAGCTTCGACGTCCTCTTCGCGCTCGACGCGAATCCCGTGGCAGCCCAACGCTTCCGCGAGCTTGAGGAAGTCGGGGATGCGCAGCGAGTGGGTCGACAGATCGGTGTTCGAGTAACGCTTCTCGTAGAACAGCGTCTGCCATTGCCGAACCATGCCGAGGTTGCCGTTGTTGATGACGGCGACCTTGATCGGGATGTTCTCCACGGCGCAGGTTGCCAATTCCTGATTGGTCATCTGGAAGCAACCGTCGCCGTCGATGGCCCACACCTCTGTGCCGGGCATGCCCATCTTGGCGCCCATTGCAGCGGGCACCGCGTAACCCATGGTGCCGAGGCCACCCGAGTTGAGCCACGTCCGCGGCTTCTCGTAATGGATGAACTGCGCTGCCCACATCTGGTGCTGGCCGACGCCAGCACAGTAGATGGCGTCCGGTCCGGCGAGCCGGCCGATCGCGTCGATGACGAACTCGGGTGCGAGTGCGCCATCGGTCGGCCGGTCCCAACCGAGCGGGTACTGCTTGCGGATGCCGTCGAGGTGCTCCCACCACTTGGCGATCTCGATGCGGGAGCCGGTTGCCTGGTCCGCGCGGATCGCCTCGATCAGCTCGACGATCACCTCACGGCAGTCACCGACGATCGGAACATCCGCGTGGCGGTTCTTGCCGATCTCCGCGGGATCGATGTCCGCGTGGATGATCTTGGCGTAGGGCGCGAACGAGTCCAGCTTGCCTGTGACCCGGTCGTCGAAGCGGGCGCCGAGGGTGATCAGCAGATCGCTGCGCTGCAGGGCCGCGACTGCCGCGACCGTGCCGTGCATGCCGGGCATGCCGAGGTTGAGTTTGTGGCTGTCCGGGAATGTCCCGCGCGCCATCAGCGTCGTCACAACCGGTATTCCGGTCAGTTCAGCAAGCTCCAGCAGCTCGGGTGAGGAGTCCGACTTGATCACTCCACCGCCGACATACAGCACCGGCGATTTGGCATCCATGATCAACCGCGCTGCTTCGCGAACCTGCTTCCCGTGCGGCTTGGTCACCGGACGGTAGCCAGGCAGCCGCATCTCCGGCGGCCAGGAGAACGTGGTCTGTCCCTGCAGCACGTCCTTCGGGATATCGACGAGGACCGCGCCCGGACGGCCGGACGCCGCAAGGTAGAACGCCTCAGCCAGCACGCGTGGGATGTCGGCGCCGTCGGTGATGAGGAAGTTGTGCTTCGTGATCGGCATGGTGATGCCGCAGATGTCGGCTTCCTGGAACGCGTCGGTGCCGATCATGGCGCGACCGACCTGGCCTGTGATGGCGACGATCGGGACCGAGTCCATCTGAGCGTCCGCAAGCGGCGTCACCAGGTTTGTCGCACCCGGACCGGAGGTGGCCATGCAGACGCCGACCTTTCCGGTGGCCTGCGCGTAACCGGTCGCGGCGTGGCCTGCACCCTGCTCATGGCGGACTAGCACGTGGCGAACCTTCTTCGAATCGAAGAGGGGGTCGTACACCGGAAGCACTGCACCGCCGGGAATACCGAAGATCGTGTCGACGTCGAGCTCTTCGAGGGAACGCACTACCGACTGCGCGCCGGTAACGCGCTCGGGGGCAAGCTGGCGACGGGTACCGGGATGCGGGGCGGCAGCGGCCGGTGGACTCGGCTGACCGGCCGAAGGTGCCGACCTGCGAGTCGACGGCCCTGGCCGTGCGGTTGGTGCGCTCACTTCGTGCTTCCTTACGGATCGCTTGGTGGGTGGTTCATGGCGTGCCCGGACAACAAAAAACCCTCGACAGCAATGCTGTTCGAGGGTGGCGCGTCGATCCGGCGAGTTGACGTAACAGACTCAGACTGTCAACCTCACGCGAAGACGCGCCGGCCGATTACGAGCAACTCATATCGATTCACGCGCTCGACGGTAGGCGCGACGGCGCCGGTGAGTCAAACTCGTGACCACGTCGTCCCATTATGTGGGATCGATCGGTTGTAATGCGAGGATGGTGGTGTGTCATCACCGCATAAGTCCGTGCCACCGCAGATATCGTCCCACAACGCTCCTGGTGAGCGAAGCGACGGGGGATCCAACGAGGGCGAGCACCGGCACGTCATCAGGGTCAACCGCCTCTCACTCATCGCCGCGCTCATGCTGTTCTTCTGCGTGAGCTTCCCCGCCCTCAGCTGGCCGGCGGTCCTCGGCTGGCTCTTTGTCATCCCGTTCATCGTGGCGTTCTGGATTCTGCGTACCCAGACGACATTGACCAGCTCCGGCGTCGAGACCCGCAGCGTCATCGGCAGCGGCAGTGCGGAGTGGTCGCAGATCAAGGGAGTCCGCTTTCCGAAACGCGGATGGGCTCGTGCCGACCTGATCGATGGCGGCGAACTGAAACTGCCCGCAGTCGACTTCGCCCGGCTACGTGAACTTGCGGCGGCGTCGGGTGGCCGGATTCCCGACCCCTTCGCATCGGTGCCCGAGGTAATCGACACCGAGACCTCGGCAAGCGATTCGGAGCAGCCGAGCGATTCCGAGTAGCGTTGCAGGGCCGAACTGCCCACGGCGCGTCCACGCAAGGAAGAGAACATGCCCCCGCTCAGGTCACGCACCACCACCGTCGGACGCAACGCCGCAGGCGCACGCGCGCTCTGGCGGGCCACCGGGATGACGGATTCGGATTTCGGTAAGCCGATCGTCGCCATTGCGAACTCCTACACCCAGTTCGTTCCGGGGCACGTACACCTGAAGAACGTCGGCGAGATCGTTGCCGAAGCGGTTCAAGCGGCAGGCGGAGTAGCGCGAGAGTTTCACACCATCGCTGTCGACGACGGCATCGCGATGGGCCATGGCGGCATGCTGTATTCGCTGCCGAGCCGCGAAATCATCGCCGACTCAGTCGAATACATGGTCAACGCCCATACCGCCGATGCGTTGGTCTGCATCTCCAACTGCGACAAGATCACTCCGGGAATGCTCAATGCCGCACTGCGACTGAATGTTCCGACGGTGTTCGTCTCCGGCGGACCGATGGAGGCAGGCAAGGCCGTTGTGGTTGGCGGGGTTGCCCAAGCGCCGACCGACCTGATCACGGCAATCTCGGCGAGCGCCAACGACGCCGTGAGCGAAGAAGGGCTCAGCGAGGTCGAGCGCAGCGCGTGCCCGACCTGTGGCTCGTGCTCGGGCATGTTCACGGCGAACTCGATGAACTGCCTCACCGAAGCGCTCGGACTTGCACTGCCCGGCAATGGTTCGACGTTGGCGACGCACGCTGCGCGCCGCGCACTGTTCGAACGCGCGGGAACGACAGTGGTCGAGGCTGCCCTGCGGTACTACCGCGATGACGACGAGAGCGTATTGCCCCGAAATATCGCAAGCCACAAGGCATTCCGTAACGCGATGGCGCTCGACGTTGCCATGGGCGGGTCGACCAACACCGTGCTGCACGTCCTGGCCGCCGCACAGGAGGGCGAGGTCGACGGATTCGATCTGGCCGAAATCGATTCGATCAGCCGCGGCGTGCCCTGCCTGTCGAAGGTCTCCCCCAACTCCGATTACCACATGGAGGACGTGCACAGGGCAGGCGGAATCCCGGCGATCCTGGGTGAACTCCGCAGAGCCGGACTACTGGAAACCGACGTGTCCACCGTCCACACGACGAGCTTCGACGAGTGGCTCGACACGTGGGACATACGCTCCGGCAAGGCATCCGACGAAGCGATCGAACTCTTCCACGCCGCCCCGGGCGGAGTGCGCACGATCGAACCGTTCTCGACCAATAATCGCTGGTCCTCGCTCGACACCGATGCTGCCGAGGGCTGCATCCGCGACTTCGAGCACAAGTACACCGCCGAGGGCGGTCTCGCAGTATTGCGCGGCAACCTTGCTCCGGACGGCGCGATCATCAAAACAGCGGGAATCGACGAAGAACTGTGGCACTTCCAAGGACCGGCCCGGGTGGTCGAGTCGCAGGAGGAGGCCGTTTCGGTGATTCTCGGCAAGAAGATCCAGGCGGGCGAAGTGCTCGTTGTCCGCTACGAAGGACCGTCCGGCGGCCCCGGCATGCAGGAGATGCTGCACCCCACGGCATTCCTCAAAGGTTCAGGCCTCGGCCGCAAATGCGCATTGATCACCGATGGGCGTTTCTCCGGCGGATCGTCCGGTATCTCGGTGGGCCACGTCTCCCCCGAGGCCGCGCATGGTGGCGTGATCGGCCTTGTGCAGGACGGCGATCAGGTACTGATCGACGTCGTCACCCGGAAGCTGGAACTGCTCGTCGACGACGACGTCCTCGCCGAACGACGCGCGAAAATGGAAGCCTCGGAGCGGCCGTGGCACCCGATCAACCGCGAGCGCACGGTGACCACGGCGCTGCGCGCATACGCGGCTCTGGCGACATCGGCCGACAAGGGTGCCGTCCGGAAAGTTCCGTAGCCTATTTCGTAGCCCGTAGGCCGGAACGCTGTTGGCGCGGAAGCCAATCGAATGGATCCGTCTTGCTCGACTGATACTCGAGCGAGACGTATCTGGCGTAACCGTTCCCCATCAGCACGGTCAGTAGCCCAGCGACGTCGAGACTTCCGGTCCCCGGCGCTCCGCGACCGGGAACATCCGCGATCTGCACGTGCCCAATCCGTTCGATGTGTTGCTCGATCACTGCGACGATGTCGTCGCCGTTGACCCCCAGGTGATAGAGGTCGGCAAGCAACATGAGATTGTCGACGCCGTACTCGTCTCGAATCCGATCGATGACGGCCATGGCGTCCGCCGCGTGCAACAGCGGATAGTCCGGTGCGCCACTGAGTGGTTCGATCAACACGACACCACCGATCCGCGCCGCCGCCTTGCCTGCTAGTGCCAGATTGTCGGCCGCGATCCGATCTTGCTCTGCGGGTGCGACTCCCCCGATGCGATTGCCGTAGAGGGCATTGAATCCCTTGGTACCCAGGCGTTCTCCGATACCGATCGTGACGTCGATGCTGTCCCGAAATTCCGCCACACCGGCCGGATCCGACAACAGACCTCGCTCGCCTGCAGGCATGTCCCCGGCCGCGAAGTTCAATCCGGTGAGCGCTACGCCCGCGTCGTCGATCGCGCCGATGAACCGCTCGACGTCGGTGTCGCGCGGTACCGCCGACTCGAATGGCCACCAGAACTCGACCGAGTCGAAACCTGCATCATGTGCTGCCCGCGGTCGATCCAACAACGGCACGTGAGTCAGCAGGATCGAGCAATTCACCGTCCAGTGCGGGTAACTTTCATTGTGTTTGCGTGCCACGGGTGGAGTATGCCCGCTGCCCCGACGAAGGAGAACCTGATCATGACGAGCACGGACATTGCGGGCGTCGCCGTTGTGACGGGAGCCGGGTCGGGGCTCGGGCGAGCGATCTCCCGATCGTTTCTCGATGCGGGCTACCGGGTCGCGCTAGCTGGTCGCCACGCCGAATCCCTGCAGGAGACCACCGAGGGCCGAGCCGGCGCGCTTGTCGTGCCGACGGACGTTTCCGATGCCGAGTCCGTCCGCGCCCTTTTCGATCTCGTTCGCGAGCAGTGGGGTCGCGTGGATGTGTTGGTGAACAACGCCGGAACATTCGGGCCTGCTGGAGCTGTCGACGAAATCGATCCGGCGCAATGGGAGGAGACCGTCCGTGTCAACCTCACCGGATCGTTTCTCTGCGCCGCCGAAGCTGTGCGGACCATGAAGACACAGGATCCACGCGGTGGGCGGATCATCAACAACGGATCCATTTCCGCACACAGTCCCCGACCAAGCTCGGTGGCCTACACCGCCACCAAACATGCGATAACGGGCCTCACCAAGTCGATTTCGCTGGACGGACGTGGACACGACATCGCATGCGGCCAGATCGACATCGGCAATGCGGCGACAGATATGACGTCGGCCATTGCTACCGGTGCCCGGCAGGCCGACGGAAGGATTGTGCCGGAGCCGACGTTCGATGTTGCGTACGCCGCGAGTGCTGTCCTGACGATGGCGCAGCTGCCACTTTCGGCAAATATCCAATTCCTCACCATCACCGCGACCGAGATGCCGTTCCTCGGGCGCGGTTGAACTCGGTGCGCGAGACGCGCAACATATGCCCACCAACCCCGTCCTGAACCATGCAGATTGCTCAGTTTGCATCCCGATGGTTGCGCAAGCAGTGTGATGGATGATTCCCTCGTCCAGTTGATGAGACCCACATCACACTCGTTCTGGTCCTCGAACAGAGGCAGCCACCCAAGGAGTACGCAACCCATGCCCGGATCCGGAATATGGCGCACAAAGTCGGTCGAACAGTCGATTGCAGACACCGATGAGCCCGGCACCAAGCTTCGCAGAGACCTCACCTCGTGGGACCTGACCGTCTTCGGTGTCGCCGTCGTGATCGGCGCGGGAATCTTCACGCTGACAGCGCGCACAGCCGGAAACGTTGCCGGACCGTCGATCTCGCTTGCATTCATGCTCGCCGCCGTGGCCTGCGGCCTCGCGGCACTCTGTTATGCCGAGTTCGCGTCCACGGTTCCGGTTGCCGGCAGCGCCTACACCTTTTCATATGCGACCTTCGGTGAATTCGTCGCGTGGATCATTGGTTGGGACCTTATTCTCGAATTCGCCCTCGCCTCCGCCGTCGTTGCAAAGGGTTGGTCGCTGTACCTCGGCGACGTCATCGGAGCCAACGGCTCCACCACAATTCACCTCGGGTCGATCAAATTCGACTGGGGCGCACTGATTATCGTCGGCGCGATCACCGCGCTGCTGGCGCTCGGCACCAAGATCTCCTCGCGCGTCTCGGCAGTGATCACCGCGATCAAGGTTGCCGTCGTACTTCTTGTCGTCATCGTAGGAGCGTTCTACATCAAGGGATCCAACTACTCTCCCTACGTGCCGCCGTCACAGGGCACAGAAGGCACAGCAACCGGTATCCACCAGAGCCTGTTCTCCTGGGTGACGAATGCAGGAGGCAGCAGCTACGGCTGGTACGGCCTGCTCGCGGCGGCCAGCTTGGTGTTCTTCGCGTTCATCGGATTCGACGTCGTCGCGACCACCGCCGAGGAAACCAAGAACCCGCAAAAGGCCTTGCCACGTGGCATTCTCGGTTCCCTCGCCATCGTCACCGTCCTCTATGTCGCGGTCACCCTCGTCCTGACAGGGATGGTGAAATACACCGACCTGAAGGACGGCAGTCCGTTGGTCGGCGAGGGAAGCGCAACGCTGGCAACCGCATTCGAGGCGCACGGCATCACCTGGGCCCAGATGGTGATCAACTTCGGTGGTCTTGCCGGCCTGACGACCGTCGTCATGGTGATGATGCTCGGTCAGACCCGCGTGCTGTTCGCGATGTCTCGTGACGGCCTGATACCGCGTGGACTTGCCCGCACCGGCTCGAAGGGAACTCCGGTGCGGATCACCCTCATCGTCGGCGCCGTCGTCGCCGGGCTGGCAGCGTTCTTCCCCATGGGAACCCTCGAGGAAATGGTCAACATCGGCACGCTGTTCGCCTTCGTGCTGGTATGCATCGGCGTTATCATCTTGCGTCGCACACGACCTGACCTGCCACGTGGATTCCGCGTACCGCTCGTGCCGTTCGTACCTATCGTCGCCGTGCTGGCATGCCTGTGGCTGATGTTCAACCTGTCGGTGGAAACCTGGATCCGGTTCATAGCCTGGATGGCGATCGGCGTCGGAATCTACTTCGCCTACGGATACCGGAAGTCGGTCCTCGGCAAGCGGATTGCCGCAAGCATGGCCGATGATCCGGTGACAACTATTGAGCCCAAAGAACTTCGGGAACCGGTTCCGCTCCCCTGAGCGGACCATCCTGAGCAAAGTACGGCGACCGAGCACCCGGTCGCCGTACTTTCGTTCCAGTCCTTCTTTGAAGCTAGCAGGTCCTCGGGCCAGCGGGGAGGCCGCGCAGCACAGCGCTGGTCCACAACGTGGCCGGCTAGGTGCTGAAGACATCGGCACCGATGTGCTCGCTGACCGGTACCTCGAAGAACCGAAGATCGACGCCCATGACGCAGTACTTGTCCAGGGTGGGTTTGAATGCCGCCTCGAACGGCAACAATTGATCGGTGGTGGAGTGACATAGGAACGGTGGCATGTCCGGCCGGTAGTCCGGCCGACCCCACGTCAGCTCCTCCAGCAGCGCATGCACTTTCGGTGAATGCAGGAAATTCGGGTCCTTCAGGTATGCGGCCACCGGCTGTACGAGGGCGTGTACCGGCAGACCGAATCACTCGGCCTCCTCGACGATATCCCCCGAGAGCTCCCGCCGCGTCGCGCTGTTCTCGATGATGCACATGTTTTCCGGCGCCACACTGACACGGAGCATCTACCCACTCCCTGAGCTCGATAGCCAACGAATCGCCGTGGCCACGCACTACATGAAGCACACGCCTGAACCCTGAGCGCGCATCAACTGACACCCCAACTGCCCAGTGCGTCTTCGATACTCCATTCGGCGTTGGGCTCGGGCGTCTGGAGTGGCGTGCGGCTGAATCGAGGCGCGGGCGCCGGCTGCTGTCCATCGCCTGACGGCGAAAAGGCTTGGCGCGCGACGTTGTGCGGATGTTCGTGTGCCTCCCATGGTGACAACACCGGCGTCACGCATGCGTCGACACCATCGAATGCGGCTTCCCATTCGGCGCGCGTGCGTGTGGCGAACTCCGATGCCAGCAATTCCCGCCATTGCGGCCACCCACGCGAGTCGAGATAGAAGCTGTGTGCGGAATCGTCGATGCCCATGACCGCGACAAGTTGGGCGAAGAACTGCGGTTCCACGGCGCCGACCGCCATGTATTTGCCGTCCTTGGTTCTGTACGTATCGTAGTGTGCCGCAGCGCCGTCGAGCATGTTCGTTCCACGTTCTTCGTTCCACAGCTGCGCTGCGTGCATGCCGTGCATGAAAACGGTCAGTAGCGACGATCCGTCGATCATCGCGGCGTCGACGACTTGCCCCAGATCTGATTTCTCGCGCTCATAGAGCGCGCCCAGAATTCCAACGGTGAGTAACATTCCGCCACCGGCGAAGTCTGCGAGGAAGTTCGCTGGCGCATAAGGCCGTTCACCGGCTCGTCCCAGCAAGTCGAGCGCGCCGGATATCGCGATGTAGTTGATGTCGTGCCCGGCTCGTGGCGCCAACGGCCCGTCCTGACCGAAACCTGTGAGGCTGCCGTATATCAGCGCGGGGTTGATCGCGTGAAGATCCGCCGGACCGACGCCAAGGCGTTTCGCAACTCCCGGTCGATAGCCTTCGACGAAAACGTCTGCGGCGCTGACCAGTCGGTGCAGAGCAGCCAACTGGGTCGGATCCTTCAGATCCAGGCTGATGCTGTGCCGGCCCCGGTCGATCGGACCGGGCGGCGGCGCGATCGTGGTGCCCGAGACACGGTCGATGCGGATGACATCCGCACCGAGATCGGCAAGCATCATTACGCCGAACGGTATCGGCGCCAGCCCGGACATCTCCACTACACGCACCCCGGTCAGCGGTCCCATAGGATTCCTCGTCTCGTGTAGTAGTCGACGTTGCAGGCGAAGGTACTTGGCGCCTCGGGCAACGGGTTCGACACTAATATACATTGATGATTGTACGTATAGTTTCCGAGCACCACATCTAGGACAGCTGCCGCCCCAGATGAGCGTCATACTGAAATCGTGTTGGAACATCGGCCCGACTACTCCGGCTGCTTTCCTTGCTGCAGACCTCGCGCGACTGGTCGGGTACGGAAGTGGCCGAACGTCTCGACATCGACGAGGCCGTCGCCATCGTCCTCGGTTTTACGTACGGCAGCCGGCGGCACCATCGTCGGTAACTACGGCATCGGGTCGCGACGCTTCAGGCAGCGACCCTCACCATTCCTGCAGGAACCACTCCTGCCGAACCGGACACGCTTATTGCGATCGCGGGCGCGATCCGCGACCGGCTCCAATTGCGGTTCGACTATCGAAACCACGACGGCGCCGAGTCGCGTCGCACTGCGGAGCCCCACAAACTCTTACACACCGGCCGACACTGGTTCCTAGTCGAATTCGACGTCGACCGTGACGACTGGCGCACTACCGCGTCGACCGGTTGTACCCGCGCATCCCGACGGGTCCGCGGTTCACACCAGGGGACGCACCCGAGATCGATCTGGCCCGCTTCGTCTCGCACGGCATCAGTACATCCGCATACCGTTATCGAGCACGCATCACCCTCGATGTTTCTGTAGCCGAAGCAGTCGAGCGCATCCCACGCACCGCCGGTGTCCTCGAAGCGGTCGACCAGTACACCTGCTTGCTACTGATCGGCGCCAACTCGCTCGACGAGTTGGCACTCCATCTCGCACTGTTCGGCTCTGCCTTCTATGTTCACGAACCCCCCGAACTCATCGACCACCTTCGCGCGCTGGCCCAACGAGTCAGCGCTGCAATCGAATAGGGACTACGCGGGGGCATTCTTGATGGGTATGAGGAAGCGACGCGCATAGTCCTCCGGGCCACCGGGGCGTTCGAGATCGAAGACTTTCGATGGCGCGAGGATGAGCGTGTGGAAGGTCCGAACGACGATCTCCGCGAATTCTTCCGGCGTCACCCCGTGTAGTTCCGCGGCGCCGATCAGCGGCGTCGCGTACTCCACCGACCGAACGATCGCCGAGTTCTCCCCCGACACGTACGGCATGAGCATCTCGGGGTTCATTCGCATTACGGCGTTCAAGGTGGGGTTGTTACGAAGCCAGCGGAAGGCGTAGCCGAAAGTGTGAACGAGCCGCTCGTCGTCATCGTCGGGGTACTCCATCGCAACCGCAGCTACTCCGAGGAACAGCTCCTCGATTTGCAGCGAGACAGCTGCATCGAACAACGCTTGCTTGTTGGGAAAATAGAGATAGAGAGTTGCACGAGATAGGCCTGCGCGCTTGGCAACCTCAGGCATGGAGACCTTCCGCATACCCGTATCGTTGGCCCATTCGATAGCGGCCCGCAGAATGCGCGTGCGAGTATCCGCGTCCGCATGCGCGTTCGGGGTCGTCGACGAGGTGGGCTGCACGCCCGAATGGTACCGCGAGTTCGACAGAAGCTGTCCAACTGTTGATCGCACGGCGAGCGCCCCGGATGTCATCGAATTCGCAGCGCACTCAAGATCGAGAACCCCAGATTGAAAGCGGATTCATACGGCTTGCGTGGTACCCAATCGAACGGCGCTTGCAGCGCGGCCCGCTGAATCGAAATAGTTTGGGCATCAGTGTATTTGAGAATTCCTTCGGTCCCGTGCCGTCGGCCGAGCCCGGACTTCCCCATCCCGCCCGCGGGAGCTCCCATGCTGCCGTAGGCGGCGGCGAGTCCTTCGTTGATGTTGACGGTGCCCGCCCGGATCGACCGACCGAGATCCCGCGCGCGTTTCGTATCGCTAGTGAAGATACTTGCGTGCAAACCGTATTCGCCGTCGTTGGCGAGCGCGATCGCATCGGCCTCGGTGTCGTAGCCGTATATCGCCACCACGGGTCCGAAAACCTCTTCGCTATAGAGGGCCATGTCCGGCGTGACGCCGGTCAGAATGGTCGGTTCGTAGAAGTACGGGCCGATGTCAGGCCTAGCACGCCCGCCGGCAACTATGTTGGCGCCCTTGCTGATTGCGTCATCGACATACCTGACAACCGTCTCGAGTTGCTGACGGTTCGTCAGCGACCCCATCTTGCCGTCGTAGGTATAGGTCGTTGCGTAATCGATGTCAGCGGTTGCCGTTGCGAACGCACGAACGAACTCGTCCAGTTGCGACGCCGGAACCAGAATCTTCTCGATCGCCATACACACCTGCCCGGCATGGAAGAAGCAGCCACGCACCGCTCCGGCGGCCGCGGTATCGAGATCGGCATCGTCGAGGACGATCATCGAGTTCTTACCGCCGAGTTCTAGGGTGCAGCCGATGAGCCGGTCCGCCGATTGACGCGCGACAGTGGTCCCGGTATCGCTCGACCCGGTGAACGCGATGTAGTCCGCGCGGTCGATCAACGCACTGCCGACGACCGTCCCACGGCCGATGACGACCTGAAAGACGCCTTCCGGCAACCCTGCTCGCTCGAGAAGTTCAGCGGCGAAGAGCGAACTCAGCGCAGTCTGGGTACACGGCTTGAGCACCACCGCGTTTCCGGCGATGACCGCGGTCACTGCGTCGGAGATACCGATCGCGAGGGGAAAGTTCCAGGGCGCCACGACACCGACCACACCCTTGGGATGGCGAACCTCGACGGTGTCGACGAACATCGGCATCATCGGTTCACGACTGTGGTCGCGCAGAATCGATGCACCTTCCCGCACGTAGTACCCGAGCGTCAAACTCGGCTCGAGCAGTTCGATGAAGGCGTCCCAACGGGACTTACCTGTCTCGGCCTGCAGCAGATCGAGCATCGTGTCGGTCTCGGCACGCAGCAGTGACGTAAACTTCCTGATCACTGCTGCTCGCTTGCGGTATGGGGTTGCAGCCCAGCCGGTTTGCGCCGCACGCGCAACGGCGATCACAGCATCGACGTCGTCGACGCTCGACACGGGGAGATCGGTGAATGGGACTCCGGTCAACACCTCCTCGACGCCTGCCCGCTCTCCGGTGGTCGAGTTCACCCGCGAACCCAAACGGTTCAGCAGTTCGGCCGACAACTTCTCGGTCAGCGGAATCGAGCTGTCTCGGCTAATCGTCGTTGTCATGATCGCGTTCCGATCCTGTTGTCGTATGCGCTACGCCCGACGGCGTTGGCACCGTCGAGGATTTGATGGTCGGCGCCGAGCGCGGTCATCACCCAGCTGCCGAGTGACTTCGGAAGCACTGCAAACGCTTTCGTCATGGGGACGAGGCGTTTCGGGAGGTAGACTTCACGTTGTCGATCTCGAACAGCCGACACAATGGCATCGGCGATGTCTTCGGGCTCAACCTTTTTCAGCAGCCAGTGGTCCTCGAGACCCGAGGCGAGTTCGGTTTTCACCAGACCTGGCATGACGCAGGTGAAGCCGATGCCGCTGTCTTTGTACTCGAGCGCCAATGCCTCAGTGAGTCCGACCACGGCAAACTTGGTGGCGCTGTAGGTCGCAACCCCTGAGAAGGCGATCTTGCCCGCTGCAGACGCGATGTTCACGATCTGACCGGAACCCCGCGGTCGCATGAGACGGATCGCCAGCTGGCAGCCATTGATGACGCCTTCGACATTGATTGCGAGCTGACGCCGAATCGAGTCGGTCGTCTCCTCGGCGAACGGCGTCACTGGCATGATGCCGGCATTGTTGACAAGCACATCGATCGGCCCGAGGTCCGCTTCGACACGGTCCAGGAACGCGGCGAACACTGCGGGATCGGTGACATCGAGGCTGTAACCGCCTGCGCTCGGTGCGATTTCGGCTGCGGTGCTGCGAGCCAGCGCTTCGTCCCGATCGCCGATGGCAACAGTTGCGCCCGCCTTGGCGAAGGCATGTGCGGTTGCGGCGCCGATGCCACGGGCACCGCCGGTGATGACGACGACTCGTCCAGCCAATTCTGTTTGTGCCACCGTTGCTACCTTCTCTTGCGGGGACGATGGGCGGCCGTCAACAGCTCGCCCGTGGTGGTCAGTTTCGTGCGCGGCTTGCCCGCCGCTCGACCTTTCGCGATCTCAGCAATATCGATTGCATGCCAGCCTGTTTCGTCGATCGCTTCGGGACGCCGGCGCTGCAGCAGCCGCTGGGTGTCACGGTGACCAATCTTCGTCGACAACAAACGGCCATTGGTGAAATCCTCGATCACCGCGGTGACCGTTTGCTGTGCACAACGCCGATTGCTACCCAGACCGCCCGTGGCGCCTCGCTTGATCCAGCCGGCCGAGTAGACGCCCCGAAGCGGTTGACCATCAGCACCGAGCACTCGCCCGTCACGGTTGGGGATTCGTCCGAGCGTGTCATCGAAGGGCACGCCCGGCAACGGAGTGCCGCGGTATCCGACCGACCGAAGTACGAGCGACGCATCGATCGTGTCGTGGACGCCGACCGGCGAGGCCTGGAGTCGACCGGCGACGTCTGACTGCAGTTCGTTCCGAACGGTTTTCAGGCCGGTCACAGCGCGATCGCCTTCAATTTCGATTGGCGAGGTCAGGAAGGACAACAAGATCCGCTTGTTGCCCGGCGTCGGCGCTGTGCGTGAGAGACGTTGCAGCAGTTCGAGCTTGAAGCGAAGCGTGGGATCGACGTTGGGATCATCGATGATCGAACCGCTGATCGAATCCAGCTCCATATCGCGTTCGTCGACCACGACGTCCACGCCGGGCAGCACAGTGAGCGCCAGCAATTCCGAGGTAGTGAACGAGGATTGCACGGGTCCGCGGCGCCCGCACACGACGACCTCTTCGATCGAGCTCGCCCGCAGCGCTGCCAGGGCATGATCGGCAATATCGGTGCGCGCCAGCAACTCTGGGTCGATCACGAGCATGCGGGCAACGTCGAGCGCCACGTTGCCGTTACCGATGACGATCGCTCGTGTCCCCGATAAGTCCGGCGCAAGATCGGCAAAGTCCGGATGGCCGTTGTACCAGTTGACAAATGCGGTCGCGGCCAGTGACCCCGGCAGTTCTTCGCCCGGAATCTCGAGAGGCCGATCCGCGGCAGCTCCGTGTGCGTATATGACGGCGGTGTGGTGCGCAAGCAGCTCGTCGTGGCGGATGTGACTGCCGATCTCGACATTGAGATGCAGATGGAAACGCTGCTGACGATCCTTGGTCCAGCGGAACTGATCGGTGATCTTCTTCGTGTCCTGATGATCGGGCGCGACGCCGGCGCGAATCAGCCCCCACGGTGTCGGGAGTCGCTCGAACATCTCCACCTCGACATTCGGATGCGCGAGCAACTCTTGTGCCGCGTACCACGCGGCCGCGCCCGATCCGACAATTGCAACCCGCAACGACCCCGAGTCGGGAGCCATCAGGACCGGCTCGCGATGCGGCAGCCAACTCGGCGTCAACGGATGTTGGCGGTAGTACTCGGCATTCAGTTCGATATAGGTGCGCTCGGCATCGGTCACCTTCGACGCGGGAAGGATCGCATCCACTGGACACGCATCCGCGCAGGCGCCGCAATCGATACAAGTATCGGGGTCGATGTAGAGCATCTCTGCCGAATCGAAATCGGGATCGTCGGGCGTGGGCCGGATGCAGTTGACTGGACATGCCGACAGACAGGAGGCGTCGCTGCAACAACTTTGAGTGATGACGTAGGACAAGGCTGATCCTTCAAGACGGAGTGAGAATCGACAGGTTGTCGGCTCATGCGTTGAGCAGCTTGAAACTCCGCTCGATCAGATGGTGGTAGTGGGGGCCGAGCAGGCGCGGCAATGCTGCGATGAGATAGGCATCGGGGCCGACGAGAATCCGGGCGCGGTCGCGTTCCAGTCCCGACATAATTGCCCTCGCGGCCCGCTCTGGGGTCGTCACCGCAACACGATCGAACAGCGCCCCTACCGCAGCCGCGTCCTCGCTGGCACCCATCCGTGCCGATCTTGCGATATTCGTCTTGATCCCACCGGGATGAATGCAACTCACCGCAACCGGTTGACCGTCGATGCGAACTTCTTGCCGCAGCGCCTCCGTGAATCCGCGCACTGCGAACTTCGACGCGTTGTAGGCCGCGTCCTTCGCCGATGAAATCAACCCGAAAACGCTGGATACGTTGGCCAGTTGGCCCTCACCGGAGGCGATGAGATGCGGAAGGAAGGCACGCGATCCGTATACGACGCCCCAATAGTTGATGTTCATAATCCACGCCATGTCCGCTTCGCCGACCTCGCTGACACGGCCGTGCACCGCGACTCCGCCGTTGTTGATCACGAGATGAACCCCGTCGAAGCGCTGCGCGACGTCGTCGGCGTGCGCATACACAGCCTCGCGATCGCTCACGTCGAGTCGCCAACCCTGCGCATCGGCACCGCTGGACTTACATGCGTCGACCGTCGTCGCCAACGCCGCATCGTCGATATCGGAAAGAGCAAGTCGCGCACCGCGATCAGCCAGCGTCAATGCGAGCGCCCGGCCGATTCCGCTTCCCGCTCCGGTGACTACCGCGGTCTTGCCCGCGTACACCCGCTTCATGCCGACCCACCTTGTGACGCGTCGGCGAGAAGCTGGGCGAGTTCCTTCTCCATCGGCATCCGGTACGGCGACATACCTTTTCCGACGATGTGGACGCCTCCCCACGGGTCTGAATCGACGAGCGTGGCATCGACTGCGTCCCGGTCGCCGATCCGGAGTCGCACGGCTTGGTTCGTGCGGACGTGTTGCGCGGCAACTTCTGGATTCGCTGTCACTCGGCCCGTCCAATGCACTGCGTTATCCACAGGTTGGAACACGGCCAGCAGGTGCACATCGACCTCGAGCTCGGTTCCGTCCGCCATCGTCAGTACGGCCGGACCGCGATAGTCGTCATCTTCTTCACGTTCGCCGAGCCGTGAGTACTCGAAGTCACGCAGATCCTGGCGCCGTGCCCGGTTCCAGAACGACAGCGTCTGGCCTGGCCAAATAGTTCGGTTCGCCCCTGCCTCATCGAGATACCAGCTCGTACAACCGCCGGCCGTCCACACTGTGCCATCGGAGCGGTGTTGCATCTCGCGGTTGAAGTCGGCTTGCACGTGAGCCTTGACCTCGATGCGCGTGTATTCCCGATCGCGCATCGCTTTGATGCGTTTCACGATGTAGCGGGCCTGTGACTCGATCATGAACACCACCGACTGGTTTCCGGTACCCGTGTTCGGCCCGAGGAGGGTGAAATAACTGGGGAAGCCGCGCGTTGCGACGCCCATGTAGGACTCGACGCCACCCGACCACGCTTGTTGAATGGTCAAACCGTCTGCGCCGACGAGAGATTCCTCGCGCATCTTGTCGGTGACCGCGAATCCTGTTGCATAGATGATGATGTCGGCGGCGACCTCGGTGCCGTCGGCAAATCGGACACCCTTTGCGGTGATTGCGTCGATACCGGTGGTAACCAACGAGACGTTCGGTTTCTGCAACGCCGGGTAGTAGTCGCTGGCGATGAGGAGCCGCTTACAACCGATCTCGTAGTCGGGTGTCAGTTGGGCCCGCAGGTGCGGGTCGCGAACCTGGCGTCGCAGATGCGCCTTCGCGACGGCGCGCAGTACCGGCATGTATTTCGGCTCGAGGAAAGCCTTCGTGATTGCCTCGTGGCTGAGGTAGATCCCGCTGCGGACGAGTCTTCGCAGACCTGGCACGGCCCGGTAGGCCGCACGTTCGGGAGCGGTGATCGGCCGGTCAGGCTTCGGCAACACCCAGTGCGGAGTCCGTTGGCACACTGTGACATTCGCGGCCTGCTCGGCAAGGACGGGAATGAATTGGACCGCGCTGGCTCCCGTTCCGATCACAGCCACCGACTTGCCGGTGAAGTCGACCGAGTGGTCCCAACGCGCCGAGTGAAAAGCTTTCCCGCTGAACCCATCCGCGCCCGCAAGCTGCGGAACCTTCGGAATGTGCAGCGGTCCGGTGCCGGCAACGACAACTCGCCCGCGGTACCGCTCACCGCCCGCGGTGCTCACGGTCCAGCTATCGGAATCGTCGTCGAAGACGGTCGAGACCACTTCCTGGCCGAACACGAGGTGCTGGCTCAACCCGTAGTCGCGGGCAACGCCGATCAAATAGTCGAGGATCTCCGGCTGCGTCGCATACCCGCGCGTCCACCCCGGGTTGGGAGCGAACGACAACGAGTACATCAACGACATGACGTCGCATGCGGCTCCCGGATAGGTGTTTTCACGCCATGTCCCGCCGACCTGGTGCGCCTTTTCTAGGATGACGAAGTCGTCGATTCCAGCGCGCTTCAGTTCGATCGCGGTGCACAGTCCGGCGAATCCGGACCCGATCACGATCACCTCATGGCTGCGGGTCACGCGAGGAATCCGCTGCGCCGCCACAACATCCGCGAGATTGGATTCATCAAGCCGTTCTCGTCCAGGAACTGATGCAGGCTTTCGAAGAACTCGTGCCGCTTGCTGTTGACGACGTCGTTCGACCGGGCCTGCCGCATCGCTTCGCGGGCATCAAGGCCGCATCTTTCGTAGACGCGCTTGTCCGAGAACAATTTTCGCAAGACGACTGCTCCGCCACCACCAGCGGTCGCCGAGAACTGACGCTGCCACCAAGGTGCGTGCTGGATGTGCCTACGCACACCTTCCCGGGCGAACCGGATGTGCCGCGCTTCCTCTGTCACGTGAATGCGCATGACCTGGGCCATGATCGGCTGCAAATCCGGGTGATGCGCCAGACGCCGTTGAGCGTCGTCGAGAATCTCCTCGCCGGCCAACGCGGCCACATAGAGGAACAGGCCGCGGTAGAAGAACGGGAACGCTTGCACCGTCATCGCCTGAATCGTCGACAACCGATAAGGCCGTGCCCCGATTGCTGCGATCGTCCGCCCGAACATGATCATGTGCCGGGTCTCGTCACCCAACTCGGTCAACGCGTAATGCACGTGCGCCGATGTCGGATCCTGATGCAGCATCGCTCGCAGCAGCCCCTGATTGAGAGTGTTCTCGAACCACACCCCACGACTGAGCAGATTCGCGGCCTCTTCCCGGGACAGGTTCACGCGCTGCCGGTGGGTCATCGATTCCCACATCGGAGTTCCATACAGCGACAGGCTTTCCGGCGGCAAATAGAACTTGTCCGGATCCTGCGGTGCGTCCCAGTCGATGTCGATCAACGAGTTGTAGGACCGCCGCAGCGAGCCTCCGATTAGTCGTTCCGCCACTACAGCGCGATCCGACGCCGCCTTTGGGTCGGTCCTCGGCGCTTCGGTGATCGTCACTAAACCCTCCTCGACTCGTACGTGCACCCGAGACGAAGCGGACCGCAGATCAGCGGCCGCGACGCTGCGGCTTGTCGATTAGCAGATTAGACACTATTTGCGTAACTGTCTAGTCCGCTGCGACTGCCGGACCGGACGCCTCGGCACGTTCCGCCTCGGCTTCGTTGAGAATCCCGACCATGTACGCAAACAGGTCGGGATCACCGATTGCCTGCCAGCGCGGGGCGAGGAGCTTCATATACCGCTCGACGTAGAGCAACTGCTTGCCGACGAGCACGAGCTCTCGCGGCAACTTGGCGTCGTAGAACTTCGCCAACTTCGCCAGCTGCGCACCCAGAGCCGTGTACGAGAGGCTGCTGAGGTCCGCCGTTCCCAGCGGCGCCGTGAATCTACGAATATCCCGGCCGGCATCCTTGACCGAGCCTGGTTTGCCTACCGCCCCCAGTTTGAAGATGGCCTTTCCGGCCGCCTCGTAGTCGTTACGAACGAGGAGATCACCTACCAACTGGCGCAGGACGAGGCGGGTCCTGTCGTCGAAACGGCCAACAATGCCGAAGTCCAGGAACACGATTCGACCCGCGTCGTCGACGAGGACGTTGCCTGCGTGAAGATCGCCGTGGAACAGCCCGCCGTGAAATGCCGACTCCAGCAATGAAAGCAGCAGCGTCTTGATCAGCTCGACACCATCGTGTCCGGCCGCCTTGATCGCGGTGATGTCGTCGATCCGCAATGCAACGATGCGCTCCATGGTCAACACCCGCTCCGTGGTGTATTTCCAATGCACCTGCGGCACACGCACCTTCGCAGCGAACGGCGAGTCCTTGACCGAATTGACCCACTCCTCCATCGACCGGGCTTCGGTCAGGAAATCGAGTTCGTCATTCAGGTTGAGTTCGAAATCCTCGACGATTTCGCGGGCGTTCAGCATGCGGCCGTAGGACGACCACTGCAGGACCTTCGCGACCCGCTCCAATATCTGGAGATCCGCAGCGAGGCGCAGCCGTATCCCTGGCCGCTGAATCTTGACGACCACCTCCTCGCCGGAGTGCAGGACCGCGTTATGCACTTGCGCAATCGATGCCGATGCGATCGGGACAGTGTCGAAACTCGCGAAGATATCCTCGGGCGCCCCGCCGAGCTGGTCGATCAGCACCTGGCGGATGAGCGCGGGGTCAGAGGGGGGTACCCGATCGAGCAAGGTTCGGAATTCGTTCGACAACACCTCGGGAAAGACACCGGGACTCGACGCAACAATCTGGCCGAGTTTGACGTATGTCGGCCCAAGTGCGGCGAACGTATTCCGCACCTCGTGCGCCGCCCGGACCGGGCGTGGTGCCTTACCTGGACTAGCCGCGAATCGGCCGAAGCCACGCAGCGCTTGCCATGCGGTTGCGCCTACTCGGCGCGCCTCGGCCGCCATCGGGACATCTCTCAACTGCGCTGTCAGTATGTCCAACTCGGTCATTTCTCTCCTGCACGTTCATTCGGTGTAAGTGCGTTGCTCAGTCAGCGGCGATAGCGGGACCGAACCTCAAACTTACATACATTAATATCCGTATGTAAAGTGCTGGGACAACGAAGCGGACGCCACATTGGCGCCCGCCTGTTGAAGTCGAGGTCAGGGGTGGAGCTGTTCGCGCAATTCCGCAGCGCCGGCGCGGAGCAACTCGTCCCGCACATCACGCCACATACCCTCGACGGTCTTCTCGCTAGCTGTGAAACCCAGGAGCGCGACTCCCCGCATCGTCGCCATCGCAGTGATGAACAGCTTGTCGAAACCCGGAACCACTACAAGTGTCGGCACGTACCGCAGAGCAAGAACAGTCAAGTGACCGGCCAGCTCTCGGTCGAATCGGCGAAGATGAACGCGCAGGTCCTTGTCCGTGCGCCCAGCGACATGCAGCTCGAGGGCCGCCGTGAAGAGTGGGCCTTTATGGATCTCCCATAGGCGATCGACCAACTCTTCGTACTCTTCGGTCGAATCGCCGGTCAACGGCGTCAACGTCTTCTCGGCCTCGGTCCGAATCTTGGTGGTCAGGCGATCGAGCGCCTGCACCATCAGATCGGCCTTCGACGTGAAATAGTGAGCGTGAGCACCACGCGTGACGCCCGCGCGCCGCACGATCGCTTCGGTCGTCAAGTTCGCATAGCCGTATTTCACGAGCGAATCGATGGTCGCATCGAGGAGCGCTGTTCGGGTGGCTTCCCTCCGCTCAGCTTGGCTCCGACGTGGTCGACCCGTTATTGCTGTCATCTGTCCTCACAACATAGCTACGTTGACAACTGCATATAAGGAATCATACCGCGCCTAAACCCGCAGGAACGCCGATACGCGCGCGCGGCGCTCTCATCGTGAAAGTCCAGCCGCATTCGCGAACAAACGCAACTGCTCCGATCGATCGGATTCGAATACTGCGGTCGGCAGAGCAACAATCCGATCGCAAACGCCCCGATAGGCTTCCAGCCGTTCAGCGATCCGCTCGACGGGACCGCACAGCGTCACCAGGTCGATCAACTCGTCTGGAATCGCTGCAGCGGCATCAGCTTTACGCCCGTCCAGATACAAACCCTGAATCTGCTCACACACCTCGGCATAACCGTAGCTACCGATCAAGTTCTTGTAGAAGTTATTGCGCCTCGAGCCCATCCCACCGATATACAACGCAAGCGGCACCCGCATGATCGAGCGCGCATCGTCGACGTTGTCTTCGATGCGGAAGAGCACGTTCGGACTGACCGATATATCGTCCAGCGTGCGACCAGCGCGAGCCGCACCCTCGAGCAAAGGCTTCATGATTCGTGTCGCGTGCTCGGGCGCAAACCACAAAGGTAGCCACCCGTCTGCGATCTCGCCGCACAGCGCGAGGTTGCGTGGCCCGAGCGCTGCAAGGTAGATCGGAATCGCCTCGCGGACAGGACGACTGATCAGCTTGAGCGGTTTGCCCTCCGATCCAGGCCGGGGCAGAGTTATCGTTTCACCTTCGTAGACAAGCACTTCCCGCCGCAGAGCCATCCGGACCACATCGATGTACTCGCGGGTCCGCTGTACCGGTCGATCGAAGGACACACCGTGCCAGCCTTCGGCGACCTGCGGCCCAGAGGTGCCGAGACCCAAAATCATGCGGCCACTGGACATGAAGTCCACCGTCATGGCCGTCTGCGCGGTCATGGCCGGCGTGCGCCCCGGCATCGCCAGTACTGTCGTCCCGAGCAGTATGCGATCGGTGACCGCCGCGTAACTGCCAAGCAGCGTCCCGGCATCCGTGCTGTAAGGCTCTGGGACCCAGATCGATTCGAAGCCGAGCTGCTCGGCTTCACGCACGAACTGCAGATCCTGAGCTGGCGTTGTCGCCATTGCCGCGTAACCAGGGCTGGTACCGAACTTCACGAACTCACCGGTCCAACCAGGTTCCGCCGCAACAGTTTGCCCGATGCGGTTCGTGGCAGAGTTTTGACAAACCACACATCGCGCGGCACCTTGTACCGTGCGAGGTTGGCTTTCACGTATGCCTTCACCTCGTCCGCAGTCAACTCCTGACCCGGTCCAAGCACGATCGCTGCGGCAAGCCGTTGCCCGAACTCGTCGTCCGCGACACCGAGGACAGCGGCTTCCGTGATAGCTGGGTGCGCATACAGCAGGTCCTCGACCTCACCAGGAAAGACGTTCTCGCCGCCGGACACGATCATGTCGTCGTCTCTGCCGTCGATATGGAGTCGACCACCGGCGTCCCAGTGCCCCACGTCCCCTGTGCTCAACAACCCGTCGATCGCCTTCTTCGTTCCACCTCCGGTGTAGCCATCGAAAGACAGCCCACTGCCTGCGAATACGGTTCCGGTCCGATTCGCGCTGGTGATCAGCTTGTCGTCGGAGTCGTACAGACGGACGGTCACCGACGCCGGCGGCCGTCCGGCGGTCCCCGGTGCCGCGATCCAATCCTTTGGCTGTGCAACAGCCACTACACCCACCTCACTCGAACCGTAGAGGTTGTACAACACCGGGCCGAACTGTGCGATCGCCTCGTTTCCGACAGAGATCGGAATCGCCGAGCCGGCGCTGAAGATGATCTGCAGTGACGACGTATCGCGCGTCTCGATCGACGTCTTGCACAGCAGTATTCGATGCATCATGGTTGGAACCAACACGAGCGTGGTCACCTTGCGTGATTCGATCTGCCGGAGCACTTCCTCCGGGTCGAACTTGCGCGCAAGAATATTGGTGCTGCCGAGCGACAAGGACAATAGGAAGAGGCTGAGGCCGGTTCCGTGAAACATCGGGGCTGCATAGAACGTTGTTCCCCCGACAGGCAAGGGAATTCGATCGAGCAGCTGGGCGGCGCCGAACGGCGACGTAACCTTCCGCTGTGCGCCCTTGGGAACGCCCGTCGTGCCCCCGGTCAGTAATACCAGCGTGCCCGGCGACCGCGGCCGGACCAACGAGCGACCGTGGGGACTGGATTCGATCAGCCCGTCCACCGTTGCGGTCTCGCGCCCGGCATCGACTCCCCCGGTATCGACGACAATTCGCTCCACAGTCGGCATTTGCGTGGCGAAGTAGTCGAATTCGGCGTCGTGACACAACAGCGTGACACCCTCGCGCGCGCAGACCTCCGCCGTTTGTCGCGCACTCATGCTCGTATTGAGCAACACCAATCGCGCGCCGAGCTTGCCTGCCGCGACCATCACCTGCACGAGTCCGACGTGGTCGCGGCACAGTGTGCCTACGACAGCGCCCGATCCATATCCGTTCGCTCGAAGGGCAACAGCCAGCCGATCTGTTGCCTCGTCGAGCGCCCGATAGGTGATCGAACGTGACTCATCGACCACTGCGACTGTGTGCGGATGCCGGCGCGCCCCGACACGCACCGGCGTCGCGACGGGCCCGAACGTCCGAATGTCGTGGTACGCCGCCAACATATGGTCCGGGCGCCCGAACTCGACCAGTCCCGAACCAAGCAGTACGTACGCCGACCGGGCGACCGCGGCGCCGGCAAGCAGCCCAGCCCGGATCGCTTGAGTCACTGACATTTTCGTCTCCCGAGGTGTACTTGTCGGCCTACTCACCGATACATGTCCGCCGCCGAACCTAAGTCGTCGATCTCGATCACGCCGCGCGATCCGCGCTTCTTTCGCGCCGGGAACCAACCCGCCAGATCTCCGAGTGGTTCCGCAGCCGCACTCAGCTTTGCCGCAGAATCCGCGATCGCCTGTATGCCGGGGCCCAAGTCGCTGAGCATCGGAGCAACGGACTCGAGCGTGTTGCCCAGCCCTGAAATCTGGTCGAGCGTTCCGCCCTCGGCGAGGATCCGTTCGATCAAACCCCGCTCGCCCACAAGCTGATTGAGCGCCCCATCCGCTGCAAGCAGCGAATCGATCATGCCGCCCGGAGCTAGTGCCCGGTCGAGCCCACCCTCTTTTGCGATGAGCTGTCCGAGTGGCCGGTCGGGGCTTGCAACCTCGAGGACCGAACGCAGGAGCGGAACTGTGACCCGCGGGTCGACCACCTTGGCCAGAAGTACTGCCACTCGGCCCATTTCCCCTATCGATTGGCACAACTCGGAAACAGTGCGCGCGACCCCGCTACTGCTCACTCGGCGCCGGATCCCGAGGCAGACCGAGGAGTCGCTCCGCGATGATGTTGAGTTGAATCTCGGTTGTGCCGCCGTAGATAGTGGTCGCACGACTCGCCAACATGTAACTCGCCCACTTTCCGGCGGGAGTCGACTCTGAGCCGATCGCTCCGTCCTCCGCGAACTCCGAATGCACGAACTCAGCGGCATCCTGGCCGAATCGCATATTCAGCAGCTTCGACACGCTCGACGACGTCCCCGGGTCCGCCCCGTTCAGCTGCAGCATTGTGGCCCGCAAGTTGAGTAGACGGACCGTATGTCCTTCTGCCACCAAGTGCCCAATGCGATCTTGTGCAATGGCGTCGAGGTCAAACTTTGTTGCATATCGGACGACGTCCTCGCAACTTGCATAGAGCGGAAGATCTTTGTTGGACAGCGATACTCGTTCGTTGGACAGCGTATTTCGGGTAACTTCCCAACCCTTGTTCACCGCGCCGACAACGTCGTTGTCGGGGACGAATACGTCTTCGAGGAACACCTCGTTGAACAACGCGGAACCTGTCATTTCGCGCAGTGGACGCACGGTGACACCAGCCGACTTCATATCGACCAAGAAGTACGAGATGCCTTCGTGTTTGGGAGCCGTCGGATCGGTACGCGCAAGGCAGAAGCCCATGTCCGCAAACTGCGCCAACGAGTTCCACACCTTGGATCCGGTCAGACGCCAGCCGCCGTCTACCTTGACAGCCTTCGTCGTCAGCGACGCCAGGTCCGATCCGGCACCGGGCTCACTGAACAGCTGGCACCAGAACAGGTCGCCGCGCAGTGTGCGTGGCAGGTAGCGCTCCTGCTGTTCGGGCGTGCCATAAGCGACCAGCGACGGCACCATCCAAGCAGCCAGGGCGATGTCAGGACGAATAACGTTGGCGGCCTTGAATTCTTGGTAGATGATCACCTGGTCCACTGCGTCGGCGTCGCGGCCCCATGGCGCAGGCAGATGTGGAGTGACCCACCCACCATCGGCGATCCGCGCGAGGCGTTCGTTCGTCGGGACCTCCGCGAGTTCGAGGACCGCCGAACGGATCTCGCCGCGTCGGCTCTCCGCATCGGCCGGCAACGTCACCTCAACGGACGGCAAACCCGAATCCGTTGCGATCCGCGCGACTGTGCGGGCCCAATCCGAACCTCGGCCGAGCGCGGCGGCAATCCCGATCGCTCGCCGATAATAGATATGGGCATCGTGCTCCCAAGTGAACCCGATCCCACCCAAGACCTGAATAGCGTCCTGCGCGACGCGCAGGCCAGCCTGGGGAGCCAGGACCGCCGCAACCGCGCCGGCGAGAGCAAAGTGAGTCGAGTCAGGGTCATCGAGTGCCCGCGCCGCGTCCCACACGGCGGCCGCAGCGCGCTCCGTGTCGACCAGCATGCCCGCGCACTTGTGCTTGACGGCCTGGAACTGACCGATCGGGCGGCCAAACTGGCGGCGCACCCTCGCGTACTCCGAGGCGATCTCGGTGCACGCCGCGGCGACTCCGACCGCTTCAGCCGAGAATGCAACGGCCGCAACACTTCGGATCCGGTCCGAGTCCAGCGCTCCGAGCACCCTGCCCAGGGGAACGTCCTGCGGCTCGATGACGATATCGGCAACCGGCCTCAGTACATCGACGCTGTCGACCTCACGGACGCGCACACTGTCGATGTCGAGCGCGACCCACACAACGCCTGCATCGTCGCCCTCGACCGTGACCGGCAGGACCACGACATCGGCATCGGCGCCACCGACCACCGAGGCGACGGAACCTTCAATGTGCAAGGAGAGGTCTGTCATTCGCCCAACGAGACCGGACCGCAACGAACTACAGCCCTTGCGAGATCCGTCTGCGAGTGTGGGCAGCAATTCCGCACGAGCGCGGTTGTTCGCACTCATTGCGATGATCGCACTGGCAACCACGGTGGGAACAAAGGAGCCGGGTGCTGCGGCTCGACCCAATTCCTCTATGACGACTGCTAATTCGGCGTATCCGAATCCCTGACCGCCCGTTTCCTCGGGCAAGTGCAACCCGAGCAATCCCATTTCTGCGGCGGCGCCCCAATACACAGGCTCCGTGCGGCGCTTCGCGTTCAGGGCACCGTGGCGGACCTCGGAAGGAATCGTCCGCTTGGTCATCGACCGAACCGACTCGGCCAGTGCGACGTGGTCTGGACTGATGGCTATCGACACAGCTTTGTGCTCCTTGTTTGTAACTTACGCGAAAGTGGTTGCTACTCCTCGCCGGCGGCGCGTGCTTCGTACGCGGCGCGATCGGCGTTGTGTGCTCCGGCCATGATGTAGCTGTCGCCTCCGAGCGAGCGAAGTGCGAATGCGCCGAGGCGATGCGGGAGGAGATCGTGGGCCCGGTACAGAACCTTCAACTCACCAGGGACCGCAACTTCGAAGCGGCGCGTCTGCGTGGCTTTCACAATCGCCCTGGCCACCTTTTCTGGATCCGAGGTCCGCAGCGCCCAGTGTTCGCCAAGTCCAGCAGCCAGCTCGGTACGAACGATCGCCGGCATCACGACTGTGAACGTGATTCCAGTGGAATAGAATTCCGCCGCCAGGGCCGTTGTCAGGCCCACGACAGCAAACTTCGTCGCGTTATAGGTCGCTACACCGGGAAACGCCAGTTTGCCTGCAGCGGAGGCGATGTTCACGACGTGTCCTGCGGCACCTCGTGCACGGAACCTGCGAATCGCCGCTTGCGAGCCATGCACGACTCCACCGATATTGAGGTCCAGCTGACGACGAATCGATTCTCGCGATTCTTCGTCGAAAGCGACCACCGGCATGATCCCCGCGTTGTTGACCATGACATCGACGGGTGCGACCCAGGGTTCCGGCGTTGTTGACTCGCAGGTCTGTGACGTGGGGAAATGTGGTGGAGAGACACGCCGTTTCAGTTGCGGGCAGGCACGAGCGGTCTCGAGGACGATGGAGTTGCTGAAGACCTCATCGATCATCGGAGTTG
>JBBSKP010000019.1:0-35779 GCA_038256175.1 Mycobacteriales bacterium
ATCGTCCCCGAACTCCCCAAAACCCGCTCCGGCAAAATCATGCGACGCCTCCTCCGCGACGTCGCCGAAGGCCGCGAACTCGGCGACGTCTCCACCCTCGTCGACCCCAAAGTCTTCGAAAACATCAAGAAACGCTGAGCGAACGGGTGGCAAGCAGGACTAGCACTTGCCACCCAACAGCTCAATCTGCTTGGCGGGCAATGACAATCGGGCACTCAACACTCTGCATCAGCGCTTGACTGGTCGAACCGAGCAACATCCCGGAGAATCCGCCGCGACCATGGCTTCCCACCACGACCAACTGCGCACCTTCGGACTGCTCGAGCAGATTGCGGACGGGGCGATCCTTCACCACTATGCGGCGCACCGATACCTCCGGATACCGCTCCTGCCAACCTGCGAGGCTCTCCGCAAGAACCGCTTCTTCACTGGCCGCAGTTGAGGGCCAGTCGACTTCCGGGATCACGAAGTCGCTCGTGTCACTCCACGCGTGGACTGCCACCAGATCCACACCGCGCCTGGACGCCTCGTCGAAGGCGATCTCGATCGCCGGCCGGCTGAAGGTCGAACCGTCAACTCCGACGACCACCGGTCCTGATGTTGGGAGCCCGTCACCAGTTTCGGACGCATGAACGACAGCTACCGGGCAGTGCGCGTGCCGCGCCACAGACGTGCTGACGGAACCGAGCAGCCCACGCCGAAATGCGCCGAGACCGCGGCTACCGACGACGATCATGCGTGCACCCTTCGACATGTCGAGCAAACTGGGAATCGGTGGAGCAGAAGCAAATTCGGTGGCTACGTCCACCTCACCGATCTCCGCGCTCATGTCCTTGACGGCCGCGGCTGCGGCTTCGAGTACGCGCAAACCCGCTTCCCGTTGCAATTCGTAGTCGGGTTGAGCAAAAGCGATTCCCGGTCCATAGGTCAGCGGAACCCCACTCGCCAGCACAATCTGCAGCTGGGTATGGTGTTCGGCGGCTTCACGAGCGGCCCACCGCAACGCTGCACGAGCCTCGGCAGATCCGTCTATTCCTACGATGACCGGCGGGTTGAGAGTCATTACTGCTCCTTCGAAGGTGTATCGGTTGAGTTGTTCACGGTCCAGCCGGATATCTCCGGCAGATCTTCGCCCGTCTCCCTGGTGTGTCGGTGATTGGCGGCAAGCAGATCGAGCAGTTCCTGCCGAAGGTGTCCCATTCGACCGGCTACTTCGGGGATATGCTCGAGCGCCGACAACGCCAGGTGGTACCGATCGATGCCGTTGAGCGCGCACATGTCGAACGGTGTTGTCGTCGTTCCATTTTCGCGGAATCCGTGAACATGCAGATTGTCGTGCCCGGGTCGCCGGTACGTGATCCGATGGATGAGCCACGGATATCCATGGAAGGCGAAGATCACGGGGATCGTGCCGCCGAAGATCTCGGTGTATTCGCGATCGGGGATGCCGTGCGGGTGGATGTCGGGCGGGAACAGTCGAGACAGGTCGACGACGTTGACGACGCGAATCCTTATGTCCGGTACCAGTTCACGGAGAATCTCGGCCGCTGCAAGGGTTTCCTGAGTCGGGACGTCTCCAGCGCACGCAAGTACGACGTCGGGTTCGTACTCGGTCTCGGTGCAGGCCCACTCCCAGATGCCGAGACCCTGCTCGCAATGTTCACGGGCAGCATCGTTGTCGAGATACTGCAGAGCCGGCTGCTTGCCCGCCACGACGACGTTGACCAGACCGCGACTTCGCAGGCATTGGTCCATCACGTGCAACAACGTGTTCGCATCCGGTGGCAGGTAGACCCGGGAGACCTCGGGTCGTTTGCTCAGCACGTGATCGATGAAACCCGGGTCTTGGTGTGACGCACCGTTGTGATCCTGGCGCCACACGTGTGATGTCAGTAAGTAGTTCAGGCTGGGCACCGGTCGTCGCCACGGGACGGCCGCCGCCGAATGTAGCCACTTCGCATGTTGGGCCACCATCGAATCCACCACGTGTGCAAACGCCTCGTAGGTGGAGAACACCCCGTGCCGCCCGGTCAGGAGGTAACCCTCGAGCCAACCCTGGCACAGATGCTCGGACAGGACCTCGAATACGCGCCCGTCACGAGCGAGATGATCATCGCCTGGACGGATTTCGGCGCACCAACGTCGATTCGTCACGTCGAACACTGCGTCCAACCGGTTGGACGCCTGTTCGTCCGGCGAGAAGCACAAGAGGTTGCGCTCGGCGCTGTTCAGTACGAGCGCATCGCGCAGGTACTCACCAAGCGCCCGAGTCGATTCCATGCGCGTGGTTCCTGGCGACCCAACCTCGACGGTATGGGCGCTCACCTCCGGTAGCCGCAAATCCCGCTGCTCGTGGCCGTGTGCGACTGGGTTGGCGCTCATGCGGAGATCACCGTCTGGATGCCAGTCGCCAACCGCCGCGACAGGAGCGCCGCTGCTGTCGAACAGATCCGCCGGCCCGTATGACTGGAGCCATTCCTCCAGCAAGGCAAGATGTTCGGGGTTTGTGCGAACCTCTGTCAGCGGGACCTGATGTGATCGCCACGTTCCCTCGACGCGCTTCCCGTCAACGCTCCGAGGTCCGGTCCATCCCTTCGGTGTCCGCAGAATGATCATGGGCCACCGCGGATTCGGCGGGCCCGACCGTTCGCGAGCGTCGCGCTGGATGGCATGTATTCGATCGACGGCATAGTCGAGAGCCCTCGCATACGCTTCGTGCACCTGCGACGGTTCGATCCCGACCACTTCGATCGGTTCCCACCCGTACCCAGCCAGCATCGTCGCGAGCTGAGTTTCCGGAATCCGTGACAACACAGTCGGATTGGCAATCTTGTACCCATTCAGATGAAGAATCGGCAAGACCGCGCCGTCATGTTCCGGGTCGAGAAATGCGGGCGCGTTCCAGCTTGTGGCAAGCGGCCCCGTCTCGGCTTCACCGTCGCCGATCATGCATGCCACGATCAGATCCGGGTTGTCCAGTGCTGCACCGGTCGCATGGGCGAGTGAGTACCCGAGCTCACCGCCTTCGTGAATCGAACCCGGCACCTCGGGTGAAGCATGACTCGGGACGCCACCGGGAAAGGAGAACTGGCGAAAGAACTTCCGGATACCGTCAACATCCTGGGAGATATCGGGCCAGCACTCTGAATAGGTTCCTTCCAACCATGCGGCGGCGTTGACGGCAGCAGCGGCGTGTCCCGGGCCGAGCACAAAGAGCATTCGTTGACGCTCACGCATGATCACGCGATTGAGATGGGCGTATGTCAGCGTGACGCCGGGAACGCTCCCCCAGTGCCCGACCAACCTCGACTTGACGTGCTCTGGGAGCAAAGGCTCACGTAGTAAAGGGTTGTCGAGTAGATAGATCTGGCCGGCCGCGAGATAGTTCGCGGCACGCCACCATGCGTCCACCCGGTCGAGGCCGGCACGCATACGCGGTTCAACGAGCATCGCCTGTCCTTGCCCCGCGATCGCGGTCATCGTTCGTTCCGATGCGGGTGTGGGCGAACAACAAACACTGGGCAATTCGCGTGCTGCACGAGCGCATTGCTGGTCGAGCCGAGCAGCATCCCGCGAAACCCGCCACGTCCCCTGCTACCGACAACCACCATACGCGCGCGACTGGACCACTTCAGCAGATTCTCGCGCGGCCCGTCCATGTAGATCTTGCGGGTTACCGCGACATCTGGATACTTCTCCTGCCAGCCCGCAAGCCGCTCGGACAGAATGATGCTCTCTGCCTGTTCGAACTCCTCTGGTGGAGTGAGCAATCCAGGACGACCGGCGATCGCACCGAAGGAGAGGTCACTCCAGACATGGACCGCGACGAGCGGCGCCTGTCGCAACGCAGCCTCCTCGAACGCCGCCGCGATGGCACCCTCACTGGTCGGGCTGCCGTCGATACCGACAACGACCGGACCGCTGCGCACCGATTCGGATGCCGGATCTCCGCGGACGATAACCACTTCGCCGCGACCATGACTCGCGACTGCTACGTCCAGCGAACCGAACGTCGTACTCGTGCCGCCGATGACCACCATGTAGGCCTGGTCAGATAGCTCGTCCAAAAGCGGTGCAGGATCCCGGGAAGACAACGCCGTCGTAATAGACAGACCCCAACCTCCATCAATGGCACGCGCGGCCTCTTCGGCCTTCTGCAACATGGTGCGGCCAGCCGCCTCGAGAGATTCGATAACGCCGGGCACCGAGAGGTACGGACTCCCGTTACGGACATCGACCGCGCCAAGCGCGAGTCCGTGCACGATATGGAGGTCCCGGTTCCGCGCCAGCGCCGTTTTCGCGGCCCAGACGACAGCGCGATCGGACTCGGACGTGCCATCAACGCCAACGATCACGGCATTCGCGTTCGGGTGTTCGGTGCCAGTACCCAATGTCATTGGAATGTCCTTGCTGCCCTTGGTCGTTTATTACCCTTAATCGAGGCTACGAACCCAGTGCGGTGTGCGCGCCTGTCGTTGGTCACCGATCGGCAGGCCGGTGGTCCTCTGTGGCGGTTGAGTGAGCGCCGCGCCACAGAGGACCTTTGTCACCGCATTGAGGACATTTGTTGGTCGTTGGATTTGCACGCCCGAGTAACGTCGTGACTACTGCCCTTACTCACGGATGGGATCTCGGCATGATCAAGGTGTTCCTTGTGGACGATCACGAGGTGGTGCGCCGGGGTTTGGCAGATCTCCTCGGCGGCGACCCAGAACTCAGCGTGATCGGCGAAGCGGGCAGTGTCTCGCAAGCAATGGCCCGAATCCCTGCCCTACAGCCCGATGTTGCCGTGCTCGATCTGCGCCTTCCCGATGGAAACGGCGTCGAACTGTGTCGCGATCTGCTCTCGCAGCTGCCTGATCTGAGGTGCCTGATTCTTACCTCCTTCACGGATGAGCAGGCCATGCTCGATGCCATCCTCGCCGGCGCGAGCGGTTATGTGGTGAAGGACATCAAGGGGATGGAGCTGGCGAAGGCCATCAAGGACGTCGGTGCCGGAAAGTCGTTGCTGGACAATCGCGCTGCCGCTGCTCTCATGTCCAAGCTACGCGCTCGCACTGAAGCGCCGGGTCCGCTCGCAGGCTTGACCGAACAGGAACGAACCCTGCTTTCACTGCTCGGCGAGGGATTGACCAACCGACAAATCGCTGCTCGGATGTTCTTGGCCGAGAAGACAGTGAAGAACTACGTTTCCAGGCTGTTGGCAAAGCTAGGAATGGAACGGCGAACTCAGGCCGCCGTATTTGTATCGAAGCTCGAAGACCAGCAACAAAATCATTGACCTGATCGGTATGGGTAACGCAAGGTCAATGAGCAAACAATGGGACAATGTGCGACGTGTCCCGTCGTAGCGATCGGCCAGAGAGCCAAGCCCCCGTCCCGCTGCGTGACACGCTGTCGCAGTTGCGGTTGCGTGAACTCCTCGGCGAAGTGCAGGATCGCATCGAGCAGATCATCGATGCCCGCGATCGAATGGACGGCCTTGTCGAGGCCATGCTGGTCGTCACCGCGGGACTCGAGCTGGACGAGACGCTGCGGACGATTGTGCACACAGCCATCGAATTGGTGGACGCGCAGTATGGTGCGCTCGGAGTACGTGGTCACGATCATCAGCTGACCGAGTTCATTTATGAGGGCATCGACGAGGCCACCCGAGAACGCATCGGCCCCTTGCCCGAAGGGGGTGGCGTGTTGGGACTCCTGATCGATCAACCGAAGCCACTCCGGCTCACTGTGCTCGCTAATCACCCAGCGTCAGTTGGATTTCCGCCGAATCATCCACCGATGAGAACATTTCTCGGGGTACCGGTCCGGATTCGCGAAGAAGTCTTCGGCAACCTGTACCTCACCGAAAAGGCGAACGGACAACTGTTCACCGAGGACGACGAGGTATTGGTCCAGGCGCTGGCCGCTGCGGCCGGCATCGCAATCGAGAACGCCCGGTTGTTCGAGGAAACTCGTACCCGTCAGGCGTGGATTGCGGCCACGCGCGACATCAGCACCGAGCTGCTGGCCGGCACAGAACAGGGCATGGTCTATCGGTTGATCGCAGAGAAGATGCTGAGTCTCGCAGCCGCCGACCATATTTTGGTGTCGGTGCCGGAAGATCCTGAAGCACCCGCGGCAGAGGTGCGCGCGCTACTCGTGGTCGAGTCGATGGGCACCGGTGGTTCCAGCCTCGTCGGCCACAGCTACGACGCAACGGGCACCGCGTCTGGACGCGCGTTCGCCGAGCGCACTCCTCTGCGTTTCACAGCGTTGGACGCTCTTGGCGATCTCGATTCCCTGCCATGCGGCGGACCGGCGCTGGTGCTGCCGCTACGTGCTGCCGAAACGGTCAGCGGCGTACTCGCGATCCTTCGCGGGCCGGGAGGACAGCCGTTCACCGACGATCAGCTCGAGATGATGACGGCCTTCGCCGACCAGGCGGCTCTTGCGCTCCAGCTCGCAGAGGCACAGCGGAGAGTTCGTGAACTCGACATCATGACCGACAGAGATCGCATCGCTCGCGACCTGCACGACCACGTCATCCAACGGCTCTTTGCTGTGGGGCTCGCGCTGCAGGGCACGATTCCCCGATCGCGTGTGCCCGAGGTGCAGCGACGGTTGAGCGACGCCGTGGACGACCTGCAGGACGTTGTTCAGGACATCCGGACGGCGATCTTCGACCTTCATGGCGGAATGTCCGGAACAACCCGGTTACGCCAGCGCGTGAACGAAGCTATCGCCCAGTTGGCTGGCAACTCCGAAGTCCGAACGACCGTGCACATGTCCGGCCCGCTATCCGTTATCGAAGCCGGCCTTGCCGATCATGCCGAGGCGGTCGTGCGTGAGACGGTCAGCAATGCCGTCCGTCATTCGAAGGCCAGCAACATCACGGTCAATCTCTCGGTCGCCGACAACTTGACCATCGAAGTGATCGACAACGGTGTCGGAATGCCGGAAGACATCACGCCGAGTGGACTAGCGAACTTGAAGGCGCGCGCTCTCGAAGCCGGTGGAGATCTGTCTTTCGAGGTTCCCGACGAAGGTGGCACACGACTGATCTGGTGGGCACCGCTGCCTTTGGCGTAGAGCAACAGTTAGGGAACCAGGACGGCCGCTCCCGCGATTGCACCCTCGGCAAGGTCGATCAGGGCCCGGTCCGCTTCTGCGAGTGGATAGTTGGGTGTGGTGACCTCGATGTGATGCTGTCCGGCAAAATCGAGAAACTCCCGTGCATCCGCTCGGGTATTGGAGCTGACCGAACGGATCTGCCGCTCCTGAAACACGTGTCGCTGATAGTTCAGGGCGGGAATGTCGCTGAGGTGGATCCCCGCAATCGCCAGCGTCCCGCCACGATCGAGTGCCTCCAGTGCGGGTAGGACCAGCTCACCGACAGGCGCGAACAGGATCGCGGAGTCGAGTTGCACGGGCGGCCGATCCGCTGCTCCTTGCGCCGAAGCGGCGCCGAGTTCGAGCGCGAGGGCTCGGGCACGCGCACCGCGGGTCATCACGTGGACCTCGGCGCACTGTGCGAGGGCCACTTGCGCGGTGATGTGTGCACTTCCGCCGAAGCCGTAGATGCCGAGGCGTCCGCCCCGCGGCACCTCGGCTCGTAGCAGCGACCGGTACCCGATAATTCCGGCGCAGAGCAGTGGCGCGAGCTCAGAATCGGAATACCCTGGGGGTAGCCGGTGCGCGAACGCGGCCGGAACCGTCGCGAACTCCGCATACCCTCCGTCAGCATCCCAACCTGTGTAACGGGAGTCAGGACAGAGGTTTTCGTCGCCACGAGTGCAATATTTACACCGTCCGCAGGTGTCGCGAAGCCAGGCAATGCCCACGCGATCGCCGACCTGGAAGCGATCGCCCGCCTCGGGGCCGAGGGTGACGACTTCACCGACAACTTCATGTCCCGGCACGACACCGTCCCGGTGTACCGGAAGATCGCCTTCGGTGACGTGGAGATCGGTCCTACATACGCCACACGCGAGTACCCGGACGAGCAACTCACCTTCGCCTGGCGTCGGGATGGGAACGGTTGTCCGCACGAGCGGTGCCTCCCGGACCGGACCAGGACGCATAACGCGCCAGGCTGTCATCATTTCCACGGTCATCTGTCCACTATGCAGCGGACGACCGCTGCCGAGCCAGCATCCGACGGCTCAGCCCGGTACCGCCGAGGTCCTCGACACTCGGGGACCTTGGACCCACAGCTCGGGGCGCTTCGTCGCTACTCCCGGCGACCGTCAGCGCGAAGCATGGTGGATACACGCCACCCCGAGGAGCCCGTAGATGTCCACCGAAGGTGATACGTCGATCGTCGTCGGCATCGATGGACTGGACGAATCGATGAATGCCGCGCGTTGGGGTGCGGCCATCGCGGCGAAACAGAACGCGCCACTGACCCTCGCATACGCAATTTCGATACCGCTCTACTACTTGACGGACGCCGGCGCCCTCATGCTTGACGAGTTCATCGAACAGATGCGAGATGCGGCCGACGAGATCCTAGGCAGGACAGCCAAGCTCATCACGCACCAATACCCTAGTCTAGAGTTGAAACACCGAATATTAACCGGCCCAGCAGATCTCGCCCTTGTTGCGGCGTCCGAATCAGCGCGAATGGTGATAGTCGGCGCCAACAATGCGGGGGCCTTCGGCTCCCGGATCCTTGGTTCGACCGCCGCCTACGTCGCCAGCAACGCCGCGTGCCCGGTTGTCGCGTGGCGCGGCGATTTAGGCCGACCGTTGGCGGTCGATCTTCCCGTGGTCGTGGGTGTGGATGGGAGTTCCCTCAGCGAATCCGCGGTGGCGCACGCATTCGAGTACGCCTCGCTGTTCGGGGTGACTGTCGTCGCGGTACATGCTTGGAACGACGACGCCGTTGGGACGCCCGGATCGCGTCCGTCCGAGCAGGCATTGCTCAGTGAGTGCATCGCGGGGTGGGCCGACACGTATCCCGATGTTCTCGTCGTTCAAGTCTGCGAGAAGGCGAATCCAGCTGCGGCACTACTACATCAGTCCACCAGCGCGCAGTTGCTCGTAGTGGGCAGCCATGCACGGAGTCGCTTGAACACCATTCTTCTCGGATCGACGAGCCAGAGCCTCATACAACATGCGCCATGTCCAACGATGATCTGCCGGTAAGCGGCGAGAAGGGAACACCATGCACGCCTTGGTATTTCACGGACCGGGCAAGAAGGCCTGGGAACAGGTAGCAGATCCACAGATCGAGCACGCTTCCGACGCCATTGTCCGGGTCGATGCAGTGACGATTTGCGGCACCGACCTCCACATCCTGAACGGTGATGTGCCCGAGGTGACAGAAGGTCGGATTTTGGGACACGAGGCTGTCGGCACTGTCGTGGAGATCGGAGACAGCGTACAGAACCTGAAAATCGGTGACCGCGTGCTGGTTTCTTGCATCACCTCCTGCGGTTCCTGCCGATACTGCCGCGAAGGGCATTACGGCCAGTGCCTCGGCGGAGGCGGCTGGATCCTCGGACACCTCATCGATGGGACACAGGCCGAACTCGTGCGAGTGCCGTTCGCGGACAACTCGACTCACATCGTTCCTGACGGACTCTCCGACGAACAAGTTCTGATGCTGGCAGATATCCTCCCGACCAGTCACGAAGTAGGAGTACTCAACGGGAAGGTTCGTCCGGGCGATGTAGTCGCGATTGTCGGCGCCGGTCCGATCGGCCTCGCCGCAATCATGACGGCGCGCCTCTACAGTCCCAGTCACATCGTCGCGATCGACGTCGCGGACTCCCGACTCGACGCCGCGAAGAGTGTCGGCGCAGACATCACGGTCAACAGCCGAAACGAGGATCCACTCGAGATCGTTCGCGGACTCACGGATGGTCTCGGAGCGGACGTTGCCATGGAGGCCGTCGGTCTGCCGGAAACGTTCGAGCTTGCCGTCGATCTCGTTCGTCCCTGTGGTCATATCGCCAACATCGGTGTACACGGGTCAGCCGCCACATTGCATCTCGAGAACATCTGGATTCGGAACCTCACCATCACAACCGGATTGGTCGACACGTACTCGACGCCCGCGCTGATCAAGTTGTTGCAGAGCGGCCAACTCGATCCGGCGTCGATCGTGACGCATCGATTCGCGATCGACGAATTCGACACTGCCTATGACATTTTCGCGCGCGCTGCCGAAACGGGCGCACTCAAGGTAGTACTCACCTCGTCGCGCAGCGATTCGGCAGAGGAGCGTTGACATGAGCAGTTCGATGCCCGACATGTTGACGATCGAGTCGGCGGTCACCCTCGCTTGTCGGGCGCCATCGCTGCACAACAGTCAGCCGTGGCGGTGGTCAGCACAGCACGATTCGCTGCAGCTCTATAGCGACGCCGACCGACTGCTACCGTCCACAGATGCGTTTGGCCGACAGATGATCCTCAGCTGTGGTGCCGCTCTGAACCACCTTCAGGTCGCGTTCCAATCGATGGGCTGGCATACCGATATACACCGCGTACCGAGTCCAGATGACCCGGCACATCTCGCATCCATCCGCTTCCAACCTGCGGGAGATGTGTCCGCCGCCGACATCGAGCGCGCCGAAGCGATCGATCGGCGTCGGACCGATCGACACCCTTTCGGCGAACCCCCTGGCTGGTGCTCGCTCGACGCGACGCTGCGGTCACGCACCGACGAGCACGCCGTCGGGCTCGAGGTGCTGGACGACGACTGTCGCCCACAGCTCGCGAGAGCGTCGGGGCTCACCGCGTCGCTGCGCCGATACGACTCGTTGTATCAGGCCGAACTCCGTTGGTGGAGTGGACATTCTGGACTCCCCGAGGGCGTTCCGCGCACTGCGTTGCCCTCCGAAGTGGAACACGAGGCTGTACCCGCCGGCCGCAGGTTTCCGTCGATCCACGGCCCGTCGAGGCAGCCCGACGTGGCGGAAGACCGCTCACGAATTGTCGTACTCACGACGAAAGCCGACAGCCGACTCGAATGGCTTCAGAGCGGCGAGGCCCTCTCGATGTTGCTGCTCGATGCCACGGCATGCGGCTTAGCCACATGCTCATTGACCCACCTCACCGAAATGCCTCAGAGCCGGGAGATCGTTCGCAACCTCATGGGTGGAATCGGCCTGCCACAGATAGTGATCCGAGTCGGAACCGCACCGCACAACGATTCGGATGAACGAACCCCCAGGCGACCGCTGATGGATGTATTCAGGGCTGAGGTCTAGAGCGCCTCGACGGCTCTCGCCGTTCGCACGTTGCGTGCGATCTCGTCGAGGTGCGTCTCCCATGTGCCGCAGCAGCCGCCCCACATGTCGATGTGCGGGTGTTTCTGGGCCAAGCCGCCCATGAGCTGGCCGAGCAGCGCCGGGTCGCCGACCTCGAGGTGCCCCAATGTGCACAGCGAAATCTTGTCCATCATCGCTGCGTTGGGACGCAAACACCGCACTCGCTCGAACCACGTACCTGGTTCGATCGCCGGCATGAACTCCAAGGGGTGCGAGCAATTGATGCCGTAGAACGTGGGCCGGTCATCCCGGGTCTGCGCGTCGATCGTCTCGATCGCATCCTTCAGGGACGGCCCTGACCCCAGCTGCCGGGTACTGCTGTCGAGTGTGAACGAGAGCGAGAGAGGCAGGCCTGCACGCGCCGCCGCGCGTGCCAACCCGATCGCCTCGGGCACATTATTGAACGTCATGGCTTCGACCAGATCGACGCCGGCAAGGGCCAGCGTCGCGAGTTGCTCGCTGTGGTACTCCTCCGCCTCCTCGGCGGTGATCGTCCGGTTCGCCTCGTACGCGTCACCCCGCGGCCCGACGACGCCTGCGTACTTCAGAGCAGGCACCTGACCCTCGTACGGCTGGGCGACATCGCGCAGGAAGTCGATAGCTCGCAACTGCATCTCGGCAAGCCCTTCACGCGAGTAGCCGAGCAACGAACCCCAATCCGGACTTGCCCGATAGTCGAGACCGCCGATAACCACGCCGAACCCGTGGCGGGCAGCAGTATCGAGATATCGGCCGTACATCCCGCGCATCTCGGTCACGGCTCGCGGATTGTCGAGCAACGGGAACATAGCGAAGTGCGGGAGCTCGAACCCGTACTTGTACATGATTTCGGTTTCTTGGCCGCCCTCGGTCAGGTAGTTAACCCCCGGTTGCTGGTTGGGGAACTCGGTGGCCATCGTGATCCTCCTCGGCGCGGCGCGGCGCGGCACCACGATTGTCGCACGCACCCGCTCCGCCGAGCACGGACTTTCGGCGCGCACATCCACGCGCGATTCGTCAGAAAGTCCGTTGTCGGACGCGGGCGCGCCCCTTCACCCCAAGCGCATTGTGCGGGTCGCGCGCCTCGACGTCTTCCATGCGGCGGGCAGTTTCCGGAGCGCGTCGGCAGCTATCTCGGACTCCACCTGACCGAGCGCACCATAGGTGAATCCACCTTCGCCAGATCGTTCGGCTTCGGTGGCGAGCTGCAACAACTTCCGTTGCGCAACAATCGAGTCTTGATGATCGCCGAGGATATTCTGCAGGTCGATGAACGTGATCAGCACTCGATCGGTCCGTCGCGGCGCCAGCGGACGAACCGCTTCGATCGCATAGCGCAGACGTTTCACCGCCTTACGAGCACTGTGCGCGAGGGCGTCTCGCTCGGGTCCCGCCGAGGTGCGCCGAACTGCCTTGACCCGCTTATCGACTGTTTCCGTCATTCGATCGAGCAACTGCGGGACAACACGTGTCGCCCTCAGGTCATCCGCTCGTCCGATGCGCAGCGTGGCGGCAATCGCGTCGAGCGACTCGAGGATTGCGACGTATCGCGCAGAGTTCAACGCAGCCAGCGCCCGGCCACGCGCCGCGTCGGTTTCAGCGCTGAAATGGGTGTCGATCCGCGCAGCGACCGGTCCCACGTTCAGCTGTGGCGCGAGCTCGGCCAACCGTGCGAGGACCCGCTCGCGAACAACCTCGACGTCGCGTGCGGCGCCCAGTTCGATTCCAAGCCAACGAATTTCATCGATTAGCGAGCGCACATCCTGCCGGTCCTTCGCGTAAGCCGCGAGCACGCTCCGAGCCCGACGCGTCGCGACTCTGATCCGATGGACGGCGTCCGGCAACTCCCGCCGGTAAGCAAGATCTCCTTCGATAACCGTGCTCAGCTGTTCCCTCAGGTAGACAGCCAGCAGCTCGGTCAAGGTGCTGCGCCGGCCGACGATCGTGGCTGGCACAACAGCAGCCAATCGTGTTTCGAGAGCACGCGCGAGTTTGCTCGAGTGGCCCGCACGCTCGATCCCCGCCGCCCCGAGACGGCGGTCGACCTCATCGGCAACGGGCATAGCTCCCTCCGCCCATTCCACCTCGATCTCTTGCCACTCAATCGGTTCCGCATCGGGCGCGAATTCCCTCGCCCGCACCGTATCCACGACCACCTCGACGAGGAGTACGCCAGCGGCCGACAGGAGTCGGCGCTGCTCACGGCGAGTTGTGAGCCGTGTCGCCGGTTCGAGTACCGCAGCGCGCAATCGCGCTGTGAGCAGGGTCGAAAATTCTTGCGGCGGCGGTGAATCCGTCTCGCCCAGTGGAGCTCTCAGCTCGGTGCGCGCGTCTTTTCCCAATGGCAATTTGAGATGCCAGCCTGCGTCTGCACCACCGGTGCGACGACGAAGTGTGATCCCGGCTCGCAGAAGCCGCAAATCAGTTGTGTCGTAGTAGGTCGCGTCCAGCGTGGTCGTCTCTGGTGACGTCACAGTCGCCACTCCCGCGATTCCCGTCAGGTCAGGCAATACCGCTGCGCCGTCAGCGTGGTACTTGCGTTCCAATTCCAGCACATCAATCGGGGCCATCGCGTCGTCGACGGTCATGCTTGTGTATCTCCTTGCTCATCGATGCGCGAATTCACGGTGGGTCCATCTTGAACTACTCTTGCCCGCCGCCGCGCGGCCGCCAAGTGCCTTTGGTCCACAGTCGATCCATCAAGTGGAATCTCACTGTGACTTGTAGACCGCGTACCACGTCCGGCGAGCAGCGTGCTGGACTGCGTCGGCGAGATGCTCGCCACGCCGATAGAGCTCGCGGCGGCGCACATCGCGACGTGGATCGTCCTCCTGCTCCAAATCTGCGATAGCCCCGCGGTACGCGTGCTCGGCGAGAACCAGACGCTGCAATGATTCGTCGGCCAGCGTGGCGGCTCGACCGCGGGGCAACGCGCGGATCGCCGCGCCGAGCGGCGTCATCGCTCCCTCGATCGCCGCTACCTGAAGCCCAAGGCAGACATCCGGCTCAGTGTGCGACAGCTCCGCTTCGCGGACAACCGCATACGAACGTTCGGCAATCTCGCCGAGGTGCTCACCGAGTTCGAACAAGTCTTCGGCCCCGAGTGGCGTACTGAAACTCGATCGCACCTGAACTTGCAGACGTCGTCGCGTCTCGTGCTCGATCTCTATCAGTTTGCGCAACTGGATAATTGGGTCATCGCCGTCTGTTGCGGCACACCACTGCATGAGAACGTCGAATGCGTCTTCTACGATCCCTAGCTGTTGCGCCAAGGTGCCGAGAATATCGTGGGTCTCCGGGAGGAACCACGCGCGGGGAAGTCTCATGGCAATGCACTCCATACGTAATACGCCACCGCCCCGCCCGCGGCACTGATCGGGAGCGTGATCAACCACGCCGCCCCGATCTCCCGCACGACGGCCCAATGGACGTGATGAATTCGCTGTTGCATTCCGACGCCGACGACACTCGACGCAACGACATGTGTAGTGCTGACGGGCGCACCGACCGCCGCTCCAGCCAATATCACCGCGGCCGAACTACCTTGACTGACCAAACCGTCAAGCGGAGTCATTCGGTACACCCCGCTGCCAACCGTTCGGACGATACGCCAGCCCCCAAGGGCGGTGCCGAGAGTGAGACATCCGGCAGCGAGCAAGCGCACCCAGATCGGCACGTAGAAACTGGACAGGTGGCCCGTCGCAAGCAGCAGCAGTGCAACAACACCCATCGTCTTCTGGGCATCGTTGGCACCATGACTGAAGGCAAGCGCTGAAGCAGTAACCCACTCCCCGCGCCGCACAACACGATTGACGCCGTTCCTCGCTCGTCGCAGCAGCCGGTGGGCCAATGCGATGCCGGCCGCCGCGACGACGACGCCGAGCAGCGGTGAGATCGCCAGCCCAGCCAGAACAGCAGCGACACCGACCGGCCTACCATGATCGAAGCCGCCCCAATTCACCCCTACGAGTCCACCTGCCGCGACCGCCGCACCGACAAGGCCCCCGATCAGTGCGTGCGACGAACTCGACGGCAAACCGAACCGCCAAGTCACGAGATTCCAGACTATCGCGGCGGTCAACGCAGCTCCGACTGCGGCAACGGTCTCGTGCGGCACCAAGTGGACGACCCCACCGACGGTGTCCGCGACTGCAGTGCCGACGAGAAGCGGGCCCGCGAGATGACCGGCACTCGCGACGGCGAGCGCCTGTCCAGGAGTCGCCGCGCGGGTCGCGACGAGTGCCGCAACCGAATTCGCCGAATCGTGAAAGCCATTGGTCACGTCGAACGCCATTGCCATCACAATTGCCAGCACGAGAACGGCTGTCCCCATTGCCACTAGGACGCCGCACTGCCAGAGAGCATCGCGTCGGTCATGAGGGGCTCCTGGATGAGAGTGGACTTACCTCAACGAGTTTCGCGGGTCCAGGACGCGGACGATAGGGACCTCCGGTGCACTAGCGCCTACCGTTGGTCACCAGTCGGCTCGGCCACCAGACTCGACCGACGAACGTCTCCACGGGGACGTCACGCTGTGACTGGTTCACGCTATTCGAAGACCACCTGACCACCGACCAACCATGCGTTGCTACTGGCTCGGTGCGCCGCCAAGGACGGATATGACGCTTGTCCTTTGCTTAGGGTGGGGTGGAACCACGGCGAGCCGCGTTCCCGGCCCACCGGACCTAGTTCTGTAGCAGGCCGTTCATGGTGGCGATTTCTGCTTCTTGGGCGGCGATGATGTCGGTGGCCAACTGCTTGGCCTGCCCGTTGCGACCGGCTGCGAGTTCGGTTTGCGCCATTGCGATTGCACCGGTGTGATGGTCGATCATCATGGTCAACCACATGGTGTCGAAGTCGGTGCCGGTCTTGGTAGCCAGGTCGGCCATCTGCTCCGGTGACATCATCCCGCTCATTGCGTCACCGTGGTTCATCCCGCCGCCCATGTCCGACCGCGGGGTGGGTTTGCCCCAGGCCGCCAGCATTCGGGCGATCTGGTCCATCTCGGGTGCTTGCGCGGGTTCGATGGCGGCGGCCAGTTCGAGGATCGGCCGGGTCGTGGTGCGGTCCGGAACCAACTCGGCCATCGCGATCGCTTGAGCGTGGTGGGGATACATCGTCTGCGCGAACGTCACATCCGCGTCGTTGAACGCGGCCGCCGCATCGGCAGTCGCTGAGGCGGCGGCGCTGGTCGACATCTGGCTCATCTGATGGTCGCCGCTACTGTTGCTGCTGTCGTCGCTGCAGCCGGTGAGGGCCAGGGTTGCCGTGACTGCCACGGCGGACACAGCAAGTTTGATCGGGTTGGAACGCAAAAGCCACATGGTTAGCTCCTCGAAAGTTGGTGTGGTGCGAAAGGGTGAATGCGGGCGGCGTAAACAACGCCACAGGAGGTGATCCACCTAGGTGGATCACCTGTCACACCCGCAACACCGACAACTCTGCGAGGGTCGGAGTGGTCCACGGAGGTGCCCGACTGGCGTGACTGCGCAACCACGCCGACCGTCCCTCGACGCCCCGATCGTCCGACGCCGAAGCAAGCAACGACGTAGCGATGACCAGGGCAGCGGCGATCGAGACGATCGCCATGCACATATGCAACGCGCCGTGAGAGCTGCAGTCACCCTGACACCGCGTCCCGGCCAGAGCAGACGCGCTGTGCGGGCCGTCCGCTTCGGGTGCGCCATGGGAGTGTTCGAGACTGCCGGCATGCACGGCAACCGGGGGGTGTCCGGCGGCGGGGTGAGCGAGCGGCAGTGAATGCATCAGCAGCACACCGAATAGAAGAGCAACGACGGCGGCCCCACGCAGCACCTGCTGCATCCTTGACCACCCACCGAGCGCTTGCATAGCAGCGATGCTACCGACTTGCGGCCGCCCAAACGGCACTAACGACCGGTTATGGGACGACCGCCAACGACAGGGGCCGCGACGGTGATCGCCGTGTTGCGGGCACGTCCGCTGGCGCTGACGTAGGTCCAGCCTGAGAGGCTGATCACAGCTCCGCATGCAACACCAGCGGCCGGAAGCCGACCACCATTGCAGGTTGACAGATTCTTGTCACCGTCGCGGAGCTGGCAGTTTCGGCGGTACCGATCATCCATTGATCGTGTCGGGGCGTGGTGGTATCGATGTCGTGGCGCGGCATCACCGACGTACCACCGTGGCGTTGCTAGAATCAGGCCCACTATGGAGGTCACCGCGGTCCGCCCTCAGCGTATGCGTGCGCTGGTCGCGCTCGCTGCTGTCCTGGGCGTGCTCGGCTTGGCCACAATCGCGTGCGCGCTTCTCTTCGGGGAACCGACCGTCCCGCACGCCCCGCATGCTCTGGCCGCTGCCGAGGGGCCGATCTCCCCCGATGTCGGTGCGGGGCACGACCACCTCGGCGGCGCCGCGACGCACAGTCTGCACACTCTGCAACCGGTGATAATGCAACCCCGCGCCGACAACCCGCTCCGACTTGCGGGTGTGGTTTCCGCCGCTGTAGTGATGGTGGTTTTCACCGTGTTAGCGCTGCTCACACCACCACGCGGGCCGCCCGCGCGTCTGGCCTCCGCCCGCAGTGGGCGCACAGTATTACAGGACATCTGTATCTGCAGGTGCTGATCGCAAGCAACAAGCCGCCGAGTCCGCGCGGCTTGACTCTTGCTGCCCATCACACCTTGCTGCGCACACCGCAGCCAGATACGGGGATCCACTCTCTTATGAGCACTGCCTTTTCTGCTGTTCCCGCTCGTCCTGACAAAACTTCCTCCACCCGACTCGTGATCGCGCAGAGCCCTGGTCCGGGACCGAACACCCTGGTCGGCGACACCCCCGTGCTGTGGGTGGGTGAACCCTTCGCCGATGGGGGCAAAGGATTCTGGGCGAAACTCGAAGGTTCCAACCCCGGCGGGATGAAAGACCGCCCCGCCCTGCACATGGTCGAACAAGCCGCGGCGCGCGGTGACCTTGTGCCGGGCGCGATGATCATCGAATCCACCAGCGGCACACTCGGTCTCGGGCTGGCACTGGCCGGCACCGTGCACAACCATCCGGTCACTCTCGTCACCGACCCGGGCATGGAGCCGATCGTGCAAAGGATGCTCGCTGCGTACGGCGCCCGTGTCGAGCTTGTCACCCAACCGCATCCCACCGGCGGGTGGCAACAGGCGCGGCTGGACAAGGTCCACGAACTCCTCGCCGCCAACCCTGGATCGTGGTGCCCTGACCAATACAACAACCCGGACAATGCCGATGCTTACGAGTCACTGGCGGTGGAGTTGATCGCCCAACTCGGACGTATCGACGTGCTGGTCTGCTCGGTCGGGACAGGTGGCCACTCCGCCGGGATCGCGCGAGTGCTGCGTCAGTACTTCTCGGACCTCGAACTGGTCGGCGTCGACACCATCGGCTCGACGATTTTCGGTCAACCCGCCGACACCAGGATCATGCGCGGACTCGGGTCGAGCATCTACCCCGACAACATCGACTACGCCGCATTCGACGAGGTGCACTGGATCGCCCCCGCCGAAGCGATCTGGTCGTGCCGCACCCTCGCCAACACTTACCACGCGAGCGGTGGCTGGAGTGTCGGAGCTGTCGCCTTGGCGGCGGGGTGGATCGCACGCACGCACGCACCCCGCAGACACCCAGATCGCTGCAGTCTTCCCGGACGGACCGCAGCGCTACTTCGACACCATCTACAACGACGACTTCTGCCGCGAGCATGGTCTTCTCGACGTCGATCCGCCGACCGAACCGATCACCATCGACCATCCCGCCGACCACGTCGCGGCGACCTGGACCAGGTGCGCCAATGTGGTCGATCCGAGCGAGGGCCGCGCGTGAAACAGCTGATCACACAGTTCCGCAGCTTCGAGCGACCCAGCCAGGTGTTGATGGTTAACCAGTTCTCCATCAACATCGGCTTCTACATGCTGATGCCGTTCCTGGCCGGCTACCTCGCCGGACCGCTCGGACTCGCGGCATGGACTATCGGGCTGGTGTTGGGACTGCGGAATTTCTCGCAGCAGGGCATGTTCCTGGTGGGAGGAACCCTGGCCGACCGCCTCGGATACAAACCGCTCATCGTGGCCGGGTGCTTACTGCGCACGGCGGGTTTCGTGCTGCTCGCCGTCGTGGATTCGCTTCCTGCGATCCTGCTCGCGTCGGTCGCCACTGGTTTCGCGGGCGCACTTTTCAACCCCGCTGTCCGTGCGTATTTGGCCTCTGATGCGGGGCCACGCCGGGTCGAGGCGTTCGCGGTGTTCAACGTCTTCTATCAGACGGGGATTTTGCTTGGCCCGCTCGTCGGTCTCGCCCTGACGACAGTGGACTTCCGGGTCACCGCGCTGGTGGCTGCCGGGGTGTTCGGGGCGTTGACGGTGGTGCAGATCTGGGCGCTTCCGGCTCACGAAGCGCAATCCGACGGTGAACCGAGCACCGTGCTCGAGGACTGGCGCGTGGTCGTATCTCACCGACCTTTCGTCCTGTTCTCGCTGGCAATGATCGGTTCCTACGTGCTGTCGTTTCAGATCTATCTGGCATTGCCATTGCAGGCCGACGCGATAGCCGGCGGTCCGTCCGCCACCGCGCTGGTGACCTCGCTGTTCGTCGTATCCGGGCTCGTCGCGATCGCTGGCCAACTGCGCATCACCGCTTGGTTTTCGGGCCGGTGGGGGTCGGGCCGAAGCATCGTCGTCGGCATGGTCATCTTGTCGTTGGCGTTCGTGCCGCTCGTGCTCGTGCCGACTTCCGACATTCTCGGTAGTGCACCGGCGGCTGCAGCGTTGCTGTTGACGGCGGCGCTGCTCGCGGTCGGAACCGCGGCGGTCTTTCCGTTCGAAATGGACACGGTCGTCGCGCTGGCCGGTGGACGGCTCGTCGCCACTCACTACGGTTTTTACAACACTGTCGTGGGAGTCGGCATCCTCCTCGGCAATCTCGGCACCGGTGCGGTCTTCGGTCTCCTGCATCAGGCGCACCTGGACTCGTTGGTGTGGATCGCGCTGACCATGTTGGGGTTCGGGTGCGTCACTGCGTTGTACTTCCTCGACCGATCAGGCAGCCTCACCCCCGTCTCTGCCAAGGTCCTCACCACGGACAGTGAATGAGAAACCCGCGCTCGCCAACTGCACAGCAACTTCTTCGCGCTCCGTCTTTTCGTCGCAGAGCCCCTCCCGCACTTCTGATTTCAGTCGACCTCGCAGACCCACCGAAAGGCATATTCGTCCAATGACACGCTTGATTTCCCGCATCCTCGCAACATCGGCGGCGACCAGCACTGCTCTGCTGCTCTCTGCCGGAATCGCGTCCGCTCACCTCACAGTCGAAGCACCGAACGCGACCCAGGGCAACTCCACCGTCCTGACATTCAAGGTGTCGACCGAATCCGACACCGCCAACACCACCAAACTCACCATCGAGTTGCCAGGGTTCAAGTCGGCTCGCACCGAACCACTGCCAGGCTGGAGCGCCGTGGTCGACAAAAACACTGAACAACTTGCAACTTCGGTGACGTGGACCGCCGACCCCGGCGGCGGTGTAGGCCCTGGACAGTTCCAGCGTTTCGCACTCGCGGCTGGTCCACTCCCAGAGCAGGACGAGCTCTCGTTCACGGCGACCCAGACATACAGCGACGGGAAAGTTGTCGAATGGGATCAGCCGACACCAGTCGACGGCGCCGAGCCCGAGTTCCCGGCGCCGGTGCTCGCCGTCGCAGAAAGCAAGGCCGACGGCCACTCTCACGGTCACGACACGGCGGCCACCGCAACTGAAGAAGACCATGGTGACACCACCGCACGCTGGCTCGGCGGCCTCGGTCTCGGCATCGGAGCCCTGGGTACGGCACTCGCCCTGGGAAGCGTCATCCGAAGCCGTCGCGCATCGTGATCCATCAGCTCGGCTATCGAGGACACCCACCGATGTGGCCACTGCGTGTTACCCCGAGCACAATCGTCGCTCCCGTTTCCCACCAGCGCAGACCGTTCCCCGCCATTGCTGACCGTCGTTACGACACCGCCGTCGGCGGACGACATGAGCCGCCAACGATTTTGGCGGCGACGATCAAGCTCCCCCCGACATCGACAGGGCAACGATCTCCGGGCGCAGCGTCAACCCGAACGCGGGCTCGAGCACCCCGGCCGCGATCGGCAACGCGATCGTGTTGTATCGGACGGCCCAACCCAGGTTCTGCCTCATCTTCCGCAGTGTGCCGCGCCCGATCACAGAACCAGCAGGTACTCGACCTGGCTGCGAAGGTCGACAAGGCCCAGACCCCGGAAATGGAACAGATCGGCCGGCTTGCTGCAGAGCTTCGGCAAACCCGCACCCGGCGCCGAAGACACGTCCGGCAAAGACTTCGACCGCATGTGGTTGCAGATGACGATCGACCACCACACCGGTGCAATCACCACGTCCGACACCGAACTCACTGGCGGTACCAACCCCGAAGTCAAGGCCCTCGCGCTGAAGATCACCAACGGCCAGCAGGCCGAAATCGACCAGATGCACACCATGGTCAACCAGAGCTGACGAGCGTTCGAAAAGCCCGGCTGCTGCTGATGCTGGACTGCGCGGCGGTGTGAACGATGTACTGTCCCAACCCGTTTCGGCTGCGGTTTCGCACCACCGACTAGCGGTGTGAACATGTCCCGGCTGGCAGCGGCATCGACGGGCGGTACATTGTCGTCGCAGGTAACGGGCCTACGGGATGCCTTTCTACCTACTGCTGCAGCAGAACGTGGACACCGATCCGCATCCACTAGCAGACCCCATCGGCGGTGGCGCCGCTACACGTCGCGTCGAAGACGAAACGTTTGATCCGCGGTCAGCAACACATTCGGCGAGTTCTGGCGAGCCAGTCTACTTAAGTAGGCAAGCAGAAATGGACACCGAAATCTGCACCCTCGCCGGTCTGATCGCCGTTGCGACCTCACCCTACGCAATTGGGAACTCGACGAACGCAGAAGGGAGAAGGGAGCCGCCTAGGCCAACGAAACTGTGCACCCGGATTTCAGCTCGACGACCTCGCCGCGACACTCGATCTCGATCGGAGGCTGACTGCTTTCGTCTGCGCTGACCGTTGCTTGTCTACCGCTGATTCGAAGTAGCAAGCGATGTCCGCGATAAAAAATGGCGAACTTCAATACACCCATCGCTTCGGGCCACTGCGGACACAGCACCAGCCGGTCTCCCCTAGTCTCCAGCCCGGAAAAACAGCGTTGCAGAAGGTCGATACTGCCGGCCATCGCTGCCAAGTGGATACCCTCCGCCGTTGTACCACCTTGAATGTCGGCGATATCCGACTGGAGGACACGGTCGAAGAACGCCATCGCGTTGTTGCGATCTGCTCGCGCCAACACCCAGGAATGAACCACCGCGCTCAGCGTCGAACCATGCGACGTTCGGGCCATGTAGTAGTCAATAGTCCGCGGTATTGTTTCGCGTTCGAGTTCGTATCCAAGCCGCTCGAGCAGCGCGCCGAGCTCGTCGGCCGACAGGAGGTAGAACAGCATCAGCACATCAGCCTGCTTCGAGGCTTGGTAGCGGTTGATGTCGTCACCCTCGGCTTCGAGGATCCGGTCGAGGCGCGCGATGTCGCCGTAACGAGTGCGGTAGCCGTCCCAGTCCAGTTCCGCCAGTTCACCATAGGACTCGAACTGGCTGATAACACCCTCATGAAACGGGACGAACATGCGACGACTGACCTTCCTCCACATGGTCAACTCGTCGTCACTCACGCCCAGGGTTTCCATGAGTTCAGAACGGATCTCGTTCGGGATCATGTCGAGTGCGTCGAGAGCCCGCAGGATCACCCACACAGACATGACATTCGTGTAGGCGTTGTTGTCGATTCCGTCATACGGCTTGCCCGGATAGCCGGAGTGGAACTCGTCCGGACCAATCACACCACTGATCGTGTACCGGTCGCGCGACTGGTCATAGGAAGCCAGCCCCGCGAAGAAGCGGGCGATCTCCACGAGCATTTCGGCGCCACATTCCGTCAGGAACTCGACGTCGCCGGTTGCCTCGTAGTACTGCCAGACATTGAACGCAATCGCAAGGCCGATGTGATGCTGACGCTGGCTCGGATCCGGGTTCCATCGGCCGGACTTCGGATTGAGGTGGAGCTTCTGGCTTTCCTCCCGACCGTCGCCACTCGACTGCCACGGAAACATAGCGCCAGGAAGGCCGGCGGCGTTCGCCGCACTCCGTGCCTCGCCCAGCCGCCGGTAGCGATATCGCAGCAGCGACCGGGTCAGGGCGGGCAGCCGCAAGTTCAGCACGGGAAACACGAACAGCTCGTCCCAGAAAATGTGACCACGGTACGCCTCGCCGTGGAGACCGCGAGCCGGCACACCTGCGTCGAGATCGGCGGTATTCGGCGAGACCGTCTGCAATAAGTGCAGCAAGTGAAAGCGAATGATGCGCAACGAATCGTCTTGGCCGTCGAGCTCGATGGAGAAACGCGACCATAGGTGAGTCCACGCCAGTACATGTCCGTCGAGGATCTCATCGAATCGCCCTAGTCGCGATACCCAGCGCTGTGCTTCGTCGGACGGATCGGACACTGCGTGATCGCGCCCGGTGACCAGAGTGACGACCTTCTCCAAGGTCACCGACTCCCCCGCCGAAACATAAACGCCGATATCGTGCCCGACCTTGGCATCTTCCTCAAGATATCGATACTCCCCGGTGATGGGTTCATCGTTACGCCACAACGTATTCCGGGCAGCCATCGCCACCGGCACCCGCGATTGATTTGTTGTGACGACGAGCAGGGTCGAATCCGGACCTAGTTCGACGGCACGGTGCAGATCAAGGTGTGCACTGGCGAGGTCGCGATAACGTTCGACGAGGGTGTTTCGAACCGCGCCGTCCAGTGTCGATCGGAATTCAATTCTACCCGACCAGTTTTCGGCTGCGAGAGTCATCTGCAAGGCACAAACATGTGGCAGGTGCATTGCGACGAAGCGCCGCTGCACAATGGATGTCGTCCTGCCCCCGTCGTCACGAAACCGAAAGCGCCGCGTCAACACAGCGCTGCGAAGGTCGAGTTCTTGTCGATAGTCAAGTAAGTCGACCGAGTCGATATCGAACCACGACCCGCCGTCGATCCGAATCGTCAACGGTAGCCAGTTCGGCAGGTTAACCAGGCTCTCGTTGTCGATAACGGTGCCCGAGATTTCGTCCTCGAGACGGTTGTACACGCCGGCAGCGTAAGTGCCCGGGTAGTGCACTGCGTCGGCATCCGATTCGGGCGCGCAGCCACGTGTCGCGAAGACGCCGTTTCCTACGGTGCAGAGGGCTTCGCGAAGCTTCTCCGTCGGCGGGTCATATCCGGTGTACGAGATCGTCCACGCGTCGATAGGTTGGTCGGTGACCAGATCGCGACCGGTCAGCTCCGCCAACCGCCTCAACAGTTCGGTGATCTCGTCCGGCGTGTCTACTGCGAACGTCGCCGCAGACCGTCGATCCCCGTCTTCGCTGTTGCGGACCACCACTCCCACACCGCTGTCGGGCAGCGCGTCGAACGCATCCTCATCGGTCATATCGTCGCCGAAGTAGATCGGTGTCAACGCATCACCGTGGCGAACATGTTCGAGGATCCAGCGCAGCGCGCGCCCCTTGTCCCAGTCGACATTGGGACGCAGTTCCGTGACCATGCGCCCAGTTGTCACACGCAGCGTGCCGTCATGGCCCGCGGCTTCGCGTACGGCGGCGACAACTTCCTCGACGCGGTCTGCGGCGACATTGCGGTAGTGGACTGCTACACCGAAGCGTTTGCGCTCCAGGAAGATACCCGGGACTTCACCCAGCCGTACCTGAAGCGCGATGGCCGCCCGGTCGAGGTATGGCACGGCAGCAAGGGCTGCGTCGTTCTGGTGATACTCACCGGACGGTCCAACGAGCTCGAAGCCGTGACTACCGGCGTACCAGATCCCGGTCAGACCGACTCGAGTTTGCACATCCGGGAGATCGCGACCGCTGATGATCGCAACCGGGCAATCGCGGGCCAGCCGGGTCAGCGCTGTGGCAGCTCCGGCGACCAGCGTCGCGCCGGTGGGATCATTCACGATGTTCGACAAAGTGCCGTCGAAATCAAGAAATAGCGCTGAACGTCTCGTTCGAAGGACACCGGCGAGTTCGTGCGGCAACGGCAACGCATCGGGAATCTCCGAGAGACGGAGATCACACGTGCGAATGTCGACCTCAGCAAGATCGGCAACCACCACATCCGCACCGTGGCAACGTAACTCGTCGGCGTGGCCGGTCCGATCCACGCCGACCACAAGAGCAAATCCGCCGTGATGGCCGGCCGAGACGCCCGACACAGCGTCCTCGATCACGACGGTCCGTCCTGGTGCTGCACCCAGCCGGTGCGCTGCCTCGACCAGCACAGCCGGATCGGGCTTACCCGGGAGTCCAAGGTCTTCGGCAACAACGCCGTCGACCCGCACCTCGAACAAGTTGCCGATCCCGGCCGCATTCAGCACCTGCTCGCAGTTGCGGCTCGACGAGAACACAGCCACCCCGAGGCCGACACCATGCAACTGCTTCACAAGGGCGATTGTCGATTCGAACGCCGGCACGCCTCCGCGAGTGATCAGCTCGAGGAACAAACGGTCCTTGCGAATGGCGAGCCCGAGGACCGAGTCGCTGTTCGCGTCGCCGTTCCACGGCAAGGAGATACAGCGTGACGCAAGGAAGTCCCGCACGCCGTCGTTGCGAGGCTTGCCGTCGACGAAGAGCTGGTAGTCGTCGAGCGTGAACGGGCTGTGATCCTCGCTGTCGTGCAGTCGTCGGCGAGACAGATACCCGTCGAACAACTCCGTCCAGGCTGCCGCGTGGATGGATGCGGTATCGGTAATCACGCCATCCAAGTCGAAGATCACCGCGTCGTGGCGACGCGGGTCGATCGTCACCGATGTAGCGATTGATAGAGCGGTCATGCCAGGGCCTCCTCTGCTGCCGTGCCAATATTGACTCACTTATCGGCCAGCCCACAGAGTCGAATGGCCCTCACTACTCCGTTGCGGGTGCCGATCGACCCCGGAAGTCAGGACCAAGGCCACCTCTAGTGGCCGCGTCATCTCCGTAGCGTTGACATGAGCCGGTAGACCGTTTCCAGCCGACTTTCCGCATGGACCGGAGCACAGACATGAGTGAGCCTCGCAACGCGATGACGACCGACTGGTTACCGGACGAGGCAACCATAGAATCCGCTGTCGCACTGGCGTGCCGAGCGCCATCACTCCACAACAGCCAGCCGTGGCGTTGGGTGCTCGATGGCAACGCGCTACACCTCTACAGTGATCCCGATCGGCTCCTACCGGCTACCGATGCCTTTGGGCGACAGTTGATTCTCAGCTGTGGGGCCGCGCTCGACCACCTGGTCGTCGCCTTCGCCGGCGTCGGCTGGACCACCGACGTCGAGCGTATGCCCCATCGCGACAACCCTTTCCATCTCGCTACGGTTTCGTTCAGCCGCGTAGCGGAAGTCTCGGACACGGACGCACGTCGCGCGGCAGCGATCCAACGGCGCAGAAGTGACCGGCTGCCGTTCACACAACTGCCCGAATGGGATGACGTCACAACGGAACTCCGAAAGGTTGCACTCGAACGCGGCATGCATCTCGATGTGCTCCCGCGTGCGTGCAGACCCTCGCTGTTCGCGGCATCCGAGCTCGCAGATCGCGTGCGCAGCCGCGACTCGATGTATCAGGATGAACTGTCTTGGTGGACAGGCAATTCGCAACTTCCCGACGGCATTCCGCGGACGGCCTTGATCTCCGCTGACGAAGGCACTCACGTCGTTATCGGGCGCCGCTTCCCGACGGCAGAATCGGCGACAAGCCACGACACCTTCTCCGACGACGGCGCTGAACTCCTTTTGCTGTCAACGATTTACGACACCAGATACGATTGGCTCAGGTGTGGTGAACTGCTCTCAACCCTGCTCCTTGTCTGCACCGAACGCGACCTCGCGACCTGCACGCTCACCCACATCACCGAACTTCCCCAGCCCCGAGACGTCGTCCGCGACACAACACCTGGAAACGGCATGCCGCAAGTCGTGATCAGGGTCGGAGTGTCGCATGATGCCGAGGACCACCCGCGCACACCGAGGCGCCCGCTCTCCGAGGTTCTCTTCGTGAAGAGCGAGGAGATAGGTCACGTGTAGCGACGCACTAGGGACCTTCGGCGTGGACTTGCAGACCTCGGGCTCTGACTCGGACCGAACTCACTCAGCGACCATGGGAGGAGAATTTCGATGAAAGAGGACGTAGTGGCGAGTGCGGACGAGCAGAAGCGATATTTGACACCATTGGACGCCGGGTTCCTGCAGACCGAGGACTCCGATCCGCACGTAAGTCTCGCGATTGCGGCCATCGCGATCATGGACGGACCTGCGCCGAGCCAGGACGAATTCCTCGAGGGCGTCGTCGATCGCTTGACGTCGGTACCGCACGCGCTGCACAAGATTCGCACGGTGCCTTTCGATCTGGCCGCACCGACGTGGGTCGACGACCCCAAATTCGAACCGGGACACCACTTCCGACGGACCGCACTGCCTGCACCGGGAGACGACGATGCGCTGTCTACCCTAGTAGCGCGGGTGATGGCGCAGCGACTCGATAGGGAACGCCCCTTGTGGGAGTGCTGGGTGGTCGAGGGGTTGTCCGAAGGGCGTTGGGCAGTCCTCGCCAAGGTGCACCACTGCATGGCAGACGGTGTCGCCGGTGCGAAGCTGTTCGAAGCTCTGTGTGACCGCGACCCGACGGAGACCGTCGTTCGACTGGTCCGTACACCTGCGGCAGCCGCCGACGACGGAATCACCACCAGAATCCGCAATACGGTTGCCTCCCTACCGACGACGCCGTCCGCGCAGATTCAACTGCTCACCCGGAGCTTCGAGCTGCCGTTGCGTCTGTCTGCGAGCGTGATCAGCGCAGTCAAGGGTATTGCCGGAATCGCGGCCGGAGTGCTACTCCCTTCAGCACAAACCTCGTTACTGGGAACCGTTGGTAGGCAGCGACGATATGCCGTCGCACGCGCCACGATGACCGACATCCGCGAGATCTGCACTGTATTCGACGTGACCATCAACGACGTCGCACTCGCGGCGACAACCGGCGCGCTGCGCACGGTGCTGCTGCACAGAGGCGAACAGCCGACCGCAAACTCCGTCCGAACCCTCATACCCGTTTCGGTCCGCTCGCGGGATGCCGCGAATGTAATGGACAACAGGGTGTCGCTGATGCTTCCGTTCCTTCCGGTGGAAATCGCGGATCCCATTGACCAGCTCGCGGCTGTTCATGGCCGAATGTCCGCGCACAAGGCCGGCGGCGAGACCCGAGCCGGGCAAGCAGTCACCACGGTTGCGGAACATTGGCCGTTCGCGCCAGTTGCTTGGGCCGTCCGGCTGGCAACGCGGCTTCCCCAGCATGGCATCGATATCGTCGCAACGAACGTCCCCGGACCCACACACTCGCGTACCATCCTCGGCCGTCGCGTTCTGGAGATCCTGCCCTTCGTGCCGATCGCGATGCGACTGCGCATGGGTATCGCAATACTCAGTTACGCAGACCGTTTGACTTTCGGGATCACAGGCGACTACGACAATGCCCCCGACGTCGGGCTGTTGGCCACGCTCATCGAGAGCCATCTGGACGTGCTCCTCGAGAAGGCACGTGTCAGTGCGTAGTTGAGATCACCGTGGTTCGCCTCGTGTTCGGTTGTAGGCCTCGATCGCGGTGGGCAACGTCATGAATATCCGGTCCTCGCCGATCTTCTCGACAAGGCCAGCTGCCATCAGAGCATTACGAAGGTCCTGCTTGACCCGTGCCATCGCGAAGACGATGCCGCGCTGGGTGAGTTCGGTTCGAAGTTGGTCGAGTGCATCGAGTGCGGTGAGGTCGACCTCTACGTTCGCCTCTGCGTTGAGCAGGAACCACTGCACAGGTTCTGGAGACGTTTCCAGAGATGCGAGAGCGCGTCGACGGAAATCCTCGGCGTTCGCGAAACACAGTGGGGCGTCGTACCTGTAGATCACCAGACCTGGAATCGGGATGGCGTCGGGATAGTCGTCCATGTCATGCATTCCCGCGATGCCGGGAACGTAGCCGAGAATACCGTCGTGCCCGCGGGCCACCCGCCGCAGTAAGTCCAAGATGGACAGCGCAACCGCAACGAGCACGCCGTTCAACACGCCGAACGTCAGAACCGCCACCGTCGTGAGCAACGCGAGGGCGAGCTCGCTCCTCCGAAAACCCGCGATGCGCCGGAACTCACCGATATCGATCAATCGAATGGCCGCGTACATGACTAATGCGCCAAGGGCAGCGAGCGGAAAGACTGCCAAGACCCCCCGCGCAGTCACCAATGCAATCAATACAGTCGCCAGTGCAACAACAGAATACAGTTGCGTGCGGCTGCCGAGTGACGCTCCGATCGCGGTCCGGCTTCCGCTACTGCTGATCGGGAAACCCTGCATGAGGCCTGACGCGATGTTTCCTGCCCCTAACGCGGCGAGCTCGGCGTTGGCGTCGATGTCCTTACCCGTCCGTGCGGCGAATGCCCGCGCGGTGAGTACGTTGTCGGAGAATGCGACGATCGCAATTCCGATCGCCGGCAACACGAGCGCCATCGCGTCTTCGGCCGCAAAACCGGCAATGCCGGGAACAGGCAGGCCCGCAGGTATCGATCCGACAACTCGAATACCGTTGTTCTGCAATGAAAATGCGGTGACCACGCCCGTCGCAAGCAGCATGCCGATCAAGGGACCTGGCAGTCGCGGCGTGAACCGGCCAAGGAGTATCAGCAGCACGAGTAGTGAGCCCGCCAATACGAGAGTCGGCCAATGAACGCGATCGGCTTCGGCTGCAAACGATCTCAGCTCCGCAGCAAACGACTCACCGTGCACAGGTACGCCGGTTACCTTGCCCAACTGGCTCGAAATCATCATCAAGGCGATACCTGCCATATAGCCGACAAGCACGGGCTTAGACAGCAACTCCGCCAGAAACCCCAGTCGGCCGACCCGACCGAGCAGGCACAGCCCGCCGACCAGAATTGCGAGGATTGCGGCCAGGGCAGCGTACCGTTGCGGGTCTCCGACGGCGACCGGCGCCAGGACAACAGCCGTCATCAACGCGGTAGTCGATTCGGGACCTATCGAAAGCTGGCGCGACGAACCTAGGAAAACGTACAACGCCATGGGGCCGATCACCGCCCACAACCCTGCGGCCGGCGGTAGGCCTGCGACGGTGGCGTATGCCATCACCTGCGGGACGAGGTATGCCGCGACCGTCACGCCTGCAAGGACATCTCCCCGCAACCATCGCGACTCGTAGCCCTTGAACTGCGCCAGCCCGGGGACGATCGAAGACCACTGCACCACAGCAGGATCCCCTGTTGATCTCAATTACGCCAGCAGTACCCCGATTCAGACGCCCGCGACCCCGAGAAGTTGCCCGATGCCGTACGTAACGATCATGGCTACAGCGCCACCGGAGACGATGCGCACCACCGCACGTCGGCCGTCAGCACCACCGAGCCGCGCGCTGACAGTCCCAGTGAGTGCGAGTGCGACGAGCACGGCAACGAAGGTCACCGGAATTCGCGCCGTCGCGGGCGGCGCAAGGATCGCGATCAAGGGAAGGAGGGCACCGACAGTGAAAGCGATCGCGGAGGATGCCGCTGCTTGTATCGGGTTGGTCAGGTCGTCGGGATCGATTCGCAGCTCGACATCGACGTGTGCCGCGTACGCGTCGTGCGCCGTCAACTCTTCGGCGACAATCTGCGCCGTCTCGGCGGTGAGGCCCTTCGCCTTGTACAACGACGCGAGTTCGGCCAGTTCCGCTATCGGCGAATCGCGAAGTTCGATGCGTTCCTTCTCCAAGAGCGCTCGTTCGCTGTCTCGCTGAGTGCTGACCGAAACGTATTCGCCCAATGCCATCGACACAGCGCCGGCGACGAGGCCAGCGACGCCGGCCGTGAGGATCGGGCTGCGGTCGACCGAGAGTGCCGCAACTCCGACGACGAGCCCAGCTGTGGACACAATGCCGTCATTGGCGCCGAGCACGCCCGCACGTAGCCAGTTCAGGCGCGACGACACGCTCTCCGTGTGGGCTTCTGCGGGATGTGTTCTGGCCCCGCTGTCGGAAGTCATGCAATTACCGTAGGGAATTCGTATCGCGGCCACCAGCAAAGCAAGCCTCGCCGAAGTAAGGCCGCATTCACCCCTGCCGACTGCGGCGTGCCACAGTGCTCGATGCAAGCTCGGCGCCCCACTCGCGAGCTCGCTCGAGCTCGCCGGCTACCAACGGACCCAATGTGTCGTTCACATAGAAGTCTTGTGCCCTACCCGCAATTCCGTAACCATGCCTACGGAGGCGTTTCTCGGCCCCTCTCGCTGCCGAGCCAGGAGCCCAGCTGACTTTGGTGACCCTCGTACCAAATGCTGCGGCGAGGACATTCACACCTGCGGGATCTGTCGCATCCAGCCATTCGCGTAGCCCGGTGTGACGGGAAACCAGCTCACCTGCCGCGCGGCTGGCAGCGTCCTTCCTCGTCTGACTCCTGCTGAGCCCGAACGCATGCGTCGGCCCTCCGACTACTACCAGATCGACACCCGGCGCGGGCGACCTAGGTGCATCGTCGACGTTGACTACGTTCACCTCGAAGTCCCGCCCGAGGCCTTGCGCGACCGCCCTGGTGATCTCTTCGGTGTTCCCGAACATGGACTCGAAAATCACGACAGCATGCATGGCCCGTCCTTCGTTGCGTGAGGTTCCGTTCGCCTCCCACGATGCCTCGTCGGATCCGAATCCGAGAGAGTCCAATGTCCTCGACCGCCGGGCACTCCACCAGATCAGAGAAAGTCCTCTTGGTCGAGGCCTTCAGCCCCTGTAGCCGCAGCTCGGCTCCTGCGAAAGTTGTCACAGGACCGTTAGAGAGGACCAACCACGATGGATCTAGGGCTTCCAGACGACGAGACGGTGAGAGCCGCAATAGCTCTCGCGCTTCGTGCGCCGTCTGTACACAACTCTCAGCCATGGCGTTGGCGCATCGGCCATCAGACCGTCGACCTCTACGCCGATCCGAATGTGCATGTGCTGCCCACAGATCCGGATCGACGGGACCAGATCCTCAGCTGCGGCACTGTGCTACATCATTTTCGAGTCGCGATCGCCGCGCTCGGTTGGCAAGCGCGCGTACATCGTTTTCCGAATCCCGCCGATCTCGACCACATCGCGTCGATCGAATTGCACCTGCACCACCCGAGCGAACAAGACATTGCAATGGCAGCGGCAATCCCTCGCCGGCGCACGGACCGCCGGCATTTCAGCTCGTGGCCTGTGCCGATCGGACATATCGCCCTGATGGCGTCGCGGGTCGCGAAAGAGGGCGTCGCACTCTATCGAACGGAGGCGGTTCCCAGCCGCGAGGATGCCGACGGAGACGCCGCTGAATTACTCGTCCTCGGTACGCCTTCCGACGATCGCATGTCGCAACTGCGCGCGGGGGAGGCGACAAGTGCCGTGCTTCTTACAGCCACCGTGCTTGGACTGGCGAGCTGCATCTTGATCGAACCTCTTGAGGTCAAGGAAACCCGGGACAACTACCGCTCGAACGTGCTCGATAACAACGGTTTTCCACAGATGCTAGTGCGAATCGGTTGGGCGTCGATCAACGCCGACGAACTACCGGCCTCGCCACGCCACACGGTGGCCGAGATAGTCGAAGCTCTCGACACTCGTCCGCGCAAAGGACCACGTCGCAAGGAACCGGTGTGAGCGGAATCCCGTTATGACCACCGACACTGCGCATCTCGACGCTGCCGCACTTACTCGCCAGTGGATTCCGGTCGTGACTCTTGCCGAGTTTCTGGGATTCACGGTACCCACTACCGTTGGCGTCCTGACCGTATCTGCCTCGCCCGCGCTCGTGTTCCCGCGCTCGTTGTCGCCGGCGCGGCGGAAGGTGCCCTTCTTGGCTGGGGACAGTCGACCGTTCTGCGAAGGGCCCTCCCAGATCTTTCGCGATCTCGATGGGTCTGCGCGACAGCGGGTTCGGCGGCGTTCGCGTATGTGCTCGGCTTGGCACCATCGACCTGGGCATCCACGATCACCCCGGATGCCCCTCGCGGCGACGATCGTGGTCTTTACGGTGCTCGGGTTTGCACTGCTCACGTCGATGGGCACCGCCCAATGGCCGATGCTCCGTTCACACGTCACACACGGGGTTCGCTGGATTCCGACTACCGCCTGCGCCTGGCTCGCGGGCCTCGCAGTCTTTCTCGGCTTTGCGATGCCGCTCTGGCACGATGGGCAGTCGATGAGCCTGACGATTCTCGTCGGCATCGGTGGCGGGTTCCTCATGGCTGCAACTACATCCGTTGTAGCCGCGCTTGGCCTGCGGCGCATCTTGCCTTGAATGGTGCGGCGGTTCAGTCGCCTGTTGCCGTTGCCGTACCCCATGTTGCCTCGACGTCGGTATGGCGCACGCCCCCAATTGTCTGTGCGAGAGCATGGACAATTCGCTGCTCGGCGTCATCGGCAAACCAGCCGCCGACAACGACGCGCCCGTCGGCGACGTCTACTCGCCACTGCCGATGACTGCCCGCGTAGTCATCGAGCAACGCCCGGATCTTGGAAGCGATCACCTCGTCGTCACGAATCATGGTGCGCAACAGGTCCCGCCGTGTGATCACCCCGATCAGCAGGCCCATCTCGACGACAGGGATACAACGCAGCCGGTCGGCGAGCATGCGCTCGGCGGCGATGCTCACGTCATCGCCCGGTCCGATCACAGCGACGGGTGTGCTCATCATTTCGGTCACCTGGCGACTTCTATTCTCGTAGCCGGCCCGCAATGCGTCGGACTCGGACAAGATGCCCACGACAAGCCCCGCGTCATCGACCACCGGCAGCGCGGAAAACCTATGCTCGGTCAGCAAGGCAATCGCGTCAGGCAGCGCGGTGGCGGGGGACACACTGACGACTGGACGGGTCATGACGTCGCGTATGAGCATTATGGTCTACCTCTTCCGATGTGTGACTGATGCATTCGACGCTATGCGTCGCGCAGTTCTGTTACTGCTGCCATCAGTCCCCGACGGCGGGGACCTTCGGTTCGAGTCCGCAGATCCGCGCTGATAATGCTCGTCCAATTCGAGATCTCGGGCCATTGCCGCAGATCCCCGTATCGACCGCCGCCGATTGCAAAGTAGAGCGCTCGCGTGAGCCAACGCGTACCTGCACGGTCGAAAACGCCGGCAAATGCTTCGTAGTCTCGGGCGTGGACACCATCGGTCAGCGCAGCGATCTTCTTCGGTACCACTCTTTTCAAGTAGCGCCCGAGCGGCCCACGTAACGCCGGCGACAACCCGACACCGAAGATCCACACGTCCGTTCGCGCCAAAGCGTCACGATAGCGCCGCACATATTCATCGACCGCCGGCAGCAAAGCCATGTTGTGAACAGCGCTGCCGAGCACGACCGTGCCGTACGTGCGCGGATCGGACGATTCGGAGACTGGCCGTATGTCGACGACGAATCCGTCCGCCCGGAGTCGGGCACCGATGAAATCCGCAATGCCCCTTGTGGATCCATGTTCTGTCGCGTAGGCGACGAGGACCCTGGTCGGCTTGTTCATGACTTTAATGGTCCGCACTTCACGATCGGATTCGAAGGGCCATAACGCCTGGTGTGCAGGGCCGATCGTCCCCAGCGGAGCGGTATTGCCCAGCGGAGCCGTATTGCTCAGCCGACGTCGCGTCGCGCGAACCCGAGAACACCAGCCGTGCCCAACACGAGGGCGGCAACGGTCAACGCGACCAACCGAGTCGCGTCGAACGTCGGTCCCGGCATCCTGGGAATGTGTGTGAATGGCCATAGATTCATCGCCCACTGGTCGAGCGGGATCAGCGGGCCGAGTTCCCCGACAAACAGGAAGGTGGCTAAGGCTGCCGCACCGGTCACCCGAAAGATCGCGCGTGCACGACCCGTCTCCGAGGCGTGCGCAATGCCTGCAGCAAGACCCGCCACCATGATGATGACCGCCGACCCCGTCACGGACAGTACGAGATGGCTTGCGACCCAACGGCCCCTGCTCACCGCCGATCCGCGCTATCCATTCCTTCGCTTGCGGGCTGCCGAGCATGGTGCCAATGCTCGATGCGATGTTGCCGAAAACATGGCCGAGGATCGCGATCCAGCTCATCGAGAGCGCCTGCGCGCCCGAAAGACTTGGACAGCCCGCGGACAGAGATCGTAGTCGACATGCGGTCGATTTCCCGGGGGCGCCTGCAACGGTGGGAGGATGAAAGAACTCGGGCCGAGGGCCGAAAGACCTTGACGGCGCCGAGCGGCCGACCGATGCTCGAGAGTGATCCCGACATCGCACCACACCGCGAGCGAGGCAGAATCGTTCGGGTGCGGCTCTTCTGGAGTGACGTCAGGCGGCTCGGGGGATCGTGCCGTTGAGGTAGCGGGATTCGTGGATGCGGTGTCGTTCCTGGTCGAGGTGGAAGTTCCAGTATTTGTCGA
>JBBSKP010000020.1:0-35342 GCA_038256175.1 Mycobacteriales bacterium
CGCACAACGCCGATGACCACGGCGACAGCGACGAGAGTCAGCAGCCACGTCATACCGGTTGCCATCGAGAACGCGGCCCCCGGGTTGCGCACAATGACCAGCGTTACGAAGTCACCGATGATGCGAACGGGCTTACCTGGCTCGATATTCGCTACGACGAGCGCCTTGGTGATCACGTCCAGGATCAGAAGTGTCGCCGCAACAGCGAGCAATGTCCGCAGTCGCAAACGCTTGGTGGCGAGCGCTTCTTCGGGTCGTTGTGGCTCGTGGTCGGGTGCTTCCGGCAAGTCCTCGCCTGTTCGTCGGTCTTCGCTCACCAGGCAATCATCCCCCACGCCGTAACCTAGGTGCGTGACGGTGTTGTCGAACCCGGTCCGTTCGAGTGTGTTCATGCTCGCCGCGACCTTGACCTTTTCCACGATGTTGACGAGTTGCGATAGCAGCTCGGATACAGCGAACCCCGATTCGGAGTCGGTTTCGGCCGCGAGTAAGGAGGTGACGGTTCCTATTTCGGCGGTCACCACCGCGGTTCTGGACCCGGGGTCCGAGCCGCGCCAGCTCCTCGTGCCACACCCAGCGCCCGGTTCGACGCAACAGGTGACACTGCGCACCGAGTACCGCATTCAGCAGAAGATCAACGACCAGGAGAACCAAGACTTCTCCGCGCCAGGCCTCTCCATCGCCCTGACCGCTGCCGCAGCGAAGGACGGTGTCGACCTGACACTCGGCAAGATCACCACCACCGATTCGAAGTTGGCGCAGGAACTCGGTCCGGCCGAAGGTTCGCACGCCGGCCTGACGACCACCGCCGCCGGAGCGGTATCTGCGTTGCGAATCAGCCCGGCACCCGGCGCCGCGGATGCTGCCAGATCGGCCGTGGAGCAAGCGTTCTACCAGGCGGTGTATCGCGCGGTGACGTTGCCGGACAGCGCGATCGGCGTCGGCGCCGTGTGGACGATGCGTCAGCAGGTGTCAGGAAGCATCACACTCGACCAGTTGACGACGGCCACGCTCACGGCGCTCGAGGGGGACCGCCTGGAGATCGCGCTCGATGTCACGCAGACACCGAAGTCGCCGGAATGGAACCTGCCCAACGGCGCCGGAATGCTCAACATCGACCAATACGTCATGCACGGAACCGGGACCGTTACGCTCGACCTCGCTCTTCCGCTGCCTGTCGATGGCATTGTCACCGTCGGTGGTGATCAGACGTATTCCGACCCCCAGAGCAGCACCAAGCTCAGACAGTCCACGAGCAATCTCGTGCAATGGAGTCAGTGATGCCGCGCGTGCGCGCTGCGCTGCTATCCCTCTCGGTTCTGGCAACGATCACGGCGTGCACGGCCGACAAGGTCGACGCGCCCGCTCTCGCGCCGCTTGGACCCAGCGTCACCGCTCCCCCGGTTGCGCCCGGCGCGACGACGATCGATCCAGGTCGGCTGCGATCAGCGATTCTCGGCACAGCTGACCTGCCTGCAGGCTTCGCACCGATCGCCGATCCGACCGAGGACCTGGGGCTGGCGCCCGCACCGGGACCGACCGAGTCGAGCCGTTCCCGGACGCACCCCGCAGCGTGCGCTGCCGTGCTCGAACCAATCGCCGAACAGCAGTCCGGATCGACGGCGCATGCCGTGGGCCGGTTCGGCGGACCGGACTACGCGAGTATCGACATCGACGTCGCCAGCTACCCTGAACCTGCCGTCGCGCAAGCATTTTCCCGGGTTCAAGACGTCATCGGACGGTGCCAAACATTCACGGGAACCGATTTCGATGAAGTCGCGGTCGATTCCCGAATCGGTGGGCTCGATCAACCACCAGTGGGCGACGCCTCGACCGCTTTTCGCGTGCTGACCGACAGCGACGGCGTAACCCTGACCTCCGACGTCATCATCGCCGTGGTCGGCTCGACCGTGGTGCAGATCGCCGCAACCGGGCAGCACGCCATCGATGCCGCCGTCCTCTCCGACATCGCCAAACGCCAGGTCGACCGGCTTCGAGCTGCACCAGGGACGTGAAACGGCGAATGCCGGCACCCCCTAAGGAGTGCCGGCATCCGGTTGATCAGTAGCTTGTGTGCCCAGTTACGCGCAGGCGGGTGATTGCAGTTGAGCCGTGGTCACAATCTGGCAGGCCCAGCCCTTCTGAACCTTCCATTTGCCGTTCTCGGCGACGAAGGGCACCACAGCCGGGTTCGACTGGCCGTTGACGAGGAACGTGGCGTCAGCGTTGAGCTGGCCCGCACCGAGGTCGGTGACGTTGGTGACGGTGACGACGATGCCCGCGGCCTTGGCGGCATCCGCAACTCGGTTGATCAGCTCGGGATCCTGCTCGGCGCCCTGCACCATGTCGATCTTGTCAGCGAGCGGCACAGCAGGGTCGAACGCGCGCTGCAGCTGGGCGTTCAGCTCTTCGGCCGTCGGAATCGCCGGCTGGTTGGGGTCTTGGGTCGCGCTCGATGCGCTCGACGTTGCGGTGGCCTTGGTGCTCGTGGAGTCGGCCTTGTTGTCATCGGAGCTACATGCGCTCATCGTGAGCGCGGCGGCGATGGCCATACCGGCCACGAGGGCGCGGCTGGAGGTGCGAAGCTTCAACTGCTCTTCCTTTGCGTTCGAGTGCAATGCGTCTGGTCTGTCCACTATGTCAGTCGCGGCGGTCCGGACCGCCCTGCACGGTTGACCCAGGCTACCCTCAGCGGAGGCTGTCGAGAGCGTCGGCCCTGGCCAGCAGCGGATCGTCCGCCGCGAAAGTTTTCGCGGGTCCCGGCCCCGTCGAGCGTGTTTCAAACCGAACTGTTACCACCCCGTGACCTGATCCTTGCACCCAACCGTGGCCGAATTCGGGGTGGGAAACGTCCACGCCGGGATGCCAATGCGCGTGCTCAGGTTCGGGAGCCTGTGCGGGCGCCAGCGCCCCGTCGCCGCCCGGCGCGGCCTGCTCCGGCAAGGTCTCCGCCTGGTGCAACACAGCTCCCGTTTGGTCCAGTTCCGGAAACAACGAACCTTGCCGCACGGCGGACAACCCACCGAAACCCACACCGACCAACCGAATCGGGCCGATCTCGAGCGGATCGATCACCGAACGCTGCGCAGCCGTGTGCAGTGTCGCCAAGTCGGCGGTCGCGTACGGCAGGGTGACCGATCGGGTAACGATGGTCATGTCCGACTTCTTCAGCTTCAGTACGACAGTGCGGGCGGCTCGGCCGTCCTTACGCAAACGGCGATAGGCGGAACTGGCGATGGCCTCGACCGCGGTGCGAAGGGCAGCCAGCGTCACCACGTCGACGTCGAAAGTCGTTTCGGCACTGATCTGCTTGGCTTCGGCACGTTCGGTCACCGGCCTGTCGTCTATACCCTGCGCCAACCTGTGCAGCGCGGGGCCGATGGTGCTGCCGAGGATCGACGCAGCCTCCGACGCAGGTATCGCACCGAACCCACCGATGGTGTCGATTCCCAGCTTGCGCAGCTTCGCCTCCGCCACCGGCCCGATGCCCCAGAGCTTGCGCACCGGCAATGCCGCGAGCAGGTCGCTCTGCTCGGCCGGCGAAACCACCCGCACGCCATCGGGTTTCGCGAGCCCCGATGCGATCTTTGCGATCTGCTTACCGTTGCCCGCGCCGATCGACGACACGAGACCGGTCTGCGTACGGACTATCGCACGGAGTTTCTCGCAGAACTGCCACACCTCCGCGGCGGTGGCCCCTGCCAGCTCGACCGGTTCGCCGAACGCTTCGTCGAGCGACAACTGCTCGAGCACCGGCATGTGCAGCCGGAGTGTGTCGAATACCTGCGTGCTCAGCGCGTGGTAAACGGCTCCACGAGGCGGAAGCACTACCGCGGCGCCACCGACCATGCGCCGCGCCTGATGCATCGGCATCGCCGACCGCGCACCGAATACCCTCGCCTCGTAACTCGCACCAGCCACGACTCCCCGGCCCCCCAGCCCGCCGACGAGCACCGGACGGCCACGCAGTGTCGGACGGGTCAGCTGCTCGACGGAGGCGAAGAACGCATCCATGTCGAGGTGCAGCACCCAGCGACGGCTGCGCGTCGGGTCCGGTTCGGTCACTTCTTATTTGCGGTCTTCTTATTTGCGGTCTTCTTTCTGGGCAACGGTGCGACGTCGGCGGTGCGCTGAATGAACCGCTGCAGCCAATCGGTATCCGCCAGGCGGTCGTGCGGCACCTTGTAGTAGTCCTTCGAGCCTGGATACGCCGGCGCCAGCTCGGTTTCCGCCTCGTAGTCCTCGGCGATCTCCGTTGGCTTGACGAAAAGCGTGTCGTCGCAGATAAACGCCACCACCTTGTCGTCGCAGTACAAGCCGTACTCGCCGAACATCGCCCGCGAGCGGACATCGAGGGGCTCCAACTGCCCCAGGATGTACGCAATCGTTTCCTTGCTGGTGCTCATACAGGCAGGCTAGCCGCAGCCACTGACGCATTATGGAACCGTGGACATCTCATTCGGACTACCCGTCTCCGGCTCCTGGGCAACGCCGCGCAACATCAGCGAGATCGCGACTTGCGCCGAGCAACTCGGCTACGCGTCGCTCTGGACTTTCCAACGGCTGTTGGTGCCCGACGGTGTTCCCCTCGGCCCTGTCTATGCGAGCGTTCTCGATCCGGTCGCCGCATTGGGTTTCGCCGCCGCAGTCACCGAGCGCGTCCGCCTCGGTACCGCGATCGTGAACCTGCCGTTCCAGTCCCCTGCCGTGCTCGGAAAGCAACTAGCCACGCTCGACGTGCTCAGCGAGGGACGGTTGGATGCGGGTCTCGGGCTCGGCTGGTCAGAGGAGGAATTCATCGCGGCGGGAGCATCGTTCGAGCAGCGCGGTAAGCGGGCGGAGGAGTACATCGCGTGCCTGCGAGCGGTGTGGGGACCCGACCCGGTCGAGTTCGACGGCGATTTCTACCACGTACCCCGCTCGAGTATCTTGCCGAAGCCGGTCCAGCAACCGCACCCGCCGATACTGCTCGGTGGTGCCGCACCGCGCGCGCTGGCCCGCATCGGACGACTCGCCGACGGCTGGATCAGCAGTAGCAGGGCCGAACTCACCGCACTCGGCGATTCGGTCCGGCAAGTCAAGGACGCCGCGACCGAGGCCGGGCGCGATCCCGCAGCCTTGCGCTATATCTGCCGCGGTGTGGTCAAGAACGCTCCGCGCGGCGATCTCCTCACCGGCTCACTGGACGACATCCGTGCGGACCTGCTCGCCATCGCCGAGCAGGGCATCACCGAGACGTTTCTCGACCTCAACTTCGACCCGACCATCGGTAACCCCGAAGCCGACCCGACAGCGTCCATGCGTCGCGCGCACGAAGTGCTGGAGGCGATGGCTCCGGGGTAGGGGGTTACGCCTTGACCAGCTTCGCCCGCACGCCGTCGAGAACGTCGACGGCGTCCGCGCCAGGGTCGCCCAGTTCCAGTGACACGGCAAGGATCTCGCCGGCGATCATCTCGCGATGGGTCTGCGCCCATTCACGATGATCGTCGGACACACCGAGAATTACCTCGATCCGGTCCGATACGTCGAGGCCGAGCGACTTACGCGCATCCTGCAACTCGCGGATCAGGTCGCGTGCCCATCCTTCGGCCTCCAGTTCGGCGGTGACGACGGAGTCGAGCACGACCAGACCGATGTTGCCCGGCAACGCGGCCGTCGATTCAGGCTCGGCCGCGACGAGTCGCTGTGTGAATTCCTCTGGTAGCAGGGTGATCCCGGCCGCGGTGACTACACCCTCGGCATCCTCCGACCAGTCCCCAGCCTTGACCGCCTTGATCACCGTCTGGACATCCTTGCCTAGGCGCGGGCCCGCGGCGCGGGCATTCACCACCAGCTCGAAGCGGCCGTGCACATCGACGTCGGTGGTCAAATCGACCTTCTTGACGTTCACCTCGTCGGCGATGATGTCGGTAAAGGGCGCCAGCCGCTGCGCATCCGGCGCCGCGACCGTCACCTCGGGCAACGGCAACCGCACGCGCAGATTCTGCGCTTTGCGCAAGCTGAGGACCGTCGAGCAGACCGTCCGCACCTCGTCCATCGCGTCGACGAGGTCCTGGTCGGCCGGCAGTTCGCCCTCCGCAGGCCAGTCGGCAAGGTGCACCGAGCGTCCGCCGGTCAACCCGCGCCAGATCACTTCGCTGATGAGCGGCAGCAGTGGCGCAGCGAGCCGTGTGGCGACCTCCAGCACCGTGTGCAACGTATCGACGGCGTCGCGATCTTCAGTCCAGAACCGCGAACGCGACCGGCGCACATACCAATTGGTCAAGGCATCGCAGAACGACCGCAACTCGTCGCACGCGCCTGGGATGTCGTAGGTATCGAGCGCAATCGTCATCGCATCGCGGGTCGCCGCAAGCTTCGCGAGGACATATCGATCGAGAACGTTCGTCGAATCGGTCCGCGATACGCCCGGCATGGACGCGTACAGCTGCAGGAAGGTCCACGCGTTCCACAGCGGCCGCAATGCCTGGCCCGCACCTTCGCGGATGCCGCGTTCGGTCACGATGAGGTTGCCACCACGCAAGATCGGGGACGCCATGAGGAACCACCGCATCGCATCCGAGCCGTCCCGATCGAACACCTCGTTGACGTTCGGGTAGTTGCCCTTCGACTTGCTCATCTTCAGGCCGTCGTCACCCAGCACGATGCCATGCGCCGCAACGGTTTTGAATGCGGGCCGATCGAACAACGCGGTCGCGAGCACATGCAGCGTGTAGAACCAGCCACGAGTCTGACCGTTGTACTCGACGATGAAGTCGCCCGGATAGTGCGAGTCGAACCATTCCCGGTTCTCGAAGGGGTAATGCACCTGCGCGTACGGCATCGAACCTGACTCGAACCAGCAGTCCAGCACTTCGGGCACGCGGCGCATTGTCGATTTCCCCGTCGGGTCATCGGGATTGGGCCGCGTGATCTCGTCGATCATCGGCCGGTGCAGATCGTCCGGGCGCACGCCGAAGTCACGCTCGATCTCCTCGAGCGAGCCGTACACGTCGGTGCGCGGGTATGCCGGGTCATCGGACACCCACACCGGGATCGGGCTGCCCCAGTACCGGTTTCGGCTGATGTTCCAGTCCCGAGCGCCCTCGAGCCACTTGCCGAACTGGCCGTCGCGGATGTGTTCGGGCACCCAGGTGATCTCCTGGTTGAGCTCGACCATCCGGTCGCGGAACTTGGTGACCGCCACGAACCAGGACGGCACCGCCATGTAGATCAACGGCTGACCGGAACGCCAGCTGTGTGGATAGGAGTGCTCGATCGTCTCGTGCCGCAGGATCTTTCCGGCCGCTTTGAGGTCCTTGATGATGTTCGGATTCGCGTCGAAGACCATCTGGCCCTCGTACGGCGGCACGAGCGAGGTGAACTTACCCCCGGGATCGAGGGGTTGCACGATCTCGATGCCGTTGGCCGTTGCTACGTCCATGTCCTCTTCACCGAACGCCGGTGCGAGGTGCACGATCCCGGTACCCGAGTCCGTCGTGACGTAGTCGGCCGACAGCACGCGGTGCGCATTGGGATGGCCGACAAAGAAGTCGAACGGCGGCGTGTAGCTCAGGCCGACAAGTTCGGCGCCAGTGTGCTCGGACACGATCTCGGGTGACTCCCCGAGTTCACGTGCGTAGTGGGCGAGGCGTTCCTTCGCCAGCACGTAGCGCGTCCCGTCGAGGCCGACAACCTGGACGTAGGTGAAGTCAGGATGCACCGCGATCGCCAAGTTGGACGGCAACGTCCATGGCGTCGTGGTCCAGATCACCGCGTTGGCGCCATCAAGCGGCGAGCCAGGGGCGGTCAGTGTCATGTCGACGGTAACCGCGGGATCCTGCCGCATCTTGTACGCGTCGTCGAGCCGGGTTTCCTGGTTCGACAGCGGCGTCTGCTCGTACCAGGAGTACGGCAGCACCCGAAAGCCCTGATAGATCAGACCCTTGTTCCACAGCTCTTTGAAGGCCCACATGACCGATTCCATGAAATCGAGGTCGAGGGTCTTGTAGTCGTTGTCGAAGTCGACCCAGCGGGCCTGGCGCGTGACGTACTGGCGCCAGTCGTCGGTGTACTGCAGGACCGACGACTTGCACGCGGCGTTGAACTCGGCGAGGCCCATCGCATCGATCTCGGACTTGTCCTTGATGCCCAGCTGCTTTTCGGCCTCGATCTCGGCGGGCAGCCCGTGGCAATCCCACCCGAATCGGCGCTCGACCTTGTGCCCACGCATGGTCTGATAGCGCGGAATCAGATCCTTGACGTAGCCCGTGAGCAAGTGACCGTAGTGGGGCAAACCGTTGGCAAATGGCGGTCCGTCGTAGAAAACGAACTCCGACTCTGCCGAACGATTCTCGACACTCGCGCGGAACGTGCCGTCGGCTTCCCATTTCGCCAGGACAACACGCTCGAGCGCGGAGAAATCAACGCTGCCGGACGACGAGGAAACACCGATGTCGACGCGGGGGTAGGAGTCCCGATCGTTGGATGCGGACTCGCTGGAGGCGGACTCGCCGCGGGCGGGCTCGTTGGACACTGCAGTTCTCCTCGTGCCGGTGCTGGCACGGGGACGATGTCGACGCTCCTGCGCCACCACCGCGGTACCACCCCGCTTGCCCGGACTCACGCATTGCGTGGTCGGAGCCACTCTGGTCGAGCTGTGACGGGCTCACCCGTTCGGTTCTACTTGGTCGCTCTAGCTCGACCGTTCTTCCGAAGACTCCCCGGTGATGGCCGGATCGACGTCGTGTGTCGAAAATTCTATCCGAAGTCAGGTTTCTCGTGCCTACCGCGGCGTTCCTGCGGTTGTGCTTGTTCCACAGCTGCCAGCACGTCCCCGACGTCCGTACGGCCGGTGCGGCGGATCAATGCGCTGGCAAGCAGCACGCCCGCCCCGACTACGCATACCGCTATGCACCCCCAGGCCCAGATCACCGATCCAGTGATCAGAGCCACGACTAGCAGGGCGAAGCCAGCAGCAGCAAGGACGAGCGTCAGAACAAGCATGACGAACCTCTATCCGCGGTGACCGCGGTAGCCGGAACGGCTACTTGCTTCCCTTCGCGAAGGACGACTGGCTGTGGTTGCTCGACGACGAATCCTGCGCGAACGCATCGCCACCGTCGACCGGAATGGCCGAACCACGGTTGTCGAGCTCTTCGAGCTGGGACTCCAGGTAGGACTTCAGGCGCACGCGGTACTCGCGCTCGAAGGTCTTGAGCTGCTCGATCCGTCCTTCGAGGACGGTCCGCTGCTGGTTGATCGTCGCCATGATCTCGGTGTGCTTGCGCTCGGCGTCGGCCTGCAGTGCGTCGGCCTTCTCCTTGGCCTGGCGCAGCTGAGTCTCCGAACGAGTCTGAGCGTCCGCGAGCAACGCCTCCGACTTCTGTCGTGCATCGGAGATCATTGCCTCGGAGCGTGCACGAGCATCGGTGACCAGTCGCTCGGAGTTGGTACGCGCGTTGGTGAGGAGCTGCTCCGACTCGGCCTTGGCGTCGCCGGTAAGCCGGTCCGCCATCTCCTGAGCCAGGCCGAGCACCTTCGCTGCCTGCATGTTTGCGTCGCCACTGCGCGGCGCCGGCGCTGCAGCCACGATCGGTGCGGGCGCTGCCTGCGGCGGCGGTGCCTTCTGCGTCTCGACCACCTTGGCGGCGGGGGCGGCGACAGGAGCACTCTTTCCGCCGCGGCCCTTCTTCGAGTCGCTCAGCTCGGCATCGAGTTCGCCCACACGCTGACGCAGGTCGGCATTCTCCTCGATGAGGCGCGAGAGCTCCTGCTCGACAAGGTCGAGAAACGCATCGACCTCATCTTCGTTGTAGCCGCGCTTACCGATGGGCGGCTTGCTGAAAGCAACGTTGTGCACATCAGCTGGGTTCAGCGGCATGGAAGGATCCCTTCACGCGTTCATTGTCGGTCTAGCAAGCATTCAGTTATAGCGCATTCTGCCAAGTTTTGAACCGTCACACTGTAACTGGCGTCCATTCTGTCACACCAGACCCGCAGGTTGCGCCAGTCTCTGCACAATCGACATCAGAATGAAAACTATGAACAGCAAGACCATTATCGAGAGGTCAAGCCGTATGCCACCAAGTGAGATGGGCGGTATCAGCCGCCTCAACAGTTTCACCGGAGGGTCGGTAACAGTGAATATAGCCTCAAGGATCACTACAACGATCCCGGTCGGCCGCCACTCACGCGCAAACGATCGGATGAATTCGACAATTATGCGACCGATGAGCAACAACCAGAACACAAACAGTACGAAATAGATTACCGCGAACAAGGCCACGCCTTCACTCTGCCTGACAATTCCCGGTAGTTCAAAACGACCCCGTTGACCTGCGCACTCCGTGCAGTCCCGCAGGTCAACCGAGTCGGACGTTATTTCTGGTTGTAGAAGCCGGTTTCGGCGATCCTGCGCCGCTCTTCGGCCGATACATCGATGTCGGCAGGTGAGAGCAGGAACACCTTGGTGGCAACTTTGTCGAATGAACCACGCAATGCGAACGCCAGGCCGGCGGCGAAGTCGACCAACCGCTTCGCGTCGGCGTTGCTCATCTCGACGAGGTCCATGATGACCGGGGAACCGTCACGGAAGCGCTCACCGATCGTGCGTGCCTCGCTGTAGTCCCGCGGGCGCAGCGTGGTGATCTTGGACAACGGGCCACCGTCGTCGAAGATCGGCGCGCGACGGCTCTCGACACGTTGGTCCAGACCCGGGTCCATGGCGAGCGCGCCACGAGTGGCACCGCGCACCATGGTTGCGGTGCCTGCGCGACCACCGCGGGGGCTGAGTGGCTCGAGCCGGGGGCTTCGCCGCGGCTCGTAGTGGCTCGTGTCTTCTTCGAAGTCGTCGCGCCGCGCCGCCGAATAACCGGAGCGCATCGCAGGCTCGTACTCCGAATCGCCGAGGTCGCCGTAAGGCTCGCGGCCTCGTGCGGGACGACGGGTCAGACCCGGCTCGTCGAGGTAATCGTCTTCATAGTCCTCGAGCGGAACCATGCCGAAGTAAGCCTTGAATTTGTGCAGGGTGGTGCTCATTGATCGACCTTCCTTGGCACGGCTGGCCTGGCGACAAAGTTTGTTAGCTGATGTTTCTTGTGTGACTGATGGGATTTGCTATTGCGAGATTATCGGCCGCGACCCCAACAACGCGGTACCGACACGCACGCAGGTAGATCCGTGTTCGACGGCGAGTTCGAGATCACTCGACATCCCCGCTGAGAGCTCGGTCGCACCGGGGTGCTCGCGCAGTAGATCTTGGTGCAGGACTGCCAGTTTCGCGAAGGCTGCGCCAGGTTCGACACCGAGCGGAGGTACCGCCATGAGCCCCTTCAGCTCCAGCTGCGGGGCATCGGCAACCCGCGCTGCAAGAGCTCCGAGATCGGCCGGCGACACACCACCACGTGCAGGATCGCCGTCCAAGCTGATTTGTAGCAGCACGCGCAACGGCTCGCTGCGCCGACCGGAATCGACCTCGTCGGCCATGGCTCTGCCGAGCGCCTCAACGAGTCGCGGGCTGTCCACCGAATGGATGGCGTAGGCCCACGCGGCGACCGCCCGTGCTTTGTTTCGTTGCAGCCGACCGATCATGTGCCAACGAAGTTCGACTTCGCCGCGCAGCGCAACCACTTTTGCCGACGCCTCCTGCTCCCGGGACTCGGCGAACTCACGTCGGCCGAGCCGGTACAGGATCTCGATGTCGGAGACAGGAAAGTATTTGGTGACCGGAAGCAGCGTGACCTCGCTCGGGTCGCGGTGTGCGTGTGTGCACGCCGCCGCCAGCCGGTCGAGTAACCGGTCCAACGCGCCGGCAAGCTCGAGTTCGCGCGTCATGTGGTGCCGGAATCCCCGGTCTGCTCCGTATGCATCCAGATCACGCCGGCAATTCTGCCAGTGGGTGCGCCACGGCGGTGACTGAACAGTGACCGGTCCTCGATCGTGCACCGTGGGTCGATTGCGACGCCGGAGATTCCCGCTTCGAGCAATTGCCGTCGCAGACCGGCCCGCAAATCCAAGCCGGGAGTGCCTTTCAGCGTCTTCGTGGCACTGCCAGGCAAATGGCGTTCGACATCCGCCTGCATGGCCGCGGGTACCTCGTATTGCCGACCGCTTGCCGCCGGACCGAGAAATGCTCCGATCCGGTCGATGCGAGCACCGAGGCCGACCATGGTTTCCAGCACCCTCGGCACGATTCCGATCCGCGCGCCGATCCTGCCTGCGTGAACAGCGGCGATAACTCCCGCTTCGTCGTCGGACAGCAGCACCGGAACACAGTCCGCGGTAAGCACGACCAACGCCAGGTCGGTCGCAGTGGTTACGAGGGCATCCGTTGTGGGCACCGGCTCGGCAGTCGGGCCCTCGACCACAGTGATGGTCCGACCGTGGATCTGCTCCATCCACACCAGCCGGTCCGGAGTAAGCCCGATCTCATGTGCGAGCCGCTCCCGGTTGCGCGCAACCGCGGCCGGATCGTCACCTACGTGATCACCCAGATTGAACGAGTCGTACGGCGGCTCCGAAAATCCGCCCGCGCGACCCGTGACGACCCGGCGCGTCCGCCTGACGCGCTGGATCGATCCCGCGTCGCCAGGTGTCAACGACGCATGAACGACGGAACGTCTACGTCGTCCTCGCTGTCATCGTTGAAAGCTGGCCCACGCGAGGAACCTTCGTCGGATCCGTTGCGGACCGACTCTCGTTCGCGGTGGCTGCCGTTTCCGTTCGACTGACCGATCTCGCCGGCACGCGCCGAGCCGATCGGTCCACGACTTGCGCTCGCAGGTGCCTCGACCGGACGTCGTGCCGGAGCACCACTGTCGAATCCGGCTGCGATCACGGTGACGCGAACCTCGTCGCCGAGCGAATCGTCGATGACGGTGCCGAAGATGATGTTGGCATCGATGTGCGCGGCTTCCTGCACGAGCGAGGCCGCCTCGTTGATCTCGAACAACCCGAGATCGGAACCACCGGCGATCGAGAGCAGCACACCGCGCGCGCCCTCCATGGAGGCTTCGAGCAACGGTGAGTTGATCGCCGATTCGGCTGCCTTCACCGCACGGCCTTCGCCGCGCGAGGAGCCGATACCCATCAAAGCGCTTCCGGCGCCGGACATTACGCTCTTCACATCGGCGAAGTCGACGTTGATGAGGCCCGGTGTCGTGATCAGATCCGTGATGCCCTGAACGCCGTTGAGCAGCACCTCGTCGGCCGAACGGAACGCGTCCATCAGGCTGACCGCGGCGTCGCCCAGCTGCAGGAGCCGGTCGTTGGGGATGACGATCAGCGTGTCGCAGGATTCACGCAGACCTGCGATGCCGGTCTCGGCCTGGCCGCCGCGGCGCTTGCCCTCGAACGAGAACGGTCGCGTGACGACGCCGATGGTCAGTGCGCCGAGCTTGCGAGCAATGCTGGCAACGACCGGTGCACCACCGGTGCCGGTGCCACCGCCCTCGCCAGCGGTGACGAAGACCATGTCGGCGCCCTTGAGCACCTCTTCGATCTCGTCCTTGTGGTCTTCGGCGGCCTTGCGGCCGACGTCGGGATCGGCGCCGGCGCCGAGTCCCCTTGTCAGTTCACGGCCGACGTCGAGTTTGACGTCGGCATCGCTCATAAGCAGGGCCTGGGCGTCGGTGTTGACCGCGATGAACTCAACACCCTTGAGTCCCTGTTCGATCATGCGGTTGACAGCGTTGACACCGCCGCCGCCGATTCCGACGACCTTGATTACGGCGAGGTAGTTATGCGGGGGCGTCATGGCTCTCGCCTTCCTTCGATCGACAGAGCTTGCATTGACAGGCTTGTATTAACAGGATGGGGACCTGTAGGGCGTTGCCCGATTCGTCGCCGGCACTTACCTAAACCCTAAACCTCAACCACAGGTTTAACGTTATGTCAAGTACTCGACTAGAGCGAAACGCTATGCGCCGCAGTACCCATACACGCGAAGGCGCGCCGCGACTCGCGGGAATTTCTTAGTGATGGTGATTCACCCCACGTGGAGCGGACCCGCTCGCTACCTGACGGTCGGCAAATCCGGACTGGAGACGTCGTACAGGCGACCCGGCTGACTCAGCAGCGGTAGCGTGATCGCCGCCTTGCGATCGGACTTGTCCTTGCTCCCCCACACGATCACCCGACCATCCAGCAAAGTGAGCCGGATATCGGAAATCGATGCTGCCGCAACCTCACCCAACTGCGCACGCAGCGGTGGCGGCGTCGACGCCAGTACGGCGAGCGCGGCGAGCGTTGCGGGATCCGAAGCCGAGGGATTGGCAACTTTCAGCCGCGGAACACCGATCAGCGGCGGCTCGATCGCGTAGTCGACGCCGAGACTGTCCATCAGATGCGTTCCCTGCGGTGAGTCGAAAAAGACAGCCGCCAAACGTTCGGTCACCGTGACTTTCACCGTCGACGGATACACCTTCTGCACCCTGACCTGCGCGACCCGCGGAATCTGTGCGACCCGTTTCGCCGCCGCGTCGGTATCGACACGCAGCAGCGGCCGCCCTTCGGGAATGGCAAGCGCGGTCACGATCTGTTCCTCGGGAAGGACGCCGAGTCCCTCCACCGATATCGTGCGCACCGACAGCAGCGGGGAAAACCATGCCACCGCAATCAATCCCACGACGAGGACGATTCCCAACACGGACCACAGGATCGGCTTGAACCGGCGCTTCGGTAGCTCCGACTCGTCACCTGGATGCCTGCTCGAGGCAGCTGAGCGGCCGCGTCGGCGCGATCGACGAGACCGATCCGACGTCATCCGAGCTGCCGCCCGCGCTGCGGAAGCGAACGAAGACCGTCGAGGATCTGGCTACCCAGCATCGTGACGTCACCGGCACCCATCGTGATCACCACGTCGCCAGGCTGCGTCAGCGCAGCGACCTGACGGCCGACGCGGGACAGGTTCGGCTGGTAATGCACAGGTTTCGTCACCGATTGCGCAACCAACGCACCACTCACACCGGGCAGTGGCTCCTCGCGAGCGCCGTACACATCGAGCACCATCACCTCGTCGGCCAGATCCAATGCTTCGGCGAACGCCGTCGCGAAGGTCGCCGTGCGGCTGTACAGATGCGGTTGGAAGACCACGATCACCTTGCCGCGCCGCGACCGTGCGCCGTCCTTTGCTTCCTGCTCGACCAGCTCGGCGGCGGCACCGAGCACCGCACGCACCTCGGTCGGGTGATGCGCATAGTCGTCGAAGACTCGAACTCCGTGCTCGCGGCCGGTGAACTGGAAGCGGCGATGCACGCCGCCGAAGCCGGCAAGCCCCTCCAGAATTTCGCTGATGTCGGCGCCACCTTCGCGGGCGGCCAGCAGCGCAGCGAGCGCATTGAGCGCCATGTGCCGGCCGGGGACCGACAACCGCAGTGTCCGCGGGCTCGCCTCACCGACAAGCTGGAATTGCGCGACACCCCCGACATCGCGTGGCTCCCAGCCATGCAGCCACACTCCAACGTCGACGCCCTCGGATCGAGTCACAGTCGACGCGTCAGTTCCTGCAGGCAGCGAACCGTAGCCGAGCACGCGAACACCGGGCAGGTTCCGTTCGGTCACACGGCGAGCCAGCGCAGCCGAGCCGGCATCGTCGAGACACGCGATCAGCACGCCACCGGGGCCGAGCAAGTTCGTGAAGTCGTCGAACACCTCGACATAGGCCTCGGTGGTACCGAAGTGATCGAGATGATCCGATTCGACGTTCGTCACCACAATGACATTGGGGTCGTACTGCAGCAGCGACCCGTCGCTCTCATCCGCCTCGGCGACAAAGATGTCGCCCGTGCCGTGGTGGGCGTTGGTGCCGGCCTCGTTCAACTCGCCACCCACCGCGAACGACGGGTCGAAACCGCAATGCTGCAGTGCAACGACCAACATCGAGGTCGTGGAGGTCTTGCCGTGGGTGCCCGACACCAGCAGGGTCCGATTTCCGCGCATCAGCGAAGCGAGAACGGTCGGACGAAGGAGAACGGGAATTCCCCGCGCGGCGGCCTCGACGAGTTCCGGGTTGTCCTTCGGGATCGCGGCATGGGTCGTGACGACAACGGTCGGCCCACCGGGAAGCAGATCGAGCGCCGACGCATCGTGACCGATCCGTACCACCGCACCGCGCGCACGCAACGAAAGGACACCGCGGCTTTCCTTGGCGTCCGATCCCGAAACCTGGCCACCTCGAGCAAGAAGAATGCGCGCGATTCCGGACATGCCAGCACCGCCGATGCCAACCATGTGCACCCGCTCGAGCTCTTGCGGAAGGTCTGTCATTTCCGGGGCCACCCTCTCGCTACCTCCAACACGATCCGCGCAACCTCGTTCGCGGCGTCGCGGTGTCCGGCATCGGCCGCTGCAACACTCATCTGCCGCAACCGCTCGCGGTTGAGCAACATCGGGATTACCTGGCCCACCACGTAGTCGGGTGTCAGCTCCGCGTCGGGCACGATTCTTCCACCTCCTTGGGCAACCACGGGCCTGGCGTTGAGCTCCTGCTCACCATTGCCGTGTGGTAGTGGCACATAGACCGCAGGAAGTCCGACGGCGGACACCTCGGCGACTGTCATGGCTCCCGAGCGGCAGATCGCAGCGTCGGCGGCGGCATACGCCAGATCCATCCGCGAGAGATATGGCACAGCGACGTAGGAGGCGTTGGCTGTGGCCGGCGGCAGCTCGATCGTGTTCTTGGGTCCATGCGCGTGCAGCACCGAAATGCCCGCAGCAGCGAGTTGCACAGCGGCGCCGGAGACCGCGTCGTTCAGCGAGCGTGCGCCTTGCGAGCCGCCGAAAACCAGCAGCACCGGACCATCGGGCGGTAGGCCGAAGTGCGCGCGAGCGCCTGCACGGAAAGCTTCACGGTCGAGGCCCGTGATCGACGATCGGACGGGAATTCCCACGAGTTCCGCGTCGGGCGCGCCCGGTGCATGAATGCCGGAATCTGCAACGGCGGCCAGCACACGCGTCGCCCGCCGGGCACCGATCTTATTGGCGATCCCAGCCTTCGCGTTGGCCTCGTGCACCACGACCGGCACCGCCCGTCGTCGGCGCAGCAGCCCTTTACCTGCGGCGAGGTAGGCCGGTAGAGCGACATATCCGCCGAATCCGACAATCACATCGGCGTTGGTCTCGTCGATCACCGCTCGCGTACGTCGAACCGATGCTCGCACTCGCGCCGGCAAGCGCAACAGATCCATCGTTGGCTTGCGCGGCAAAGGGACCGGCGGAATCAGCGCAAGCGGGTAGCCACGCTCGGGCACAAGCGTGGTCTCCAACCCACGCTCGGTGCCGAGTGCCGTCACCGTGATCGTCGGGTCGAATCGATGTAATGCGTCGGCGACGGCAAGCGCCGGCTCGATATGGCCAGCTGTGCCTCCACCCGCCACGATCACCGACAACCCCTTGGCGTCAGATCCACCAGAGTTGCGGCTCACCTACGAAATCCTCGCTCTCCACTGCGCGCTACGGGCGTCGGTCGCCACGGTTGCTGCGCATTCATTGTCCGCCCTGGTCTCGGCGAATCACTTCCGGCCACCCGTTGCCGCACATCTCGTTGCCGCGCAGCACGTGCGGCGGCCCGTCTGGCCGCCTCCGCGCGTGCCGCTTCTGCCTTTGTCGGTGAGTACGCCTCGGGCTTCGGCAACCGCAGCAGACGGCTGAAGCGCCCGTCTTGCCCGGCATGCAACGCGGCAATGGCCTCGGGCTCGTGCCGTGCTGCGTTGGCGATGATGCCGAACATCAGCAAGGTGATCGCGAGCGACGATCCGCCAGCAGACACCAGCGGCAGCTGTAGACCGGTGACGGGCATCAGACCGACCACGTAGCCGATGTTGATGAACGCCTGGGAGACGATCCAGGTGGTGGCCGTCGCTGTCAGCAAGCGCAGGAACGGATCCGCGGATCGCGTGGCAATCCGCAGTCCGGTGTAGACGAACAAGGCGAACAAACCGATGACGAGGCCGCAGCCCAGGAAGCCGAGCTCCTCACCGATGATGGCAAAGATGAAGTCGTTGTGCGAGTTCGGCAGGTAGCTCCATTTCGCACGGCTCTGCCCGAGACCACGGCCCCAGATCCCGCCGTCGGCAAGGGAGTACATCGCCTGCCTGGCCTGATACCCGATGCCTTGTGGATCGGCTCCTGGGTTGAAAAACGCTTTCATCCGATCCGAGCGGTAACCCGCAGACAGTGCGAGCACACCAGCCGCGACCGCGCCGGACGCGATAATCGTCACGAACAACTTCACGGGCAGACCACCGAACCACAGCAAGGCCGCGAGGATGATGCCGAGGGCGATCGTGGTGCTCAGGTTGGGTTGCAGCACGACCAGCAAACACACCACCATGCCCGCGGGCACCAGCGGGATGATGATCTCCTTGAGGCTCGCTTTCTCGGCGCGACGAGATGCGAGCAGATGCGCTCCCCAGAGGGCGAGCGTCACCTTCGTGATTTCGGATGGCTGAATCGAGATCGGCCCCAGCAGGAACCAGCGCCGCGCGCCCTGCGCTTCGACACCGATTCCGGGGATCAGGACGAGCACGAGCGCGATCACCGACAGCACGAATGCGGGGAACGACAGCTTTCGCAACGTCCTGATCGGCAACCGCAGGGCGAGATAGAACAGCACAACACCGAGCGCCGCATACATTGCCTGCTGGCTGAACAGTGTGTACGCCGATCCGCCGTCCGCGTACGCCTCGACGCTCGACGCGGAAAGCACCATGACGAGACCGAGCACGGTGAGCAGCGTCGCGATGGTGACGACCAGATGAAATGACGCGAGCGGTCTGGCAAGCCACGCACCGATCCGAGTTTTCGGCGCCCGCGATTGCGTCCGCGCGGACGGCTTGCTCGTCTGCTTCTTCGCAGCTGGCTTGCTCGTCTGTTTTGTCGACTTCGCTTGCTTGAGGGACTGCGCCGGCTTTCTGAATTTCATCGTGCCGACCGACCGACGTCAGCGGCGGTGAGTGCCTCGACGGCGGTGATGAAGCTGTCGCCGCGATGCCCGTAGTCACGGAACATGTCCAGCGACGCGGCCGCGGGCGCGAGCAGCACGGTCTCGCCGTCGTGCGCCAACCCAGCCGCGACATGGACGGCGGCAGCCATTATCACGTCCGGGTTGTCGGCCGTCAGGGTTTGGTTCACTCCTGCATCGTCTCCCGCACCCACCCTGACGACGGGCACATCGGGTGCGTGTCGCGCCAAAGCCTGTGCGATCTGGATCGCATCGCGACCGATCAACACCACTGCGGCGAGCCGGTCACCCACCTCTTCGACCAATTCGTCGACCGACGCGCCCTTGAGCAATCCGCCGGCAAGCCACACCACGCGCGGGTGGGCAAGGATCGAGGAACGGGCAGCGTGCGGATTTGTCGCCTTCGAATCGTCGACGAAGCCGACGCCGTTGAGCTCCCGAACGAGTTCGGCGCGGTGCGGGCCGACACTGAACTTGCGCAAGCCGTCGCGAACCTTCGCCGGAGCAACCCCGATCGATCTCGCGAGCGCCGCAGCCGCAAGCGCGTCGAGCACACCTGCAGGCCCGGCAGGGCTGATCTCACCGACTGACGCGAGCACGTCGTCGTCGCCGAATGCCCGATCCAGCAGTTGGCCACCCCAGACTCCGAGCTCACCCAGTTCTGGTTCGCCGAGTCGGAACCCGACCGTTCGCTCGGCTCTGGAAACAACCGCGAGCGCTGCCGAACCGGCATCGTCCAGACCGATGACGCCGACCTTGCCGCTGAGGGCCCGCGCCTTGGCATCGACGTACCCGGCCATTCCGCCATGCCAGTCGAGATGATCCTCAGCGATATTGAGAACCACTCCCCCGTCGGGATGCACCGAAGGCGCCCAATGTAATTGAAATGACGACAGCTCCACCGCGAGCACTTCCGCGCGCGGCCCGGGTCGGCGCATCGCGTCCAGCACAGGCAGGCCGATGTTTCCGCACGCTGCATTGGGAATATCGGCCGACTCGAGGATCGAGGCCAGCATCGAGGTTGTGGTCGTCTTGCCGTTGGTGCCGGTCACCACCAGCCAACGTCGAGTCGGACCATAGAGCTGCGCCTGATCCACCAACCACGAGAACTCGACGTCACCCCAGATCGGGATATCGCCGGCAGCGGCCGCGGCGAGGACAGGCGAGTCGGGACGCCAGCCCGGACTCGTGATCACGACATCGAACTCGTCGATGGCACCCGGCACGACAAGGTCCTCGGCCGTTGCCGTACGGAGGCCGAGCGCGGACGCCTCGGCGCGGGATGTGAAGTTGGAGTCGGTGACCGTGATACGCGCCCCGAGTGTGCGCAACGGCTCGATCAGCGCTCGCCCGGACACTCCCCAACCGGTGACGAGGACGTCGCCACCCTCTAGTTGTGTCAATCCGATCGTCACGAAGTCAGTCCCCAATTGCGGAGAGGTACTCGCTGTAGAAGAGGAACAGCCCGATCGCCGACGCAATGCCGGCAAGCAACCAGAACCTGATGATTACCGTGGTTTCTGCCCACCCGGCGAGCTCGAAGTGATGATGGAACGGGGCCATTCGGAATATTCGGCGGCGTGAGGACCGGAACACCGCGACCTGGATGACCACGGATGCCGCCTCGGCGACGAAGAGCGCACCGATGACGACCATCAGCAGCTCGGTGCGAGTGGTAATCGACAGGCCGGCAAGCATGCCGCCCAACGCGAGCGATCCCGTGTCACCCATGAAGATCTTCGCCGGAGCCGCGTTCCACCACAGGAAACCGATGCATGCGCCGGCACCGGCACCGCAGATCAACGCCAGGTCCAACGGATCCCGCACGTCGTAACAGCCCTGACCCGGACTGGTTTCGCACGAATTGCGGTACTGCCAGAAAGTGATGATCACGTAGGCGCCGAGGACCAGGCTCATCGAACCGGCGGCAAGACCGTCGAGACCGTCGGTGAGATTCACCGCGTTCGACCAGGCGCTCACCATCAAGTAACAGAACATGATGAACACGACCGACCCCATCGCGACAGTCGTGATGTCGCGAACGTAGGACAAGTGGGTGCTACCCGGTGTGAGCCCGCTGGCACCGCGGAACTGCAGCGCCAGAATGCCGAAGATCACAGCCGCGACGAACTGGCCGACCAACTTCGCCGTCTTGTTCAGGCCGAGGTTGCGCTGCTTGCGGATCTTGATGAAGTCGTCGAGGAAGCCGACCCCGCCGAGCGCGGTTGCCAGCCCGAGCACGAGCAAGCCCGATGCCGACGGACCGTCAGCGTCGTAACCGACGCCGATCAGGTGCGATCCCCAGTAGCCGGCCCAGATACCCGCGATGATCGCGACGCCACCCATCGTGGGAGTGCCGCGCTTGGCCTGGTGGCTTGCCGGGCCTTCCATCCTGATTTCCTGGCCGAAACCTTGCCGGGAAAACGTCTTGACCAGGACCGGTGTCAACAGGATCGATACGGCAAGCGCTATCCCTGCCGAAAAGAGGATCTGTCTCAATTAGGTCGCCTCCATGCTCGTACGCTGCTGCCCCGACTGATCCAGCTGCTGCCCGGACAGTAGCTGTTCGGCCACTACCCAAAGCCCGATCGATTGAGATGCCTTTACCAAAACGAGGTCGCCGGCCGCGAGTTCGTCATCGAGCAGCGCAAGCGCCGAATCGATATCGGGCACGAGCACCGACTCGTTGTCCCATGAACCTTCCATGACCGCGCCCTGGTGCATCGCGTGGGACGGCCGACCGGTTCCGACGACGATAAGCCTGCTGACAGCCAGGCGGACAGCCTGTCGGCCGATCGCGTCGTGTTCGATCACGGAGTCTTCACCAAGTTCGGCCATCTCGCCCAGGACAGCCCACGTGCGCCGCGGCGACTCGCCGGCCCGTGACATCGTCACGAGTGCCTTGAGCGCTGCGCGCATCGAATCCGGGTTGGCGTTGTAAGAATCGTTGATCACGGTGACGCCGTCGGCTCGGGTCCGCACATCCATACGCCGCGCCGACACGGCTCGTGCACCCCCCAGTGCAGTGGCAATCGTCGGCAGGTCCGCACCACATTCGAGCGCCACGGCGGCTGCGGCCAACGCATTACCGACCTGATGCTCGCCATGCACTGCGAGCTGCACCGCGACGGTGCCTGCCGAACACTCGAGCGTGAACGACGCCTTGGCCTCGGCATCGAGTCGAACACCGACTGCACGCACGTCCGCACGTTCGGACTGCCCGACAAGCACCACGCGTGCAGGCGTCGTGTCGGCCATTGCCAGGACCAGCTGATCGTCGGCGTTGAGGATCGCGACGCCGTTGTCGGCCGCCGAAGGCAACGTGCGCACCAACTCGCCCTTCGTATCCGCGATCACCTCGCGCGATCCGAACTCGCCGAGGTGTGCGGTGCCGACATTGAGCACCACCCCGATTCGTGGTGGAGCGGTTGCTGCCAGGGCAGCGATGTGGCCGGGTCCGCGCGCGGAAAGTTCGAGCACGAGCGATCGAGTGTTCTCGTCGGCGCGCAATGCCGTCCACGGATGGCCGAGCTCGTTGTTGAACGATCCTGGCGGCGCGATGACCGGTCCGAGCGGCGCAAGGACAGCCGCGAGCAGGTCCTTTGTCGAGGTCTTGCCGGACGATCCGGTCACCCCGACCACCGTGAGGCCTTGTTCGGTCAGCCGTTCGACGACCGCGCGGGCAAGCTTTGCGAGCGCAGCAAGAACCGCGGCGCCGGAACCGTCGGTGTCGAACTCCAATGCCATTGCATTGCTGTCGCTTTCACGGAGCGGCGCAACGACGATCGCGGGCACTCCGACAGGTCGGGCGCCAAGGACTGCGACCGCTCCGGCGCCGATTGCCGACTCGGCGTGGTCGTGGCCGTCGACCCGTGCGCCGGGAAGCGCAAGGAACAATCCCCCGGGACCGATCTTGCGTGAGTCGAACTCGACGGACCCGGTGACCGCCACTGCCGGATCGGCAACATCGTGCAGTGTCCCGCCGACGATCTCGGCGATCTGCGTCAACGTCAGCGGGATCACTGCGCGCCACCGCTGCGTTTCTCGAGTGCTGTCGCCAGCACGTCACGATCATCGAACGGGTACTTCACTCCGTGGATCTCCTGCCCTGTTTCATGTCCCTTGCCCGCGATCAGCACGACATCGCCCGCACGCGCCCAGTCGACCGCCGCAGCGATCGCAGCGGCACGGTCGGCCACCTCGCGAACCTCGCCACGCTGTGATTCGGGCACCGCGTCGGCGCCCGACCTCACCGCGGCGCGAATCGATGCCGGATCTTCGGTGCGCGGATTGTCGTCGGTGATCACCAACAAGTCCGATCTACGGGCTGCGACTTCGCCCATCAGCGGACGCTTTCCCATGTCCCGATCGCCGCCGGCACCGACGACGACGGCTACCCGACCCCGAGAGTGTGCCCGCAACGTGTCGATGACCGCCTCGAGCGCCGCCGGTTTGTGCGCGTAGTCGACGACCGCGAGGAATTCTTGCCCGCGATCGACGCGCTCGACTCTGCCCGGCACATCCACCGTCGCCAGCGCCTGTGCGACTACCGCCGGATCGACCCCTGCCGTCGCGCACGTCGCGATCGCCAGCATCGCGTTCGCGATGTTGTAGCGCCCGGGAAGCCGTATTTGCCCGTGTACCAACGACTCCGGGCCGACCGCGTCGAACTCCTGGCCTCCGCCGTCGACGGTGACGACATTCGTCGCGGTCCAATCGGCAGCCGATACGACCGACACCGTCACCGGCTCGTGCGCGATACCAGCCATACGGACGCCCCAGGGATCATCGACGCACACCACTGCACGCTCGGCCCGAACCGGCGAGCCGTCCTCGAAGAGTCGTGCCTTGGCGGCGAAATAGTCGTCGAAAGTCTCGTGGAAGTCGAGGTGGTCCTGCGAGAGATTCGTGAAAACGCCGATCGCGAACCGTGTCCCGGCCACTCTGCCGAGCGAGAGGGCGTGGCTCGACACTTCCATCACCACGCTGTCTGTGCCCTGCTCGAGCATGGCCGCCAACAACGCGTGCAGATGTGGCGCCTCGGGTGTGGTCAAGGCACTCGGTACGCGCCTGCCTTCGATCCGCGTCTCGATGGTTCCGATCAGACCCGGCTTGCGGCCACCGGCGACGAGCCCGGCCTCCACCAGATAGGCCGTGGTCGTCTTGCCGGACGTCCCGGTGATGCCGATAACTTGCATGTGTTCCGACGGGCGACCGTAAATGGTTGCCGATATCTCGCCGAGAATACTGCGCGGCTGCGGATGGACCAGCATGGGGAACGCGGGCTTGCCCACGAGCAGGTTCTCGATGATCTTGGCGCCGGCAGCGTCGGTCAACACCGCGGCGGCGCCACGTTCGATTGCTTCGTGCGCGAACTCTGCGCCGTGCGCCTTGGATCCCGGCAAAGCCGCGAACAGGTCGCCCGGCGCGATCGCCTGAGCGCGCAGTTCGACGCCGGTGACAGCGACGTCGGTCGCGTGCGCGGCGGAAATGAGCGTCGCCGAGATCGACTCGGCAAGCCTTACCAGGGGCGTCGAGGGCGGGTGTAGTGGCCGGAGCGAAGGCTGCGGGACGTTTTGCGCGGGCACCTAGCTCCTTTCGAACGGCGAAAATAGCGCGGCTGCGCCGGCGACCCTCGAAGCCGGCGACAATCGAGGCCGAGGACAATCGAACGGTCAGGACAAGATCGACCTGTTAGGTTACCCGGCCGCTACCGACCCCTGTGCGCGAGTTTCACCCTCTGAGGGGTACATCTCACGCACAGTCAGCTGGCTTGGAGTACCAACTTGGCGCCTGGGTCCGGTGAAAGCGGCACGCTGTCGCGTTGGAGCATCCACGATGCGATGTTGTGGAACAGCGGCGCGGCGGACTGTCCACCGCCACCGTCCACCCCGCGAACCGGAGCGTCGAGCATGATGCCGACAACGTAACGCGGATTGTCGGCGGGCGCGATGCCGGCGAACGTGATCCAGTAATTCGAGTTCGAGTAGCACTTGCACTTAGGGTCAACTTGCTGCGCTGTCCCGGTCTTGCCCGCGATCTGATATCCGGCAACCGACGCCGCGGCGCCGGTGCCCTGCTGGTATCCCATGGGATCGCGTTGGGTGACGGCCTGGAACATATGACGGAGGGTTGCCGCGGTTTGCGGGCTGACCACGTGGACACCTTCGGGTGTCGGCTCCTCGCTGCGGTCGCCGTTCGATTCCACTTTCGCACGCACGATCCGCGGCGGAATCCGGACGCCGTCGTTGGCGATGGCCTGGTACATCGCGGTCATCTGCAGCAGCGTCATCGAAAGACCTTGCCCGATCGGAAGGTTCGCGAAGGTGCCGCCCGACCACTGCTCACGCGCCGGCACGTTGCCCGCGCTCTCGCCGGGCAGGCCGACATCGGTGCGCTGCCCGAGCCCGAAGCGTTTCAGCATGTCCGAGTATCGATCCTCGCCGACTCGCTGGGCAAGCATGAGAGTGCCTACGTTGGACGACTTTCCGAATACACCAGTCGTCGTATAGGGAGCAACGCCGTGCGACCACGCATCCGCGACCGTGACGCCCGCCATCCGGATACTGCCCGGAACCTGCAGTACCTCATCAGGATTGGTGACACCGAACTCGATTGCCGACGCCGCTGTGACGATCTTGTTTACCGAACCCGGCTCGAAGGGTGACGTCACAGCAAGGTTGCCCATCTCGGCATTCTTGTTGTCGCTCATCGGAATCGATGGATTGAACGTATTGTCGTTGCTCATCGCGAGCACTTCACCTGTGAGCGCGTCGAGAACGACCGCTGACGCGTTTTTCGACCCGGACAGATCCTTCGCCTGCTGAACCTGCTGCTGTACGTAGTACTGCAGATCCGAATCGACGGTCAGTTCCAGACCCGAACCATCGACGGCAGGTTGCTTGTCGCGCCAGCTGCCCGGAATGACAGCGCCGTCGGAGCCGCGGTCGTACGTCTGCGAACCGTCGGTGCCTGCGAGCGCCGAGTCGAGCGACGACTCGAGACCGAGCAAGCCGTGTCCGTCCCAGCCCGTTGCGCCAACGATATTCGCGGCAAGCGAGCCACCCGGGTATTCCCTGATGTCCTGGCGCTCCATGCCGACTTCGGGGAACTTCTCGCTGATCTGCAGCGCTTGTCCGGGGTCGACACTGCGGACCAGATAAACGAAGGTCTCGTTGCTCTTCAGCTTGGTGAGGAGGTCCTTCTCCAACGCCACGTTGCCGAGCTTGTCGTGAATTCCCTTGGCAATTGCGGCAAAACGGTCATCCGGCGTCGGCGCCTTGTCGCTCTTCGACCTGGCTTCCTCGAGGTCCTTTCGAACCCGGGTCGGCTGAAAGGTCAGCGCTTTGGCCTCCATCGTGAAGGCGATGGGCTTGCCGTTGCGATCGGTGATTGCACCACGTGTCGCCGGATCGACCTGCGTGGTCGTGCGTTGCGTCGCTGCCTGCGCAGACAGCTCCGGGGCCGACACTGCCTGCACCCAAAGCAACTGCAGCGCGGCAACTCCGAGCGCGATGAACATCACCAGCCGACCGGCACCGAATCGAAATCGCATGTTCGAGTCCTGCTGGGAGCGATTGCTCCGCAACGCAGCGGAACGGCGCATCGACCCGCTCGCCTGATTCGCGCGGAGGTTCGCAGCTTTCCGATCGAAGGCGACGCGGTCGTATGCAAAGCGCGGTGGTCGACTCACCGCGGACCCCCGGCGGGTGGTTGCACGGAGATCGTCATAGGAACCAATTGTTCACCCTGCGCTTGTACCTGCGGTCCATTCGCGGGCTGCGGCGTGGCGCGCTGCGGTGCGACCGGTTGGATCGGCGCAACGGCCGGCGTACGAACCGGGGCGGGCGCCGAAACCCTCGCCGGGGTACGGCCATTCAGCAAGGGTGCGGGCGCACCCGCTGCGGGAGTCGGTGTACCCACAACGATCACGGCACCGTCGGGGGCAACGAGCAAGCGCGCGGGATCCTTTGCGGGAATCATTCCGAGTTCCCTTGCCCTGGCTGCCAAGTCGGGTGCCGAATCGGCGGACTGCACATCACGCTGCAGCGTTGCCCGCTCCTCCATCAGCCGTTGGTTCTGTTCACGTGCCGCGCTGAGCTCGTAGCTTTCCTCCGCGGACCGCGTTGTGAGCAGCAATGTCAACGCCAGACCCATCGACAGCAAGCCGATAATCGTGGCAACAAACGGAATTCGTGCCGCAAACTCGGTCGCGCGCTTCGGCAGGACGCCCGGCGCCACATCGTCGCCGAGAACGACGGCAGCGCGCTGCTGCCGCTTCTCATACGCGCGACGTGCTGCATTGGACTTCTTGGCATCGCTCGACTCGATCATCAGCGGCGCGGATTTACGTCGCTGCCCGCGCACCGGTTCTTCGGTCTTCCGTGTGCCGCGACCGGTGCCCGCTTTGCCGCGCTGCGCCCGAACGTTCTCGTCTTCCCGCCGCCTCGCTCGCCCCGCGCTCGCGGGAGTTGTCCGAACGCTCATGCCGCCGACCTCCTGGCAATACGTTCCGCGGCACGCATCCGCACCGGGGCTGATCTCGGGTTGACTTCGATTTCCTGATCCGACGCCCGCTCTGCCCCACGAGTCAGCAGGGCAAACTCTGGACCCATCCCCGGCAACTCGACCGGCAGACCTTCGGGCGACCGCGATACGACGCGAGGTGCCAACTCTTGCTTCACAACTCGATCCTCGAGTGACTGGTACGACATGAAAACAACGCGGCCGCCTACCGTCAACGAGTCGAGCGCTGCAGGTATCGCAGCGCGAAGCGAATCGAGTTCACCGTTCACTTCGACTCGAAGGGCCTGGAAGGTCCGCTTCGCGGGATGACCACCGGTCCGCCGTGTCGCCGCGGGAATCGCGGCGTAGAGCAGTTCGACGAGTTCCGCGCTTGTGGTGAACGGCTTCTGCTCGCGTCGACGAAGAACCTCCGACGCGATCCGACCAGCGAATCGTTCTTCGCCGTACGTCTTCAGCACGCGAGCGAGATCGCCGTGGCTATAGGTATTGAGTACGTCTGCGGCCGTAAGTCCCGTCGTGGGATCCATCCGCATATCCAGCGGCGCGTCAATGGAATAGGCGAAACCACGCTCGGATTCGTCGAGTTGCATCGACGAGACCCCGAGGTCGAAGAGAATCGCCCGAACCGATTCGGTCGGCGGGAGACCCGCCTGTTCGAGCGCGTCCGGAATACCGTCGTAGCGACTCTGCACGAACGTGATTCGCTCGGCGAACGGAGCCAGCCGGGCCGAGGCGATGGCCAGCGCATTCGGATCGCGATCGAGGGCAATGAGCCGCATCGCGGGATATGTGCGCAGGAAGTGTTCGGCGTGACCACCCAAACCGAGTGTCGCATCGATCAGAACAGCGTCGTCGATATCGGTTCCGTCGCTCCGCAGAGCCGGACCGAGCAACTCGTCGGCGCGTTTGAGCAGAACCGGTACGTGTGCGAATTCTGGCGCCTGCGTTGAACTTTCGTCGCCCGCTTGACCGGGAGTCGAAGCTTCGGCGTTTCCGCCTGCGCTTCCCGTGTCCCCTCCCACCTCGCGGTCCACCTGTTCCTCCGGGTCCTGCAGATTCGCGTCTGGCCGCCTGTGCTGGGTGCGAATACTTCGAGGTCTCTGTCCGAGCAAGGCACCTGGCGCTGGGGAAGGGCGTCAGGGTCCTCGTCGGGCAGAGGCCTCGCGGCACTCGCTGAGTCGTTGGTGGCTAGAAGATTCCGCCGAGCGACTCGTCTTGGGCTTGCGAGTAATCGTCTTCGTTCTGGGCCATGTAGGCCTCCCACGCGGTCTTGTCCCAGATTTCCAGGAAGTCGACCGAGCCGGTCACCACGCATTCCTTCGAGAGGTTTGCGTACTCGCGGTGCGCGGCATTGAGAGTGATGCGGCCTTGCGCGTCCGGATGCTGTTCATCGGTTCCAGCCGCGAGGTTGCGGACGAAGGCACGAGCCTTCGGGTTACTACGAGATGCAGCAGCCGCTTTCCTCGCCAACACGGTGAACTCTTCGCGTGGATAGACAGCAAGGCTGTGATCCTGACCTTTCGTGATCATCAACCCTCCTGCCAATGCGTCTCGAAACTTTGCGGGCAACGTCAGTCGCCCCTTGTCGTCGAGCTTGGGCGTGTAGGTACCGAGAAACACTCGACACCTCCCACTGGATCACCCTCGGCTCTCCGCTTTGCACCACATTACCCCACTTTCCCCCACTTTCAATCACCGAATGGGCGAGTCTTTTGAGCACTCACCCGAAATTCCCAGCTCAAAGTACATATTTTGATGTGCCACAACTTTCGCCCGACGAATTCCACACACTGCGCACACGCGCCGAGGGCGTGCAGCGCACCAGCGATTGCCGACAATTCTGCAGGTGGTGGCACCAGAGTGGTGGGATTGCGGTCCTAACGACCCGACCGTGGGCCGCAGTGGGGGAAATTCGGCTGGCCCGTGCCCACGGTGGGAGGATGTGGGGAAACGGAGCCGCCGACCCCCCCCACACACAAAAAAAGCGGCGCCGCACCCGTGGGTGCTGCGCCGCTATAGGTAACTCCGCTCCGCACTATCTGGCCTTGCGGTTACTCCTGTTCGAACCTCCGTCGGAAACGGTCTTCCATCCGGGCGGCGAAACCGCCGGACTTCCGAGGGCCCCGAGTCCTGTTGGGGCCTGGCCCCTTCGCCCTACCGCTCGGCGAATCACCAGGATGCCCACTAGACGCTGCCGCAATGTTCTTGGCTGAACTACCCAACAGGAGTAACACGCCGGCGCCGAACATCACGATGAAGCCGATCAAACTGATGATCGGAAACCCGCCCGGCTTGAACGGCAAAGCTACGCCCGCAATAAGCAGTACAAGGCCGAGAACGAACAAGGCCGCAGCCTGCAAGCGACGGCGACTAGAGGCGGCTCGCAAGCGGCCGCCCTTAACTGTCGAGGCGAATTTGGGATCCTCAGCATAGAGAGCGCTCTCGATCTGATCGAGCATGCGCTGCTCGTGCTCGGAGAGTGGCACGGTCCCTCCCCCGGCACTAGGTCTTGGCGTACGCCTTTTGTGCAAAGACGACGAGTAGCCGACCAACTCGGCTACGTGCCACCAATGATACGAGGTGAATGTAAGCCGTACCACCTACTCGGCTCACGACTTCCGAACATTCGTTTGCAAATCAGCGCAGAACTACCCCAAACGCTACTTTTTGTGGACACGCGCCAACGGTTATGCCGACACGCCGCTCCCCCAGTCCGCGACCGGGCGCAAACGCGCTGTATCACCGACGAGATCCTCGACGTCGTGGAGAAATGCGCCGACACGCGTATAGAAATCGTCGGCCTCTCGATCCGTCACCGTTCGCGAAATACCTGCTTCCAGCGCCGCACGGGTAGCGGAATGATCGGCAAAGTAGTCGGACCACATGACGAACTCCGGCGCGGCCCGCGACATCAGCACCCATGCGCTCCGCGATCGTTCCCGCGCCGGCCTGGCTGACTCCGTCGCCGCGAGCACAGCGGCCGCGCCTCGCAGAGCGGCGAGGTACGCAGTCTGGAACCGCTCGCGCGGGTCCAACTCGCCCGCCGCCTCCATCAACAGACGGTCCGCACGCTGCAACAACACACGGGGACGAACGGTGCTGCCCGATCGGTGGGCCTGACCAGCCATTTCGTTGACCTCCTCGCCATCGGCGGGATCATCGGAATCGGTACTCGGCATCCGGCGCCGCCCACTCACCTCGGGCATTCGCTGGAGCACCGACATCGAACGTTCATTCGACGGTTTGAATATAGGTGGACCCACCGACAAGTTCGCCGACAGAAAGGGTGAGGGCAGTCGACACCAACCCCGCCCCGACCCCTGTCGTCATCGACCTCTCGGCAACCGAGATCCGCGCTCGCCTTCGTGAAGCACTCGCCATCTACGTCGCGGCAATGGAATACCCGCGCGGCACGGAGCATCACCGCGCACCGATGTGGTCCGAACATGTCACCCGCCCCGGCTGGCGCGCGGTCGGTGCGGTTCTCCCCGACCGTAAGACGAACTCCGATCCGGCAACCGCCCCGCTCGTCGCCATCGCGTACGGCTATCGCGGCGCTCCGCATCAGTGGTGGCATCAACAGGTATATGGCGGTATGCGGTCCGCAGGATGGTCCGAGGACGAGACCCGGAACACGCTCGGAAGCTATTTCGAGTTGACCGAACTCCATGTGCACCCCACTGCACAGGGACACCGGCTGGGCGAGATCATGCTGCGTCGCCTGTTGAACGACCGCTCCGAGCGCACGGTCCTGCTCTCCACCCCGGAGGTGTCGGGCGAGGACAACCGCGCCTGGCGGCTTTACCGGCGGCTGGGCTTCGGCGACATCGTCCGCGACTTCACCTTCGCAGGTGACAACCGGCCGTTCGCCGTCCTCGGCCGACAACTGCCGCTACTACCGCCCGCTAACCCATGAGCTCATCGTGATCGATGCCGCCGTCATCGGCTCCGGACACAACGCGCTGGTCTCCGCCTGCTACCTGGCAAAGTCCGGCTGGTCGGTCGAGGTCCTCGAGCGCGACTCGGTCCTCGGCGGCGCGGTGTCGACAGTCGAGCGGTTCTCTGGGCATCGGGTCGACCGAGGGTCCTCCGCCCACATCATGATTCGGCACACCGGCATCATCGAAGACCTCGATCTGGCGACCCACGGTTTGCACTATCTGGATTGCGACCCTTGGGCGTTCGCACCGCCGCCACCGGGAACCGACCGTCCCGGGATCGTGTTCCATCGCAGTGTAGAGCGCACGTGCGATTCCATCCGCGCCGCGTGCGGCACAGCCGACGCCGACGCCTACCGCAACTTCGTCGCCGAATGGGCACCCCGAAGTGCCAGTGTCATGCGATCTTTCGCCGCCCCACCTACCGGAATCAACCTACTGCGGTCCTTCTGGGGCCTCGACGCGAAGCAGGGCGGCAGCGCATTGTCGCGGCAGTTCCTCGCATCCGGTGATGCATTGCTGGATCAGCACTTTCGCGACGAGCCGCTCAAAGCCGCGCTTGCGTGGTTTGGCGCTCAGTCCGGTCCGCCGATGTCGGAACCGGGAACCGCTCCGATGGTCGGGTTCGCCGCGTTGATGCACACTCTGCCGCCGGGTCGCGCGGTCGGCGGCAGCGGCGCGCTTACCGAAGCTCTCGTGTCACGGCTGCGTGCCGACGGCGGCAAGGTCACCGGATCCGACGCGGTAACGGAACTGACTCGTACTAGCCGTGGTTGGCGCATCCGCACCGCGAGTGGCCGGGAAGTAGATGCCAAAACAGTGGTGGCCGGATGCCACATCCTCACGACACTCGATCTACTGGAACGCGGCGGCGACACTCGCGCCGTCGTGCAGGACTGGCGGCGCAGGATCCGCGTGGGGCCCGGCATCGGGATGGTTGTCCGACTCGCGACGCGTGCCCTACCCCACTACCGCGGCGCTGCGACACTTGCCGAATCGACGAGCGGCCTACAGCTTCTCGTACACGATCGCGCCCAGCTGCGATTGGCACACGGCGCTGCGCTCGCGGGCGAGCTACCCCCACGACCTGCCGTGCTCGCGATGAGCTTCAGCGGGATCGACCCTTCCATCTCCCCCGCGGGCGAGCACCAGGTGACGCTGTGGTCGCAATGGCAGCCCTACGCACTCTCCGGCGACAGGGAATGGGCCGACGTAGCAGCAGCCGAGGCGGACCGCATTATCGAGGAAATCGAGGCCGCTGCTCCCGGTCTCAGGGACGGAATCGTGTCTCGATACGTCCAGTCTCCCTTCGATATCGAAGACGAGATGGGGCTGATCGGCGGCAACGTCATGCATGTCGAGATGTCCTTGGATCAGATGTTCATGTGGCGACCGCTGCCCGAACTGGCGCGCCACCGAGTGCCTGGTGCCGATGGCCTCTACCTGACCGGCGCCTCCACACACCCCGGTGGCGGAGTATCCGGTGCGAGCGGTCGTAGTGCCGCTCGCATCGCCCTTGCCGACGCCCGCCGTCGTTCGGTCAGCAGGTGGCTCCGCCCGTGACCGACGCGACCACCAAGGCAGTCAAGCGAATTCCGGCTGTACTCGCACTGGCGACGATCGGCGTGCAGATCTCCTATCCGCTCACCAGTGGCACCGCGCGCGACGTCGTCACCGTCGCTGTCGTCACGCTTTTCGCCGCCGCATGTGTCAGCCACGCGGCGGCAGTCCGCGGATTGCGCTGGGCGCTGACCTTCTTGGTCATCACCGCGGGCATCGGACTCGGCGTGGAAATCCTCGGCACCGCAACAGGATTCCCGTTCGGATGCTATGAGTACGCGTCGAACCGGCTCGGCCCCTCGGTGGCTGGGGTGCCGCTTATCGTCCCGCTCGCGTGGACCGCCGGCATGTACCCGGTATGGACTGTCGCGTCGCTATTGTTCCAGCGCAAGGCAATTCGAATTCTCATGGCCGCTGTGGGCATCGTCGGATGGGATCTCTACCTCGACGCCCAGATGGTTGCCGACGAACAGTGGTCATGGTGCTCGGGAATCACCGGCCTGCCAGGACTCCCCGACATTCCGTTGACCAACTACCTCGGCTGGTTCGCCGTCGGACTCGTCATGGCCTCGTGTCTGACTGCGTTCGACCGTTCACCCACAAGCTCGTCTGGCAACGCCGTGCCGATCGGCTTGTTCCTCTGGACGTGGCTCGGATCGGCGCTGGCACATGCGGTGTTCCTCGACCTGCGGTTCTCTGCGATCTACGGATTTGTCGGAATGGGCGTCCTCGGCGTGCCACTACTCCGGCGACTGATCGGTTCGCCGCACTAACTGCCGTCCAACGGCGCATCAGCTGCCGACAGCGGCCGATCGATCTGCAGTGTGATCGCTGTGTGACGCTTCTCCATCTCAGAACGAAGTTCGCGTCGCTGCTGCGCGGCCTCGAACCGCTGCCGATCGACCTCCGTCACGATCTCCCGAGGCGACACCGGCACCGGCACACCGTTTTCGTCGACCGCGACCATGGTGAAGTAGCAGCTATTGGTGTTCCTGATCTCTTTGGTCTTGATGTCCTCCGTGTCGACGCGGATCCCGATCTCCATCGAACTGCGCCCGGTGTAGTTCACGCCCGCGTGGAAGGTGACGAGCTCACCGACGTGGATCGGCTCGTGGAATACGACCTGATCCACCGAAATGGTCACAACGTACGTGCCGGCGTACCGGCTGGCACAGGCGTAAGCCACCTGGTCGAGAAGCTTCAAGATGGTGCCGCCATGAACGTTTCCGGAGAAGTTGGCCATGTCCGGCGTCATCAAAATGGTCATATCGAGGTTGTTGCGGGATTCGGTCATCGCTGTCACCTGGTTCTCGACGGAATCGGCAATCTCGAGAAACCTAACCCAACTACCCGTGCCGTCATGGCCGATTCACGCGTCGAGAGTTCAGGAATCCTCAGGCTTGCGCGTCTGTGCGGTCGCGGCCGATATGCCTGCGCGAAACATGTCACCGTCGCTGAAGGTCGGATCGCCCAACGCGTTCGCATAGGCACGGAACTGGGTCTTGCTGACATGCATCGCATATTCGGGCTTGCCGGCGAGTCGCACGGCGAGTTCGTCCACAACGGCGTCAAGTTCGGCGGCTGACGCGCACCGGTGAACGAGTCCGATGCGGTGGGCTTCGCCGGCATCGATTGTGTTGCACAGCATCACGAGTTCGCGGGCACGGGCGGCACCGACCTCCGCGATCAACCGCGGCACGGCGCCCCACGTCAGGGGAATGCCGAGATCGATTTCAGGCAGCGCGAAATTCGCATCGTCGGCCGCGACCCGAAAATCACACGCCAGCGCCAGCGCGAAACCGCCGCCGAGGACGTGTCCGTTGAGCCGTGCAATCGTGACGACCTCGCACTCCGCGATGGCCTGGCACGCGCGGTACCCAACCTGCGAGTGCCAGCGTCGTTCGCGTTCGCCGATACCACCGAGGCCTGGTGGATTCTTCAGATCCGCACCGGCAGAGAATGATCGCCCGCGTCCGCCGAGCACAATGGCCTTGACGTCGAACCGTTGCTGAGCCGTCGAGAATACCTCGGCGAGTTCAGTCAGAGTCGCGTCATCGAGCGCATTCAGCGACTGAGGCCGATCGATCCACACCCGCAGGAGTGCGCCGTCGGTGATCAGTTCGAGCATCGTTGCCCTCATTCCGCGGATTCGCCGCCTACCGTCTCGATCGAGCGCACCGAGCTTATCGCCGTCTCGAGGCGACCACGCCGCTCGTGAGTCTTTTTGGAGCGCCCGCGCTCCTGTGATGTCTCAGGACATGTTGAACAAATGTGTCTCAGGACTTCGTGGACGATTTTTTGGTGAGCAATTGTGAGGTTACCGTTCTGTCGAGGGTCAGGGTGCGTGCGAGGCGGTCATCGACCATGATGGTGACCTC
>JBBSKP010000021.1:0-35137 GCA_038256175.1 Mycobacteriales bacterium
AATTACATCGCTTACAAGACCGGCGACGCAGGGAGCATGTCGAACGGTCTGCCACGGGAAGTGTTGCTGCGCCAGATGATGCCGGGCGCGGTTCCGGAGGTCTTCACGCAGGGGATGGCGATGTTCGGTGGCGCCCTGATGCTCATACTCGGTGCGCTCAGTGTGGGATGCGGTTACGGCTGGGGAACGTGGAAGACGGTGTTCACGCAAGGGCCATCACGAATTACGGTCATGGGTGCAGCGGTGCTGGCCTTGTCGGTGGTGGTCGTCGCCCTGGTGCTGGTGGCTTTCGCGATCGACCTGTCGGTTGCGAGCGTGATCGCGGCAACCGAGTCGCAGCCCATCGATCTGCCGTCGTGGGGTACCTCGCTTGCAGCAATCGGTGCGGGAATTCTCATCCTCGGCATGTGGACACTTGCCGGGGTGCTGATCGGCACGATCGCCAGGGGGCCCGCACTGGCCGTGGGTCTCGGCCTCGTCTGGGTCCTGGTCGTGGAGAATCTGCTGCGGGGTGTCGGGTCGATCCTCGGTCCAGTTCGCGCGGTGACCGATTACCTTCCCGGCACCGCCGCAGGATCGTTGGCCGGTTCCCTTCGTGTGGTGCAGGGCGATCCCGTTCCGGGCGTGCTCGACATCCTCACGCGGTCGGAATCCGTTGTGTCACTGCTGGTGTACATCGTATTGTTCGCGGCAGGTGCGGTGTGGCTGATCCGGCGCCGTGACCTGATCTAGCGCCGGAGTAGGTTCGAGTCGAACCCGCAACCAACGCACGACAGCAACGAAAGGACCCGCTATGCCTACACGTACCGCCCGCACGGCTTGGACCGGAGGCCTGCAAGACGGAACGGGCCGGGTAGAACTGGCCAGCTCGGGCGTCGGCACCTTCGACGTGTCCTTCCCGAAGCGTGCAGCGGACGAGGCAGACGGCACGACCAGCCCGGAAGAGCTGATCGCAGCCGCGCATTCGGCGTGCTACTCGATGGCGCTGTCCGGCGGAATCGCTGCGGCAGGCGGTACCCCTGGCAGCCTCGATGTGGCGGCCGACGTTTCGCTCGGTCCGGATCCGGCGGGCGGATTCCGGTTGACCGGAATCAAGCTCACGGTCCGAGGCAAGGTCGGGGGTCTCGACGAAGCCGGCTTCGTCAAGGCGGCCCAGGCCGCAAAGGAAGGTTGCCCGGTCAGTAAGGCCCTGACCGGAGTAGTGATCACACTCGACGCCGCGCTGGCGTGAAGTACAGCCGCGCGTCGTAGCGGTACATCGATGCCAGCGCTACGAACACGGCTCCGACATGCACAATGCGGAGCAGTGCGATGGCAACGGAATCGGTAGTGACGCCCTCGATCAGCTCGCCGAATCCGTTGGCGGACAGTGTCGCCGCCATCGGCTCGATGATCAGTGATGCAAGTCCGACGGTACCGAGCCCGACCGCGAGTGTCGTCCGGGCCACGCGATCACCCGCTCGCATACGGATCGCGATACCGCCGACCAGCAGGTAGATAGTTGCGCGAACCCCGAGATCGGTAGCAAGTGAACCGATCTCGGGGTTCCCGTGTTCGAACTCGGCCGCCACACGGATCAGGGACTCGGCAACTCCAACGAGCAGAGCAATACCGATCGCCGTGAACGCGCGATCAACGGTTCGGGGGCGATGGGCGACGAGGGCAGTGTCGGTCATACGCCGACAATGCTGTTACTCGATCACTGACCGCATCGTCCTGCGGTGTCGATCGCGGCCCCTACTGGAGTACTAGACGGACGTCGCTTCCGCCGTGGCGCTCTGTCGGCTTGCGCGTTCGGTGAGGAATGCGAATGCCAACCCGAGCGAGATCCAGAGCGTGGCCTGAGTTGCCAGCGATGACAACCTGAACTCCCACAACAAGGTTGCAGGGAAGTCTGGGCCAACTTCGTTGACGCGCGGCATTAGCACGTATCCGAGAATTACGATTGCGAGGAAAGCTCCCAGCGGCGCGATCAATTTGATGGTGAACATCTGCTCCCGCACCAGCTTCGAGACGTACGCGGCTACTGCCACCGCAACCAAACCGAGGGCGACCGCAGCGAGCCACAGCAATGTTCGCTTGTTGATCGTGTCCGGATCGCCGACCGCTGGTGGATTGGCCGGGTACTTGAAGAACGGGACGGCCTCGATCGCCAGCCAGCCAGCCGTTGCAAGAGTTATCGCGAGCGTGGGCCCCGATAGTGAGCTGAACCGTCGGGCGTAGTTTGCCGCTGCCGCGAATATTGCTCCGAGTGCCAGCCCGGCCAGCGCGGTGGCGAGGAACAGGCCGCCTTTCTGGCCGTTGCGACTGACAAGCGGATCTTCGCCCTCGTCACCGTGCGAGTGGCCACCAGCGGGTGCCTCGGTTGCGTGCTCGTGCGCCTCGGCTGCCGCTCCGGCTTCTTCGATTGCGATTGCCGCGTCGACCCGTGGCTCACCGAGGACGAATGCAACGCCGCCGGCAAGCAAGCCTGCGATGAGGCCCGCGAGGAGTCCGCGAAGCAGAAGGTCTTTGAGAGTCCCGGTCAGGGGTAAGCGAAGCGCCGGGGATTGTGTCAGTGGCACGGGAGCCCCAGCAGGTGTCGTCCGTCGTGCATCAGTTCGTGCATGTACATCCCGCTGCGCGAGATAGCGCCCTGATCGAAACCGACCAAGTACAGCGTGAGTAGCGCGAGGAGTACTACGCCTGTCGAGATCAGCAGTGCCGCTATCGGTTCGGCTGATCGGCTGGGCGAATGAGCTATTGCCATGGGTTCCTCCTGGGATTTCGCGTCCCGTTAATGGATGCGAGGGTGCGGGGTCTGGCTGTCCAGCCTTGAAGCGCTGGGATCACAGTGGCGCGACCGCTCCGGAGTTGCACCGGAATTCCCGCAACACCTTCGCGATGTCATCGGCACTTTCGCACCGATCGTCGATTGGTGTCAATTGCAGGCCTTTCAGGCCTTTGCGGTACCCGCTACGTCGATGACCACTTCGAACTCCAACAGGGAAGCTCCGGTGGAAACGGGCTTTGCCCGCTCGCCGGAGTGTGCCTCCCGCGCTGGACCGTCGCGCCAGGCTTCGAAGGACGCGTCGGAATCCCACTGCGTCACCACGAAGTAGCGGTTCTCGCCCTTGACCGGGCGTAGAAGTTGGAAGCCGAGAAAGCCTGGCGACCCGTCCACCGCATGCGCGCGATGAGCGAAGCGCTTCTCCAGCTCGGGTCCGGCGCCCTCAGGCACCTCGATTGCGTTGATCTTCACTACTGCCATGTCGCGAACATACGCGATTAATGGCAGGGCAAGCCGAGCAAGTGCCGACCGTCATGCATCAGTTCGTGCATATACATGCCACTGCGGGAGATCGCTCCCTGATCGAAACCGACCAAGTAGAGCGTGAGCAAAGCGAGGAGAACAACTCCGACGGCGACCAACGCGGCGCCGATCGATTCAGTGGCTCTGCTAGGTGCGTGGACGAATGCCATGATCACTCCCGGGAACTCCACTTTGACGGCTGTTGTTTCCAGTCTCGCTTCTCGACCGAGATTACACCGCGAGCAGTCGATCTTGAACCTTCAAGCGGAAACTCGGGTGTGGCAGAAACGCGGGCGGGCAAATGAACGTCGCGTACCCTCGCCGCTGTGCTGCACAATGACGCGTTGCGCGACGAGGGAGGGGCGGGCGCCCCGATCCTGTTGCTGCACGGACTCATGGGTGGAGCACGCACGTGGCGCAGGCATGTTCCGTGGCTTCGCGACTACGGGCACGTCTACACCTTCGATGCTGCGGGGCACGGTCGACCGGCACCGGCGAGCCTTACGACGGAGGCCTTCGTCGCGGATCTGGAGTCGGAGCTTAGTCCGATCGCCGAGCCGATGATTGTGATCGGCCATTCGATGGGCGGTCTGCACGGGTGGTGTCTGACAGCGCAGTTCCCCGAGCGGGTGCGCGGACTTGTCGTCGAAGACATGGCACCGGATTTTCAAGGCAAAACAGCGGCGCATTGGGCAGCGATGATCAGGGCGTGGCCGCAGCCCTTCAAGAGTGAAGAGTCGATGCTCGAGTTCTTCGGACCCGTTGCAGGACAATACTTTATCGATTCCTTCGAGCATCGTGCCGACGGGTGGTACCTGCACGGCGATGTCGAGACGTTCCGCGCGATCTCCGAGGAATGGGGTACCCGCGACTTCTGGGGACAGTGGGCGGCGGTGACCGCTCCTACCCTCCTGATCGAGGGGGAGTTCACGATCACACCCGAAGGCCAGATGCGTAGTATGGCCGATCGACATCCGAACGCCGAATACGTTCGGATTGCGGACGCTGGCCATCTCGTCCACGACGACCAGCCCGAGCGATACCGTGCGGCTGTCGAGGCGTTCCTACGCACCTTGCCGTCTAGTTGATCGCTCGGTGAGAAGGCGCGCTATCCCTCGCCGGCGAGCGCGAACAGTCCGTCGTCGGTCTGCTCTACAAGGCCGTCGATGAGCAATGAGTCGAGTGCGCGATCGCGCTGTGCTGGGTCGGTGAGCCATGCGAGGTCCAGCCGTGCACGTTCGACGGGTGCGTGGCTGTCACGCAGCACGTCCATCAGACGACCGCGCACTTGGCGGTCGGTGCCGTTGAACTTCTGTACGCGGCGGGGTTCACCGACTCGGGCCGGTCGACCCGCGGCAACCCAGGCGCAATTCGGCAACGGGCACAGTTCGCAGGATGGTGAGCGGGCGGTGCAGACGGTCGCGCCGAGTTCCATCAACGCGATCGAGAACGTCGCCGCACGCACACGACCGCGTGGCAGTAAGGCGTCGACGTCTGCCATATCGCGGTTTGTCGACGGATTACCGGCGTCGGCAAGTCCGTGCACGGCCCGCGCTACAACTCGACGCACATTGGTGTCGACCACCGGCACGCGCTGGCCGTAGGCGAAGCACGCAATTGCGCGGGCCGTATAGGCGCCGATCCCGGGCAGGGTGAGCAACGTCGGAACGTCGGCGGGCACCTCGTCGTCGAAGCGCTCCGCCAATACGCCAGCGCATTCGTGCAGCCGTAGTGCTCGGCGTGGATATCCGAGCTTGCCCCACGCGCGGAGTACTTCTGCCTGTGTCGAAGCCGCCATCGCCGACGGCACCGGCCACCGCACAACCCATTCCTGCCAGATCGGCGCGACCCGTACGACTGGGGTCTGCTGGAGCATGATCTCGCTCATCAAGACCTGCCAGGCTGTGACTCCCGCGTGTCGCCACGGCAGATCGCGGGCATGTGACCCGTACCACCTCAATAGTGGCGTGGCCTCGACATTCATGAAGCTCACAACCTCCCCGTCGGCGGTGTCGGAACGTGTTTCCGAAGACGTAACCGCGATGAACTCGCTGGTAACCTGCCCTATGTGCACAATGGCAACATGCCGTACGCGAACCCGATCAGCGCATGGAAGTCCCTGAAAGACGGCAACGAGCGCTTTGTGTCCGGCACGCAGGTGCATCCTAGCCAGGGTGTCGCCCACCGTGCCCAACTCGTCAACGCGCAACACCCGACAGCCGTGCTGTTCGGCTGCGGTGACTCACGAGTGGCTGCGGAGATCATCTTCGACCAGGGTCTCGGCGACATGTTCGTGGTCCGCACTGCCGGTCATGTCCTCGACGATTCGGTTCTCGGTTCCATCGAGTACGGGGTTCAGATATTGAATGTCCCGCTGATCATCGTCCTTGGGCACGACGGCTGCGGCGCGGTCAAGGCAGCGCTGGACGCGGTCGATAACGGCAACATTCCTGACGGCTTCATCCGCAGCGTTGTCGAGCGGGTGACGCCTTCGATACTCAAGGGGCGCCAAGAGGGCCTCACGACCGTCGACGATCTCGAAACCCGCCACGTCGTCGAGACGGGCAGCTTGATCATGCAGCGCTCCCGGATCATCGCGGACCGGGTGGCAGCAGGAACCTGCGCCATCGCAGGCGTCACCTACAAACTTTCCGAGGGTCGCGTGCAGCTGCACGGCTCCGTGGGCGATATCGGCGAAATCGCCTAGGTAGTGATGTGCCAGTAGCGGTGTGACGCGGTTCAACGCCGACACGCCGAGGCTGGTCAGTCACCTGTAGCGCACCTGCACCTACCGTATAAACGTGTTGGAACCGACTGGACCGCTGCCTCCGCAAATCTATTGGCGCCGCAGAGCACTGGGCGTCGGTGTCGTGGTCGTTGTGCTCCTTATGCTGGTGTGGATCATCAGTTCCATCGGCGGTGATGACGCTCCCGATCCCGGGGCTGCGGCAGCAAGCTCGTCGATGAGCGTTCCCTCCGCTGCAAGTACGACAACGACCGACGGCGGCGACGGTTCGTCCAACAACTCGGGCGGCGGCTCGGAGTCGGTCTCGGCGTCCGGTTCCACGACCGCCGCGGCGGGGTCCGCAACTCCTGGGCCCCCGGTTCCTCCCGGTCAGTGCCCTGACCAGTCGCTTGCCATCAAATCTACGGTCGAGCACCCGACCTACCAGGTCGGCGAAGAGCCGGTCTTCGGAATTGTCATCACCAATATTTCCACCACACCCTGCGAACGGGATCTTGGCGCGGGTTTGCAGCAGGCGCTTGTGTACACAATCGACGGCGCGGTGCGGCTCTGGGCGAACTCGGACTGCTTCCCGAACACGACGGCTGATGTGCGAACTCTGACTCCCGGCCAGCAGGCAGCGTTCACGGTGAAGTGGTCCGGAACGACGTCGGCCCCCGAGTGTGCGGGTGATCGCGCCCCGGTCACGCCTGGTGCGTACATCGTTGTCGCGCAGCTCGGGGCGCTGCGGAGCGCTCCCGAACCGTTCAACATCGCCTGAACCGGCCATTTCGATTCCGTAGCCTGGGCTGCATGGCTATTCGGGCAGTACTTTTCGATTTCTCCGGAACGCTTTTCAGGCTGGAGGAGGACGACAACTGGCTCGATGATCTGACCGATGCCGACGGTCAGCAATTCGATGTCCATGCGCAAGCCGAGTTGATGCGGCGGATGACTGCCCCGCTCCACCAGGCGGTGATGTTCGACGACGACGGGCAGCACGCGTGGGCGAACCGCGATCTCGATCCCGCACTACACCGGAAGGCTTACCTCCAGGTATTGCGCAAGTCCGGCGTGCCGACCGATGCTCAGGCGAACGCGCTATATGAACGGCTCATCGATCCGGCTGCGTGGACGCCGTATCCCGACACCGGTGACGTATTGAAAAGTATTGCGGCACAGGGCATTAAAATTGCCGTTGTCAGTAATATCGCCTTCGACCTACGCCCGGCGTTCGGCGGTCGCGGCTGGGACAGCTACGTCGACGAATTCATACTCTCGTTCGAGGTGGGCGCAATCAAACCGGACACGACGATCTTCGAGGCAGCGCTCGACAGACTCGGCGTCGAGGCGTCGGATGCGCTGATGATCGGGGACAGCGAGGAAGCAGACGGCGGCGCGGTTGCCGTTGGTTGCAGCTTCGCGCTTGTGGAGCCACTACCCACCGAACAACGTCCGGAAGCCCTGCTGGCGGCACTTCGAGCCCACGGAGTTGGCTGAGCGACTTCGGCTATCTACGGCGTAACGCTGAGAGGACGCAGTTCGTGAGGATCTCCGACCTGACCCATGCGCGTGATCATCCCCATAGGGCGCGAGCGCAGATCGCCCATTTGCTGACCGCGCTTGCGGCGATGCGGCGAGACCACGGGGCGCAGGCCACCGAGTTGGCTCGCGCGCGCTACGAGACAGTCTTATTGAGGCGCCAGCTCAAGCAGGCGATGGAGTTGGCGACTCAGCTGGAGTCGGCACATATCGCACTCACTTCGGCAACGGAGTTGCTCGTCGGCGTCCAGGCGTCCCGTTCGTGGCGTTTCACCCGACTGTTGCGTGGTTTGGCTCGCTTGCTCAGACGACGGGTTCCTAGGGCCGTCACGAAGCCAGCGGTTGTCGTCGATTCGATGGAGCTGGTTTTGGCTGTACCCGACCCGAAGGAAGTCGCTCGTCTCGAAGCCGAAGACGAACTGACCACTGTGTTGATAATCGACGACGGCGTGCCCCTCGCCTGGCGTGGCGCCGGGTATCCGAGAGCCGCGCGACTAGTCGAGTCATTGGTCCGGGAAGGTCACCACCTGACCCTTTTCCCGATGCACGACCTCGGCACGTCCTGGAGCGATGTAGGAACGGCCGTTTCAGATCGGGTCGAGACGATGCTGGGATGGGGCGCGTCACAGTTGGCGGAGTTCCTGCGGCAGCGGCGCGGCTTCTACGACGTCGTCGTCGTTAGTCGGCCGAGCAATATGACGATCGTGAATGAGGTGTTGGCAGCGAACCCGGGTCTGGTCGGACACGCTGCGCTGATCTATGACGCCGAGGCAGTGTGTGCCCCGCGGGAGGTGATGCGCCAGCGTCTCAGGGGGATTGTGGTCGACCCGCTCGATTGCCGCGCTGCGATCGCAAACGAGATTGCGTTGGCCGCCACCTCAGATGCAGTGATCTGCGTGTCCGACGCCGAGGCGCGGATGTTTGCGGAGGTGTCCGACTCGATACATGTGGTGGGACATGCGCTCGACGTTTCGCCGACTCCGGCGGGATTTGCCGAGCGGGAGGGATTCCTGTTCGTCGGCGCATTGTTGGACGTCGACACTCCGAACACCGACAGCGTTGAGTGGTTTGTTCGGGAGGTGTGGCCGCAGGTCGTCGTCAAGCTTGGGCGGCGGGCTCACCTGACGATCGTCGGCACATGCGAAGTCGATGCGATCTGGCAACTGGTGTCGCCCACCATCACCGTGGTCGGCGCCGTTGGTGAGGTGCGGCCGTTTCAGAACACGGCCCGAATTCAGATCGTGCCCACCAGGTTTGCCGCGGGGCTGCCTTACAAGGCCCATGAGGCTGCCGCGCATGGAATCCCCGTGGTGACGACGGACCTGATCGCCGGTCAGCTGCGTTGGGGCGACGTCGTGGCCCATGCCGACAGTCCCAATGACTTTGCGAAAGCCTGCATCACCTTGCACGAAGACCCCGAGGAGTGGACCTCATCCAGGAATGCACAGCTCGATGCAGTGCGTCGCGACTGCGACCCCGCAGTCTTCGAGGCGGCACTTCGCACGGTTATGGAGAAGGTCGCACGATTCTGAGATCAACCGTATGGTCCCGCGATGCTCGCTTCCGCGAGCCGCGACAACCCTTCCCGAATATGGCGGGCCCAGAGCTGGCCGATCCCGTCGACGGTCTGCAAGTCGTTCGCAGTCGCAGCCAAGACGCCTTGCAGTGTGCCGAAAGATCCGACTAGGCGATGAATCTGGTGAAACGCCAACCGCGGCACCCGGGTGAGGACGCGATAGCCGCGAGGTGTCATCGGTGTGTCGAGGGCCTCGATCGTCGACGGATATCCGAAAACGTGGGCCAGCGTCGTCAGGTCGAGCAGGTCGACATCGGTGAGCGCATCGACCGACTCGAGCGTCTCGTCGATTGCAGCACCGCTCGGTGGTTCGGCCCCGACCAAGTAGTCGCGTACCAGGAGTTGGCGGGCGAACTCGTTGTCCCCGACCAGCTCTTCCAGTTGTAGCGCGAGTTGCCTACCGTCGGTGCCGAGTTCGAGCACGTCCTGTTCGATCTCCACGGAGATCCGGCGGACCATTTCGAGTCGCTGCACAACAGTAAGCGCATCGCGAAGCGTGACGAAGTCTTCGATCTCGACGACCGAGAGCTGCCGGACTACCTCGTCGAGGCGGGCCTTGTATCGCTCGAGGGTTGCAACGGCCTGGTTGGCGCGCGACAGGATTGTCGGCGACCCCGCCATGACATGCCGGATGCCGTCGACGTACACACTGACGATGCTCATCGATTGACTCACCGATACGACGGGGAATCCCGTCTGCACGGCAGTGCGTTCGGCAGCGCGGTGGCGAGTGCCGGATTCAACGGTCGGGATTTTCGGATCGGGAACCAATTGAACGTTCGCTCGCACAATGCGTTTGCCATCCGAGGAAAGAACGACCGCACCGTCCATCTTCGACAATTCGCGCAGCCGGGTCGGCACGTATTCGACGTCGAGTGAGAACCCGCCGTCGCAAATGGCTTCGACGCCGTCGTCGTATCCGAGCACTATGAGGCCGCCGGTGCGGCCGCGCAGGATTCTTTCGAGACCATCACGGAGCACGGTTCCGGGAGCGAGGCGAGCGATCGCATCGCGTAGCGCGGGAGAAGACCTAGCGTCTTCCATCCACCCTCGCTTTCATTTTCATTCGCCTCGAACTTCTGCGTCCAGGTTACCTATCGTGCGCGCTACTCCGAATTCGCCGCAGGCAACTGCGCAATTCCACCGGGCGTCGCGAGTGCAAAACGGTCGTTCGGCAAATAGCATCGTGAGCGAGTGGTATCCCACGATCCTGGAGGCACGATGTCCACTGATGAGGTCATGCGGGAGTACGGCACATTCATGTGGTGGAGCATTTTGCTTCGCGGCATCTTCGGTGTTCTATTCGGAATCGTTGCCCTTGTCTGGCCGGACATCACGGTGTGGGCGTTGGTATTCGTGTTCGGCATTTATGCCATTGCCGACGGAATTGCCGGTGTACTGCGCGCAATTGGTGACCGGAAAACGATATCGACGTGGGTCTGGTGGCTTGCCATGTCGGCGGCGTCGATCGTCGCGGGCATCGTTGCTCTTGTCTGGCCGGCGATTACGGCTCTTGCGTTGCTCTATCTCATCGCCTTCTACGCCATCCTGTTCGGCGTGATGTGCGTGATGGCGGCGCTGCGGGCCAAGCACCTGCCAGGCACCGGTTGGGGTTGGTTGCTTGCAGGCGGCATCGCCGGAGTCGTGTTCGGGGTGCTGCTGCTGGCCTTCCCCGGCAGCGGGATCCTCAGCATCATCTGGCTAGTCGGTTGGTACGCAATCGTGTTCGGAGTGCTGCTCGTCGTGGCCGCGCTGCAATTCCGGAGTCATGCAAAGAAGTTGGGTCTGGTCTAACGGCGTCGAGGCAGAATCTCCAGGGCCTCACCGAGATTCGCGACGGCCTTTGCCTTGATCCCCACAGGTATCGGACCGGGATCGGTGGGGACAAGTGCATGGGTGAAACCGAGCCGCGCAGCTTCGGTCAGCCGGCGCCCGATGTTCGCGACACGGCGAACCTCGCCCGCGAGACCGACCTCGCCGATCACGACATAGTTGCCCGGCAGGGGCGTGTTCTCCGCCGCCGAGGCGACTGCCATCGCAAGCGCTAGGTCCGACGACGGCTCGGTCACCCGCATGCCGCCGACAGTGGCGACGTAGACCTCGCTATCGGAAACCTTTATCCCGCAACGTCGTTCGACGACAGCTAGTAGCATCGCTACACGATTGAAATCCAGACCGCTCACAGCGCGTCGGGGGTTGGGCATATGCGATTTGGCGACCAACGCCTGAACTTCGCCGAGCATCGGACGTTTCCCGTCCATCGTGACCGTTACCGCGGTCCCCGCGACAATATCTGCGCGGTGATGGAGGAACAGGCCGGACGGATCGCTGATCCCGGATATCCCTTCCTCGTGCAATTCGAAGCAACCGACTTCGTCCGCGGCGCCGAACCGGTTCTTCACGCCGCGAAGCATCCGCAACGTCGAATGCCGATCCCCCTCGAAATGCAGGACGACGTCGACGAGATGTTCCAAAGCCCGAGGACCCGCAACGGCGCCGTCTTTGGTGACGTGACCGACGAGGAGGACGGCTACTCCCGTCGCCTTGGCCAGCGACGTCAGAGCGGTTGTAATAGCGCGCACCTGGGTGACGCCGCCGATGACCCCTTCGACGTCGGAAGCCTGCATCGTCTGGACCGAGTCGACGACGAGCAATGTCGGTTTGACCTGTTCCACATGGCCGAGGATGGTCGCAAGATCGGATTCCGCAGCCAGGTAGACCCGCTCGTGCACGGCGCCCGTCCGATCCGCGCGGAGGCGAACCTGACCCGCGGACTCTTCGCCGGTGACGTACAGGGATCGGTCCTCGGGTGAGCGTCGCGCCCAATGGTGGACAACCTCGAGCAGCAGCGTCGATTTCCCGACTCCGGGCTCTCCGGCCAGCAATACGACCGAACCGGAGACGAGGCCGCCGCCGAGTACCCGATCGAGTTCTTCGACACCGGTCGGCCTAGCTCGGGTGGTCTTCCCGTCGACTTCGGAGATGGGTACCGCAGGGGTCGACGGCAGCATCGCCACTCGCTGGCCCGTGCCGGTGCGCACTGGAACCGCGGCCAAGATCGGTACTTCGTCGATCGATCCCCACGAGCCGCAATCTGGGCACTTGCCGACCCACTTGGCCACGAGGTGCTGGCACGACGAGCACCGGAAATTCGACTTCAGTTTGGCCACCGAATCAGCCTATGGCCAACCTCCGACAGTCTGAGGTTGCCGAGCCGCGAGCGGCGGGTAGGTCAGTGCCCGCCTCTGGGGGCCTGCTCGCCGTGCTCTTCGGTGCCGCCGTGCTCTTCGGCACCCGACTTGTCGGATGTGAAGCGCTCGGTGTCGCGGGCGTCGACGGGGACGTTGACGACAACGTCGCCGGCCTTCTCGAAGCTGAAGGTGACCGCGACCGTCAGACCCGGGAAGATGTCCTTCTTCAGGTCGGTCAACTCGACGGTGACGGGCTTGGGCTCGTCGGCTGCCAGCTCGGATGCGGGCTGGATCTCTTCGCCGACCGGCTCGCCCGCGGTCAGGGAACGTTGCGGCTTCAACTCGGGGGCATCAGGGGTGATCGTCGCGCTGCTGATGTCGGTGCTGATCTTCTTCAGCGTGTCTTTGACGACTTCGCTGGTGTTGACCGCGACGAATGCGAGGGCCGCTTTACCGCCCTTGGCGTTGGTGTACTCCTCCGAGTTCGGGAAGAGCACGTACACATCGCGCAACGAGATCGGTCCGACCTGGGCGGCGGCGCCGTTGACAGCAGCCTGCTGGCGCGCAGTCTGCGAGATCTGTCCCGTGCTGCAGGACGACAGCGCAAGCGCGGCGCCTGCAGCGAGTGCAAAAACGCTGATGACTCGGCGGTGCGTCGCCTTCTGAGCAGTCACGGGTTGTCCTCCATGTCGATGGTCGGTTCCGCAAGCCGGGCTCCGGGACGCCCGCTGCTGACTCCACTAGGCAGAGTAGTAGTCACTGCATGAGCCTAAGCCGCGGGGTTCTCTGATTTGCCCAAACGAGGCCAATTGTCGGTGTGCCGGAACGTGTTCCGGCTCACTCTCATGCACGTATTACGGGTCCTGTCAACCCCTAGAATCACCCGTCGAAGCCCCTGACCTGCACCGTTGATCCCACTGCCCTCGTGCACCGTGTTAAACTGGCCATATCGAAAGGGGCACCGGACACATGATTTTCAAGGTCGGAGACACCGTCGTTTACCCCCATCACGGAGCGGCGTTGATCGAGGCAATCGAAACTCGCACCATCAAAGGTGAACCCAAGGAGTATCTAGTACTGAAGGTTGCGCAAGGCGACCTCACCGTTCGCGTACCCGCTGACAATGCCGAATATGTGGGCGTCCGCGATGTTGTCGGCCAAGAAGGCCTCGACAAGGTTTTCCAGGTACTGCGGGCACCGCACACAGAAGAGCCGACCAACTGGTCGCGTCGCTACAAGGCCAACCTCGAGAAGCTCGCCTCCGGCGACGTGAACAAGGTGGCCGAAGTTGTGCGTGACCTGTGGCGTCGTGAGCAGGATCGTGGGCTTTCTGCAGGCGAAAAGCGCATGCTCGCGAAGGCACGTCAGATTCTCGTCGGTGAGCTCGCGCTTGCCGAGGGTACTGACGAGGCAAAGGCTGATGTCTTGCTCGACGAGGTTCTGGCTGCTGCCTCGTAGTTGTGAATAGTTCACCTGGCGGTCGCGTCGTCGCTCTTGTTCCGGCCGCCGGGCGTGGTACCCGTTTGGGTGAATCGATGCCGAAGGCTTTCGTGTCGGTGGGCGGGACGTCGCTAATGCGACTCGCGGCCGAAGGCCTTCTGGCCTCGGGGGTTGTCGATCACGTTGTCGTCATCGTCCCGAGCGACGAAGTCGAGGGTGCTGCCGGGCAGCTGCCCGACAATGTTCAAGTAGTCGCAGGAGGTAGCGAGCGGATCGATTCGGTCCGCTCGGGCATTCTCGCCACCCCTGACGCCACTATCTATCTAGTCCACGACGCCGCACGCGCGCTCACTCCACCGGAGTTGATTGCACGCGTCGTTGCGGAGGTCCAATGTGGACGCCCAGCCGTGGTGCCCGCTCTCGAGGTCGTCGACACGATCAAGACGGTCGACATCCTCGGTGGGGTTACCGGGACGCCGAAGCGATCCGAGCTCAGGGCTGTTCAGACGCCACAAGGATTCGATGCGGACCTGCTCCGACGCGCGTATGCCGCTGCGGTCGAGGGTGATCCCGCGACAGACGACGCTGGGCTGGTCGAGCGGCTCGGCGAACGCGTTCGCACCATTCCAGGCGATCCACTCGCTTTCAAGATCACCACACCGTTGGATCTCGCGCTGGCTCGAGCCCTCGCCGGCTCACAGGAGGATTGAGTGCGCGTCGGCATCGGAACAGATGTCCATCCGATCGAAACTGGTAGGCCGTGCTGGATGGTCGGGCTGCTCTTCGAGGACGCCGACGGATGCGCTGGGCATTCCGACGGTGACGTCGCTGCGCATGCGCTTTGTGACGCCCTGCTGTCCGCTGGAGGGCTTGGCGATCTCGGATCGGTATTCGGGACCGATCGGCCCGAATGGTCCGGAGTTAGCGGCGCTGCGATGCTGACCGAGGTCCGAAGGTTGCTCGCGGTCGAGGGTTATCGCGTCGGCAACGCTGCTGTGCAGGTGATCGGTAACCGGCCGAAGATCGGCCCGCGGCGCCTCGAAGCGCAGCAAGTACTTTCCGCACTTCTCGGTGCACCCGTTTCGGTATCGGCAACCACGACGGACGGCCTCGGGCTCACCGGTCGAGGCGAAGGTATCGCCGCTGTGGCGACGGCTTTGGTGACGTCGGAGTAGCGACTCGGCTCGAAGACCCGCGGCGACATGCGCCCAACGGTCTGAACGACCGAAAGGTCCAGGTAGGATGGCCGGTCGTGACCCTGCGCCTTTTCGACACCGAGACGCGGACCTTGCGTGACTTCACTCCGCTGGTCCCCGGCCATGCCTCGGTGTATCTGTGTGGGGCAACCGTGCAGGGCGAGCCGCACATCGGTCACGTGCGTAGTGGAGTCGCCTTCGACGTCCTTCGGCGCTGGCTCCTTGCGCACGACTACGACGTGGCGTTCATCCGCAATGTCACCGACATCGAAGACAAGATTCTCAACAAGGCAGCCGAAGCCGGGCGGCCGTGGTGGGAATGGGCCGCGACCTACGAGCGCGCCTTCGATCGGGCCTATGACCAGCTGGGTGTATTGCCGCCCTCCGTGGAGCCGCGGGCCACCGGTCATGTGCCGCAGATGATCGAGATGATGCAGCGACTCATCGAGAACGGTCACGCGTACGCCTCCGAGGGCAACGTGTACTTCGCGGTGCTGAGCTACCCCGATTACGGTCAGCTTTCCGGACACAAACTCGACGACGTTCATCAGGGCGAGAGCGCGGGCGAAGGCAAGCGCGACCTGCGCGACTTCACGCTCTGGAAGGCAGCCAAGCCAGGGGAGCCATCATGGGCGACGCCATGGGGCCGTGGGCGGCCGGGCTGGCATCTCGAGTGCTCGGCGATGGCAGAGTTCTACCTCGGCGCTGAATTCGACATCCATTGCGGCGGCATGGATCTCGTGTTCCCGCACCACGAGAACGAGATTGCGCAAGCGAAGTGCTCCGGCGATCCGTTCGCCCGATACTGGATGCACAATGGTTGGGTCACCATGGGCGGCGAGAAGATGTCCAAGTCGCTCGGCAACGTGCTTTCCATTCCGAACGTGCTCAAAAACGTTCGCCCGCAAGAACTTCGGTACTATCTTGGTTCTGCGCATTACCGGTCGATGCTCGAATACTCCGACAACGCGCTGCAGGTTGCCGCCAAGTCGTACCGCGGCGTCGAGGCCTTCGTACTCAAGACTCACGAACGGGCCGGCGATGTCCCGCTCGGCAAGTGGACGACGGAGTTCGCCGAGGCTCTCGATGATGATCTCGGTGTGCCCAGAGCGCTTGCCGAACTACACGGTCGCGTGCACGATGGCAACAAAGCCCTCGATTCGGGGGCCCTCGACGCCGCAGTCGAGATTGCCGGTGAAGTTCGAGCGATGCTCAACATTCTCGGTGTCGACCCGCTCGATCCGCATTGGGCACAGGGCCCTGACACGTCGATGGTGATGGCAGCGCTGGATGTGCTTGTTCGCGCCGAACTCGTCCGGCGTCAGCAAGCTCGAGCCGACAAGAATTGGGCGGCCGCCGACGAGGTTCGCGATCGGCTGATCGATGCCGGCGTCGAGGTCACCGACACTCCACAAGGACCGCAATGGTCCCTCACGCCGGGCAATCCGGCAAGCGAAGCGATAAAGGATCAAAACTGATGGCCGGAAATTCCAGCAGACGCGGAGCAATCCGCAAGAGCGGAACCAAGAAGGGCCAGGTTGTCGGCTCGGGCGGGAATCGGCGCCGCGGCGTCGAAGGGCGCGGCGCGACACCACCCGCCGAAGCCAGGACGAAACACCCAGCTGCCAAGCGAGCGCGCGCAGCGGCGAAGGCCACCGGCCAACCGCGCGGTGGGGCTCGTCCCGCGGGTCGCAAACCCGACGACGGTCCCGAGACAGTGCTCGGTCGCAACCCGGTTGTCGAATGTCTTCGCGCGGGCGTTCCTGCAACGGCGTTGTACGTCGCGACGGGGACCGAAAGTGATGATCGGCTGAAGGAAAGCGTCCAGCGGGCAGCGGATGCCGGCATTTCCATCCTCGAGGTGCCACGCACCGACCTGGATCGGCTCAGCGCCAACGGGCTTCACCAGGGCATCGCTCTGCAGGTCCCGCCCTACCGCTACGCGCATCCGGACGATCTGCTCAGCGCGGTACGGACTGCGGCACAACCTGCGTTGCTCGTGGCATTGGACAACATCACCGATCCGCGCAACTTGGGTGCTGTCGTGCGGTCGGTAGCCGCATTCGGTGGCCACGGTGTCGTGATCCCGCAGCGTCGCAGCGCGAGTGTCACGGCTGTTGCGTGGCGAACGAGCGCAGGTGCAGCAGCTCGCCTTCCGATCGCCCGGGCAACGAACTTGACTCGCACGCTGAAGGATTGGCAGAGCAAGGGAGTACAGATCGTCGGTTTGGATGCAGACGGTGACACCATGCTCGATGCCTACGTCGGCACGGGGCCGGTCTGCATCGTGGTCGGTTCCGAAGGAAAAGGCTTGAGCCGCTTGGTGCGCGAGACGTGCGATTCGGTGCTGAGCATCCCGATGTCCGGCGCGGTCGAATCGTTGAACGCCTCCGTTGCCGCGGGCGTCGTGCTCGCCGATATCGCCCGGCAACGGCGAGGTCTGTAAAGCTACGTATTGCCACCGGTTGACCGGAATGTCACGATTCTCCGATGAGCTATCCGCAGGGTGACCCCCAGGAACCGTTCAACCAGTACCAGCCGCCGCAGTACGGCGTATATGGGCCGCCGCGGGATCATCCACAAGCGACGATCATTCTGGTGCTTGGCGTCCTCAGCCTTGTCGTGTGCCAACTCATCGGCCCGGTTGCCTGGGTGATGGGTAAGCGCGCACTCGACGAGATAGATCGGTCGGGCGGTGCGATCGGTGGTCGCGGTCAGATCCAGGCCGGGTACATCTGCGGGATCATTTCGTCCGTCCTGATCGCGCTCGCAATCGGCGTAGGCGTCATCGCCTTGGTAGTCCTGGCAGTCGCAAGCACGTAGGTGGTGTCAGCCTTCGCGTCGATCCGCAACCGCAGCAAACATCGCGCCGAAAGCTACATTGTCGGCGAGTTGCGGGCCTCGTGGAAGTGCGCGAATAGACGGAAACCGCCGACCGATGACACCGACATTGACTATGCCCATCGCAAGGCCTGCCGCAGCACCCCACGCGATCGAGTGGCGTTGCGGCAGAACGCGGCTCAACACTTCGCCTGCGGCGATCGAGAGCAGGGTGTGGGCAACCGCGCCGCGTAGCAGCCCGGGCTTTCCTGGTGGGACGAGCACGCCGATCGCCCGGGTAGCGCCGGTGAGGTAGTCGACGACCGATCGTGCATCGCGCCCACTGACGAGCGCATGCGCAGTCGAGGGCGCACTGCTGAAGATCGCAGCGAAAGTTGTTGCCTCGGCGGTCCGGCGCCGCGTGCGCATCCACTTCGCGGACTTTCTGCGCACTTCACCCTCGAGATCCCGGGGGTGAAGTGTGGAGAGCAGTCGCGGAGTGGTCACCGCAGAATTTGGCGACCGATTGCGTATTTGTGAACCTCGGTCGGACCGTCGTAGAGCCGGAATGCGCGCATATCGCGGAAGATCATCTCGACGACGGTCTCGTCACTGATACCGATGCCGCCGAGCACCTGCACACACCTGTCGGTGACCTTGAAGAGTTCCTCGGACACAAACGCCTTGGCCATCGAGCTTTCGTGCCTGCCCTTTGCGCCGTTGTCCATCAGCCAGCACGCGTGCAAGATCGTCAGTCGGCATTGGTGCAGCGCAATCGCGTTGTCCGCCAACATGAACGAGACGCCCTGATGTTCGCCGATGGTCTTGCCGAACGCGGTGCGGGTCTTGGCATGTTCGACCGCGATGGACTGGGCTCGTTCCGCTGCACCGAGCCAGCGCATGCAGTGGGTCAGGCGAGCCGGCGCAAGGCGAAGCTGGGCGTATCGGAAGGCCTGGCCGGACTCACCCAGCAGCGCGTCCTTCTCCAAGATGAGGTTGTCGAATTCGACGACGCCGTGACCCTCGACGTAGTTGCGGTCCATCGTGTTCATGATGCGTTCGATGACGATGCCCTGCTGATCGCCGTCGGTGAGGAACAGCGTCGGACCTTCGGGGAGATGCGGGTTCGCCTCGAGGTTCGCCATGATGATCCACGTCTTCGCGCCTCGCGCGCCCGTGATCAGCCACTTGCGACCGTTGATCGTGAACTTCTCGCCATCGAATGTCGCGGTTGTCTTGAGTTGACCGGGATCCGATCCTGCACCGTCGGGTTCGGTCATGGCGAACACCGAGCGCTGGTGTCCCGCGATGACCGGGTGCAGGTACTTCTCAGCCTGCTCCGGCGTCGTGATCTTTCCGAGCAGGAACATGTTGCCCTCATCGGGGGCTGCGCAGTTCATCGCGATGGGGCCCAATGTGGACCACCCTGCGGCCTCGTACAGGACGGCTTGCTCGACGTGGGTCAGACCCCAGCCGCCGAGGGATTCGGGTGCCTGGACGGTCAGCAGGCCTGCCGACCGGGCCTTCTCCACGAGTTCCTGTCGCATCTCGTCGGTGGGCCCGTGCTGTGTAAACCGCGGATCGCGCTCGTAGGGAACAATCTCGTCGATCACGAACTGTCGAACGCGCGCAGCTTTGGCCGCAAGGTCGTCGGGCACCGCAAAGTCGATCATGCCGCTCCTAGATTTTGGTCGCTAAGTTAACCGCGATTCTCATTCACCGACGTTAGGCGAACCCTTATCGATAGAGCAAGCCGCGCTCTCGTTCGAGGGCTACGACGCCTCGATCGCCGCCTTGATCCGCTCGCCGAATGCAGGGGCTTCCTTGCGTGCCGCACTGACTGCGAGAGGCGTGATGAGCTTCCCGAACCCGTGTCCCTCGAGAACGTTGAACAGTGTCACGCGGGTGCCCGTACCTGCAGGCTCGAGGTCGTATCCACCTTCGCGGGACGTGACGAGGTTCTTCGACCGCTCGGTCCACCGGATCTTGTTCGGCGCGACGAACTCGGTCAGCTCGATCTCACGCTTGGTGGTCATCCCGGCATCCTTGACGGTGCTGGCGAAGACGGTGCCGACCCCTGGTTGGCCATCGGTCGTCTGCACGATTTCCTGCACACGCGGGCTGAAGTTCACGTCGTTCACACCCGCTGCGAGGTAAGCGAATACTTCATCGATGGGGCGGTTGATCTCTACGGCTACTTCGAACCGTCCAGCCATAACGTCCTCCGAGGGTTCACGATCACGAGAAGGCAGACATTACTCGTCCACCGTCGGTGCGGGGGGCCTACGAGTTCGGGTCCGGACCGTATCCGCCGCCGCCCGGCGTGTGCAGAACCAAGATGTCGCCAGCCTGCAGATCGACGGAGTCGGACCCAGCCATCTCCGTCACGGTTCCGTCTGCGCGCTCGACGCGATTGACGCCGAGCCCGCCCGGACCGCCACCGGCCATGCCGTACGGGGGAACGCGGCGATGATTCGACAGCGTGCTCACTGTCACCGCTTCGGTGAACCGGATTCGGCGAACCGCGCCGTCCCCGCCGTGCCAGCGACCGCTACCGCCGCTTCCGGCCCGAATCGCGAACTCCTCCAACAGAACCGGTAGCCGCCATTCGAGCAATTCGGGATCGGTCAGCCGGGAGTTGGTCATATGTGTTTGCACGACCGGCGTACCGTCGAAGCCGTCGCCAGCGCCGGAACCGGAGCTGACCGTCTCGTAGTACTGGTGCTCCGCATTGCCGAACGTCACGTTGTTCATCGTGCCCGAGCCCTCGGCTTGTATGCCGAGCGCGCCGTACAACGCACCCGTAATCGCCTGCGACGTTTCGACATTGCCGGCGACGACAGCAGCGGGGTACACGGGGGCAAGCATCGAACCTTCGGGAATCACGATGTCGAGGGGAACGAGGCAGCCGTCGTTGAGCGGGATGTCGTCGGCGATGAGCGTGCGAAAGACGTAGAGGACAGCGGCATTCGCGACCGACGACGGCGCGTTGTAGTTGGTCGCCAGCTGGTCCGACGTCCCGGCAAAGTCGATCGTCGCCGTCCGCTGATCGTGATCGACCCGGACGCTCACGGAAATGATGGCGCCCGAATCCATTTCGTACCGGAAGGTGCCATCCTGCAGGGTTTCGATGACCCGCCGGACCGACTCTTCGGCGTTGGTTTGTACGTGCTTCATGTACGCGTGCACAACCCGGAGGCCGAACTGTTCGATCATCTTGCCGACCTCGTCGACACCCTTGTGGTTGGCCGATACCTGTGCCCGCAGATCGGCAATGTTGGTCTTGGGGTTTCGCGACGGATACTTCGCGCAGGTGAGGAGTTCGACGGTCTCGGCCTCGCGAAACGTCCCGGCGCTGACGAGGAGCCAGTTGTCGAACAGCACGCCCTCCTCGTGGACGTTCGTGCTGTGTGCAGGCATCGAACCCGGTGTGAGCCCGCCTATTTCGGCGTGGTGTCCGCGTGAGGCGACATAGAACAGAATGTCGTCGCTGTCGGTGTCGAACACCGGGGTGATGACGGTGACGTCAGGCAGGTGCGTGCCGCCGTGGAAGGGGTCGTTGACCGCGTACACATCGCCGCGCTTCATATCGCCGGCTCGCCGTTGCAGCACCTCTTTCACACTCGGCCCCATGGAGCCGAGGTGGACCGGAATGTGCGGTGCGTTGGCAATCAGATTGCCGTCCGGGTCGAACAACGCGCACGAGAAATCAAGCCGCTCTTTGATGTTCACCGACTGCGCGGTGGACTCGAGCCGTGTTCCCATCTGTTCGGCGATCGACATGAAGAGGTTGTTGAAGATCTCGAGCAGAACAGGATCGGCCTCGGTGCCGACGTCGATATGGGATCGCGGCTCGACTCGTTCCACAAGCAGATGTCCGGTGTCGGTGACGCCGGCTCGCCAACCGGGTTCTATGACGGTGGTCGAGTTGGTCTCGGCGATGACGGCGGGCCCCGTCACGGTGACGGCGGGCGTCAGGGCTTGTCGCTGGTGGAGCGCAGCGTCGTGCCAGCTGCCCGCGGCGTACAACCGAACGTTCTCTGCCGCGACATCCGTCGGGTCGCCCGCCAGATGCCCAAGCTCCGGTTCGTCGGTGAGCCCGGTCGCTTCGACCGAAAGCGCTTCGACGACAAGTGGGCGTTCCATCAGGAAGGAATACGTTGCGCGGTGCGATCTTTCGAATTCCTCGACCATGTCCGCATAATCACCGAGTGCGACAGGAACCGCGGTGTCGGTGCCGTCGTAGCGAACATGTGCGCGTTGGGTGATCCGGATCCGATCTTCGGCCACGTCTTCGTCCCGCAACTCCCGGCTGGCGGCGTCGGCCAACGCCTGCGCCGCGCTGGTGAGTTCATCCATCGACGGCGGCTCCAGCGCCAATTCGACCGACTGCTCACGCATTGCGGTCGTATCGGCGAGACCGATGCCGAGGGCCGAGAGCACACCGGCCATGGGCGGCACAAGAACTGTGTTCATGCCGAGCGCATCGGCCACGGCACAAGCGTGCTGACCTCCGGCGCCGCCGAAAGTAGTGAGGGCATAGCGGGTGACGTCGTGGCCTTTCTGTACCGAGATCTTCTTGACGGCATTCGCCATGTTTGCCACCGCGATTTGCAGAAACCCCTCGGCGACCTGTTCGGGTGAGCGGTCGTCGGCGATCTCTGCGGCGAGCTCCGTGAACTTCTCGACGACAACGTCGCGGTCGAGCGGTTGATCGCCGTCGGGCCCGAATACATGCGGAAAGTGTTCGGGCTGAACTCGACCCAGCATCACGTTCGCATCGGTGACAGTGAGCGGGCCACCACGCCGGTAGCACGCGGGCCCGGGATCAGCGCCCGCCGAGTCAGGCCCGACGCGGTACCTCGAACCGTCGAAATGCAGTATCGATCCGCCGCCGGCCGCGACGGTGTGTATGTCCAGCATCGGCGCACGCAGGCGGACGCCGGCAACCTGTGTGTTGAACACGCGCTCGTATGTACCCGCGTAATGCGATACGTCGGTGGATGTTCCACCCATGTCGAAGCCGATCACCTTCTCGAACCCGGCGAGTTCCGACATGCGGACCATGCCAACGATTCCACCGGCGGGGCCGGACAGGATCGCGTCCTTGCCGCGAAAATGCGCAGCCTCCGCCAACCCGCCGTTCGACTGCATGAACATCAGCAGCACTCCGGGCAGTTGGTCGGCGACCTGGTTCACGTAACGGCGCAGTACCGGTGACAGGTAGGCATCGACGACTGCGGTATCTCCCCGAGAGACCAGCTTCATCAGCGGGCTCGCTTCGGCCGATCGCGATATCTGGTCGAAGCCGATCTCCTCGGCGACGCGAGCGATTTTCTTCTCGTGCTCCGGATACAGATGGCTGTGCATGCAGACAATGGCAACGGCGCGAATGCCGTCGTCGTACACCCGCTGCATGTCGGTGGCGAGGCGGTCGAGGTCGGGTGCGCGCAGTACGGTGCCATCTACGGAAACGCGCTCATCGACCTCGATGACGTTGCGATACAAGGGTTCAGGAAGGACGATCTGCCGATCGAAGATACGCGGGCGGTTCTGATAGCCGATCCGGAGCGCATCGCCGAAACCGCGAGTGATCACCAGCGCGGTGGGTTCACCTTTGCGTTCGAGCAGGGCATTGGTGGCGACGGTCGTTCCCATGCGGACGACGTCGATCTCGGCACTCGGAACCGGCTGATCTTCGGCAACACCGAGCAGTTCACGAATCCCCGCCACCGCAGCATCGCGGTAGCGAGACGGGTTCTCCGACAGCAGTTTGTGCGTGACCAATCGACCGTTGGGTTTGCGGGCGACGATATCGGTGAACGTCCCGCCACGATCGATCCAGAACTGCCACGTCACGGCCACCATTGTGCCGTATGCACGCTGCGTGCCCATTCCTGTCGGAACGAGCCGGGATCCCGTCGCAATCTGGCATTGGTGGGCAGGCAGCGTTCACCTATGCGGCGACAGCGACCTTTCGGCCGGAATTGCGATTGCGCCGCGAGCCGATGAACCGGCACACGAGGTAGATGACGAACGAGATAGTCGTGACAAAGCTGGACACCGGCACACCGGGGGCGAGCGACAGCAGAATGCCGCCGACTGCAGCGAGTTCGGCGAAAGCAATCGCGAGCAGGGTTGCCCGGAGTGGGTTCGCTGTCACTCGCGCGGCAGCCGCGGCGGGCGTGATCAGTAGCGAAAGGACAAGTAGGGCGCCGACGATCTGGACGCCGAGTGCGGCTGCGACACCGACCAGTACCGCGAACACGATCGACAACGCGCGGACCGGGACGCCACGGGCGAGGGCGACCTCGGGGTCCGTGCTCGCAAACAGCAACGGCCGGTAGACCACCGCGAGTACGGCCAACACGATGACTGCGCAGACCAGCAGCAAGTTGAGGCCACTGTTGCCGACGCCGACGATCTGCCCCACCAGGAGCGAAAAGCTGGTTCCGGTCCGCCCGGGATAGAGCCACAGAAACAGCACGGATAGCCCGAGGCCGAACGAAAGTACAACCCCGATCACCGAATCACGTTCGCGCACTTTGGCTCCGAGCAGGGCGAACAGGACGGCGGCCACCACGGATCCGATAATTGCGCCGATGCCCACGCTGATTCCGGCAAGCAGTGCTGCCGATGCGCCGGTCAGGGACAGCTCACTCGTTCCGTGTACCGCGAACGACATTTGCCTGCTGATGATCAGCGGACCGATCGCGCCGGCGAGCAGTCCGAGGATCGCGGCTGCGAGCAGTGCTTGCTGGACGAAATCGTAGGAAAGCAGGTTGGCTGTCGTGGAGAAGTCGAACATCTTCGAAAAGACGTCTGCCAGTTTCTCGTTCATGCGTGATCCCCGTGGACGTGATGTCCACCAGCGGTTCCGAGTGCGTCGACCGCGTCGCCGGTCCCGACCACCACGAGCCGGCCGCGGACCTTCAACACGTCGACGTCCGTTTGGTACAGCTCCGACAGCACGGTCGAGGTCATCACTTCACTTGCCGGACCGATCCGGAACTGGCCGTCCACCAGATAGAGCACCCGATCCACGAGCGGCAGGATCGGATTGATTTCGTGCGTGACGAACATGACCGCGGTGTCGTGCGTCTTGCGTCGCCGGTCGATCAGATTCGACACCAAACGCTGGTTCGCGAGATCGAGGCTGAGCAAGGGTTCGTCGCAGAGCAGTACTTTCGGATCGCCTACAAGTGCCTGCGCGACGCGCAGCCGTTGCTGTTCGCCGCCGGACATCGTGCCAAGCGGTGCGTCTGCGAACGCCGCGGCGCCGACCTCGGTGATCGCTCGATCGACGACCTGCTTGCGTTCGGACCGCCCGCGAAACCCGAGTCCCCAGCGGTGTCCGTCGAAGCCGAGACCGACGAGGTCGCGTCCGCGCAGTGGAAGGCCCTCGTCGATCGCCTTCTGCTGTGGGATGTAGCCGACATCGGAGTTCCCGGCCCGCGCAGGCCTTCCGGCGATCTCCGCGTGCCCGGAGTTGAGCGCCAGCTGGCCGAGCAGCACCTTGAGAAGCGCGGTCTTTCCCGAGCCGTTAGGACCGAGGACTGCGACGAACTCGCCTGGTGCGACACGGAGATCGAGATCGTCCCACAACGTGCGCTCACCGAACGACAACCGCGCTCCCGCGAGACTTACTGCGGGAGTGCGGTTGTCGGGCAACGTCGAGTGCTGGTCGGTCACAAGCGCATTGGCCTTACCGTCAGTCAACGAGGACTGCGTCAATTGAGCGCCTTGGCGAGTGCTTCGGCGTTGTCGGTCTGCCACTGAATGTAGTCGAGGTCAGCAGGGAGTGTCTCGGTAACTTCGACGATCCGGACGCCTCCCGATTGCGCTGCGGCTCGGATGTCCTGGGTCACTTTGTCTTCGGTCTGGATGTTGTACACCAGCGCCTGAACCTTCTTCTGGGTGAGCAGGTCCCTCGTCGCTGCGAGCGCACTCGGTGAGGGGTCGGTGCCTTCTTCGATCGCGTTCTCGAACTCCTGCGGAGTCAGATCCTCGACCCCGGCCGCCTCGAGCAGGTAGTGCGCGATCGGCTCGGTTTGGGCGACCGGCGCCTTCGGGTGCTCCGCACCGATCTTCTTGGTGACTGTCGAGATCGCGTTCAGCTTGTCGTGGAATGCGTTGGCCCGCTCGGTGTAGCCCTTGGCGTTGTTCGGGTCGAGTTTGCCGAGCTCATCGGCGATCTTCTGCGCGGTCGCGTCGACTGTGGGGAGGTCGTAGAAGACGTGCTCGTTCTCGTCTGCCGTGGCGATGCGCAGGTCGAACGCGTTGACCGTCGGCTTGTCCGCGGTGCCTGTGAGCATCTTGTCGATGAAGGCGTCGTACCCGCCGCCGTTGTAGACGACAAGGTCGGCGTCGGTGACCGCTGCAGCATCGCTTGGACTCGACTCGTAGGAGTGTGGGTCCGCACCGGGCTCGTCGATGATCGATTCGACGGATGCGTCATTGCCGGCAACTGCGGCGGCAACGCTGCCCCAGACGTTGGTCGACGCGACGATGGTGACCTTGCCGCCCGAGTTGGAATCGCTGCTGCATGCGCTCAATGCGAATGCGGCGGCGATGGATAGTCCGAGCACGGCTGTGGCCGGGCGGAACAACCGGTGACGAGACACCTGGGACTCCTCGAATGAGCGAAGCTGCTAATGGAAACCGTTTCCGTTGTACTTTAGCGCGACGTCGACTCGAGTGCACAATTTGGGGAGCGGGCAGTTACTCGCTCAGCAACTGGGCACAGCGCAGCAGACCGAGGTGGCTGTATGCCTGGGGGTGATTACCGAGCGATCGCTCGGCGACCGGGTCGTATTCCTCGCTGAGCAGACCTGTTGGCCCTGCAGCGCTGACGAGCTGGGCGAAGAGAGCCTCGGCATCGGACCGTTTGCCGGTCAGTAGATAAGCCTCGACTAACCATGCCGCGCAGAGATGGAACCCGCCCTCGCCGCCGGGGAGTCCATCGTCGTGGTGATAGCGATACACAGTCGAGCCGCTGCGCAGTTCGGCTTCGGTAGCCACGACGGTGGCGGCAAAGCGCGAATCGGACGGATCGATCAGGCCGCTGAGTCCGATGTGCAGCGTCGCGGCATCGAGGTCCGTCCCGTCGTACGCTGCGGTGAACGACTGCACCTCGTCGTTCCAGCCCTTGTGCAGTACCTCGTCGGAGATCTCGTCGCGCAGTTCGGTCCACGCGTCGTCGACGGGTCGGGAGAACTGCTTGGCCAGCGTCAGCGCTCGATCGACGGTGACCCAACCCATCACTTTCGAATACACGTGATGGCGCGGTGCGCCGCGGATCTCCCAGATTCCATGATCAGGTTCGCGCCAGCGTCGCTGTACGGCGGACACCATGGCGCACACCAGTTCCCAGTCGACGTCCGGCAATGCCTCGCCCGGCGCGGTGATGCCCTTGCGTTCGCGTGCATGGGCGAGCTTCGAGATCAGGTCGACGATAGGTCCGAACACGTCGAGTTGTACCTGCATGTTCGCGGCGTTACCAATGCGTACCGGACGCGAACCCGCGTAGCCGGGGAGCAGGTCGATGACAGCCTCGGGCGGCAGACCCGCGCCGTAAATCGTGTACAGCGGGTGCAGTCGCTCGGGGCCGGGCAGCGTCTCGAGGACTTCATGCACCCACGCCAGGTACTCCTCGGCCTCCTGCAGGGAACCCACCGACACGAGTGCTGCCGCCGTGAGTGCGGCGTCGCGCAGCCAGCAATAGCGGTAGTCCCAGTTGCGAACGCCGCCAATCTCTTCGGGCAGCGACGTGGTGGCCGCAGCTAAGATCGATCCGGACGGTGCGTGGACGAGCCCACGCAAGGTGAGTGCCGAACGCAGCATCAGGTCGGGCTTCAGCGGTGGCAACGTCAACTGGGACGCCCAGCCGCTCCAATATTCTTCGGCGAGCTTTCGGCGCTCGGCCTCGTCGAGCGCCGACGGCTCGAGATCCGACGTGCCGCAACGCAGCTCGAGTACGACAGGACCCTGCGACGGGTCGATGACTGCATGAGCGGTCTGATGGGTGCCGTCGCTCGTGATGTCCCAATGCACGCCGGGCGAGCGGAGCACCATCGGATCGTTCGGTCCGAAAACCCTGAGCCCGAACGTCGCTCGTTCCAGTTGCGTAGGAACCTGGCCGAACTCAGGACGCGGCGCGAACGTCACTATCGCCTTCGCATCGCCCGTGATCACCCGCGTGAGATCGGTGCGTTCGAGGGCAACGTCGTGCGGCAGGTAATCAGTGACCTGCAAACTTGCCCAACGGGTTTCGACCGTCATGGTGCCGTTGACGTAGCGCTGCGATAGGGGGAGCGCGCTTCGTTGAGGCCCGACACTGAAATGTCCGGCGTCCGGTCCGCCGAGCAGATGTGCGAATACCGCGGCCGAATCAGGCTCGGGATGACACAGCCACGTCATGGTGCCGTCGGGAGTGACGAGTGCCACCGAACGCGGGCTCGCGAGCATGGTCAGTCGTTCGATCGGTGGGGCGCTTGCGCCGGACAACCATTTGCGGCGCTCCTCGACGATGAACGCGAGTACGGCGGACACGTCCTCGGTGCTGGAAACTCGGAACTCCGCAAGACTTTCGCCTTCGCCGACCTTGATGCCGACATCGGGTCCGTGCAGACGCCGGAACGCTTTTTCGTCGGTGACGTCGTCGCCGATGAAGACTGCAGCAGAGGCGGATTCCTGGTGGCGCAAGATGTCGAGCGCGTCGCCCTTGTCGGTGACGATCACAGCAAGTTCGATGACGGACTTGCCCTCGGTGACCTGCACGCCGACCCAACTTGCTGCTCCCTGCCGCACCTGCGTCAGCGCGCGATGTGCAATCGCGGGTGCTGCATTGCGAACGTGCAATGCCACGCTCGCTGGTTTCGGCTCGGTCGTGACTCCGGGATTGGCTGCGGCGACGTCGTGCAGCTCGGTCACCAGTTCGTCCAGCAGTTGTTTGGCGTCGTTGTCGATGGCGTGCACGAACCCGACGTCGAACTCGGATCCATGGCTGCCGACTAGCTGAACTTCGATGGGAAGCCGCGACAGCGTGGCCAGATCACGAAGTGCGCGACCGGAGATCACCGCAGCGGTGGTTCCCGACAAACCGGACAGTGCGCGCAGCGCGCGCACCGACTCGGGATGTGGAAAAGCCTTCTCGGGGTCGGAGACAATCGGGGCCACCGTCCCGTCGTAGTCGGACGCGACGAGAAGGCGGGGCGTTCGCGCGATGGTCGATAGTGCGCGACGTAGTTCTAGGGAGAGGTCTTGGACACTCACCACTCAAACCTATGCGATCAACGGAGGCCGCGACGCCAATGTCGCGGCCTAGCCGGTTCAAATCACAGTATTTTTGCGATCCCCGAGCAGGAGGTCAACGGTGAGCTCGAGGCGCGCTGTGACGTCCGTCGCAGACGAGCGTCGGGTGAGCCACGCGACAAGGTTCGATAGCCACACGTCGCTGATCACTCGCGAGATTGCGAGCTGTTCCTCGGTGGGTTCGCCGTCGCTCATTGCGCGCGCGAACAGTTTGTCCATGACCTTGCCGACTCGATCGACCTCGGCGGCTGCGGACGCGTCGGCGAACATGAATGCGCGAGTCATGGCCTCGGTGAGAAGCGGATCGCGTTGCATCGCGCGGGTGATCTGACTCAGGATCAGGTGCATCCGCTCCTGTGGCGTGTCGCCGGGCGGAATCTTGCGTTTGGTTTCGATGCGCTCGAACTCGCGGGCCAGTGCCGACACGAGCAGGTGCACCTTCGACGGGAAATAGCGGTAGAGCGTGCCCACGGCAACGTCGGCACGTTCGGCGACCGCGCGCATCTGGACGGCTTCGTATCCGCCTTTGGATGCCAATGCCAGCGTCGCGTCGAGTATCCGCTTGCGCCGCTCGCGCTGCGCGTTGGAACTCAGATCGTCCTCGCTGAGCGTGGTGACAGCTCCGTTGCTCGCTTGCCGCGGTGTGGTGGGGCTGGAAGTGCTAGCCATCGAGTGTCCTCGTTCTCGGAAAATCAGGCCGTTGGAGGTGCCGGTTGGACCAGCCGCAACCAGGTGGTCTTGACTCTAGACTGGAACACACATTAGAACACGTTCTAGACGTTAGTGTCATTCCTAGGAAGGCGGCATCGCTGTGACCATCGCCACCACTGACGAGCAGAAAGCGGTTCAGCAGTCGATCCGCGCATGGGCTCGCGGCACCGTACCGATTGGAACATTGCGTTCCGGGGACAGCGACTACTGGCGAGCCTCGTGGCCCGGTGTGGCCGGCCTCGGACTCTTCTCGGTGGCGCTTCCGGGCGACGTCGGCGGCGCGGACGGTGCCGTCGTCGATCTTGCGGCGATGCTGGAAGAGGCTGCGCGGGCTCTCGTCGGCGGACCGGTGCTGTCGACGGCGCTTGCGGGCCTGATCATCGGTCGCTCGGACGGCAGTGAGGCGCGCACCGCGGCAGCGAAACGCTGGGGGGGTGAGATCGCGGACGGGAATCTGCCATGCGCGGTTGTCCTCGACGGCACGCCCGTCGCCGGCACCGCGGACGCCGACGGTGGCGTGATCCTCACCGGCGAGGCGGGATTCGCGCTCGGGGCGGCTCAGGGCGTTGCGGTTCTGCTCCCCGCGGACGTTGGCGGCGAAACGATCTGGTGCCTGGTCGACAGTGAGTCCGACGGACTCGAGTGCGAGTCGGTGTCGGCGCTCGATCGCAGTACCCCACTTGCGCGGGTGCGTTGTGCGGAATTGCGAGTGCCGTCAGACCGTCTCGTGAGCGGCGTGCGGCCCGGGCTTGTGTTGGATCTGGCAGCGCTGTTGGCCGCCGCCGAAGCTGCCGGGCTTGCGGGGTGGTGCCTCGACACCGCGGTCGAATACGCAAAGATCCGTGAGCAATTCGGCAAAAAGATCGGATCCTTTCAGGCCGTCAAGCACATCTGCTCCGAGATGCTGTGTCGCGTCGAGAAGATCAGAGCGGTTGCCTGGGATGCTGCGATCGCTGCCGAGGAGGACTTCAGAAACTTCAACGGAGAACTCCCCATCGCTGCCGCTGGTGCCGCGGCCGTCGCGTTGGACGCCGCGGTCGAGACAGCCAAAGACTGCATCCAGGTGCTCGGTGGCATTGGGTTCACGTGGGAGCACGACGCGCATTTCTATCTTCGCCGCGCAACTGCGATGCGGCAGTTGCTCGGTGGATCGGCGAGATGGCGTGGGCGAGTCGTCGAACTGACTCGCGATGGCGCGCGCCGGTCGGCCGGTATAGACCTCAGTGGGCTCGAATCCGACCGTGCCGAAATTCGGCGTGAGGCTGCCGAGATCGCAGCCCTGCCGCCCGAGCAGCGCAGGCCGGCTCTGGCGGAAAGTGGTCTGCTCGCACCACATTGGCCGGTTCCGTACGGCAGGGCCGCGGATGCGGCGCATCAACTGCTGATCGACGAGGAACTCCACGATGCAGGTGTCGAGCGTCCCGATCTCGTCATCGGTTGGTGGGCTGTCCCCACCATTCTCGAGCACGGATCGGCCGAGCAAATCGAGCGGCTCGCGATGCCGACATTGCGTGGCGATGTCGCGTGGTGCCAGCTGTTCAGCGAGCCCGGCGCTGGCTCCGACCTCGCCGCATTGCGTACCAGCGCAACGAAAGTGGAGGGCGGCTGGTTGTTGCAGGGGCAGAAGGTGTGGACCTCGTCGGCGCAGAAGGCGGACTGGGGCATCTGCCTCGCGCGATCCAATCGGGAAGCGGCGAAGCATCGCGGCATCACATACTTCTTGGTCGACATGCGTAGCAAGGGAATTCGGATTTCCCCGCTGAAGGAGATCACTGGTGAGGAGCGCTTCAACGAAGTGTTCCTCGACGATGTGTTCGTTCCCGACGACTGTGTGGTCGGTGTTGTCGACGGGGGCTGGCGACTCGCGCACACCACCTTGGCCAACGAGCGTGTCGCGATGAGCGGGAGTTCGTTGCTCGGCGAAGCGATGGAGACGCTCGTTGCGGCAACGCCGGCGGACGACCCCGTTGTCGGCGATCGGCTGGGCGGGCTGGTCGCCGACGCCATGGTCGGCTCGCTGCTGGGGCTGCGGACCACCGTCAGGCAGCTCGAAGGTCAGGATCCAGGGCCGGAGTCGAGTGTGCGCAAGCTGGTCGGCGTCCGTTATCGGCAGGACGTGGCCGAGTTCGCGGTCGAGATCGCCGGACCTGCCGGGGCGATCGAGGGGGAGCCCTCGTACTCGTTCCTCTTGACGAGGTGCCTGTCCATCGCGGGTGGTACCTCGCAGATTCTGCTCACCGTCGCCGGCGAGCGATTGCTGGGCTTGCCGAGGGAGTGACTTCCGCAAGCTTGGCATCGGTGATACAACTGGAACACGTTCTAAATTTGTGAACGATCGACGGCGGCGGGACGAGGCGTGGACTTTACGAGAGATCAGACCCAGGACGCGGTAGCGGAAGCGGCTGTCGGCCTGCTCGACCATGCCGCAGACCGCACAGGGGAGCAGCTGTGGACCGACCTGGCAATAGGCGGGCTGCTGTCCCTTGCGCTACCGACACGGCTCGACGGCGACGGGCTCGGAATAGCCGGCGTTGCGACGCTGCTCACCGAGATCGGTCGGCGCGCGCCGAGCACTCCAGCGCTGGCCACGCTCGGATTCGGCGTGCTTCCGATCCTCGAGATGGCCGACGAACAGCTACAGGACGAACTCCTACCCAACGTTGCCCGAGGCGCGATACTGACGGCGGCACTCGGGGAGCCGGGCGCACCGTTCACTGCGAACCCGGTGACCACCGCAGCGGTCGACGGCGATTCGTTCGTCGTGACGGGCGCGAAGGTCGGCGTCCCCTACGCCGCTGACGCGTTGCGGATCCTGGTGCCGACCGACGTCGGCGTTGTTCTCGTTTCACCGGATGCCGAGGGCGTGACGCTCACTGCGACACCGACGTCGTCGGGCGCACCGGAGTTCGCCATGCGACTCGACGGAGTCCGTGTTCCGAAAGCCGAATTGCTCCATGGGGAGGTGTCCACCTTGCATCGGGTGGCACTCGGCAGCATCGGGGCGTACGCGGACGGACTGCTCACCGGCGCGACGACGCTGACGGCGGAACATGTCGGGTCCCGGCACCAATTCGGAAAACCGCTTGCAACGTTTCAGGCGGTCGCGCAGCAGATCGCGGACGTCTACGTCACCTCGCGCACACTCCATGTCGCCGCATTGTCAGCCGCCTGGCGGTTGGCCGAAGGTATGGACGCCGACGACGATCTCGACGTGCTGGCGTACTGGATCGCAACGGAGGTCCCGGTTGCGATGCAGGTCTGCCACCACTTGCACGGTGGCATCGGCGTCGACGTGACGTATCCGATGCACCGGTTCTCCTCGCAAACAAAGGATTTGGCTCGCCTGCTCGGTGGGTCTTCATACCGACTCGACCTCTTGGGGGCGCGGTGTACATCGATCTGACCGACGACCAGAGGGCGTTGCAAAAGGAACTGCGCGAGTACTTTTCGACGCTGATCAGCCCGGCCGAGGCCGAGCTGATGATGACGGAGCGACACGGTCCCACCTACCGCGAAGTGATCAAGCGGATGGGTACGGACGGGTGGCTCGGCGTCGGGTGGCCGAAGGAATTCGGCGGCCGCGGATTCGGCGAGGTCGAGCAGCAGATATTCGCGAACGAGGCTGTGCGAGCGGATATTCCGCTTCCCTCGGTGACCCTGCAGACCGTGGGTCCGACGTTGCAGACCTACGGTACCGAGGAACAGAAACGTCGCTTCCTTCCCGCGATTCTCGCCGGTGAGGTGCACTTCGCCATCGGCTACACCGAACCCGAAGCCGGCACCGACCTTGCGTCCCTGCGCACATCGGCAGTGCGAGATGCCAACGGCGACTTCGTCGTCAACGGCCAGAAGATCTTCACGACCGGTGGCCACGATGCCGATTACATCTGGCTGGCCTGCCGTACCGGCGCAGCGGATTCGCGGCACCGCGGCATCTCGATCCTGATACTGGACACCAAGGATCCGGGCTATTCGTGGACGCCGATCATCACCTGCGACGGTGCGCATCACGTCAACGCCACGTACTACTCCGATGTCCGCGTGCCCGCCGAAATGCTGGTCGGTGCGGAGAACGCGGGGTGGAAGCTGATTACGACGCAGCTCAACCACGAACGGGTGATGCTCGGGCCCGCCGGCCGCATCGGCGGCTTGTACGACAAGCTGAAAGCCTGGGCGGCGGACGGCAAGTTGCTGGGTGAACCCGATGTCGCCAGAGCGCTCGGAGAGATCCATGCGACGTACCGGCTGAACGAACTGCTCAACTGGCAAGTGGCGTCGAGCGAGAACGACGCGGTCGATATCGCGGACGCCTCTGCAACGAAAGTATTTGCTACCGAACGTATCCAGCGAATCGGCAGGCTCGCCGAGGAAATCGTCGGTCGGCACGGCGATCCGAGTGACGCCGAGACTGCGAAGCTGCTCGATTGGCTGGACAAGCAAGTGAAGCGAAATCTGGTGATCACTTTCGGCGGCGGCGTCAACGAGGTGATGCGCGAACTCATCGCGACCGCCGGCCTGAAACTACCCCGAGTTCCCCGATAGGAATCAGACTGTGACCGAGTCGATTACCGCTGCGGCGCAGCGAATCAAGGATGCGGGCGAGAGCAAGCCCCGACTGGGCCGCGATCCAGTGAACCAGCCCATGATCAACAACTGGGTCGAAGCGATCGGCGACGACAATCCGATATACGTCGATGCCGACGCGGCCCGCGCCGCTGGGCATGACGGCGTCGTCGCCCCACCGGCAATGGCGCAGGTGTGGACGATGCCTGGTCTCCATGGCGCTCGCACGGCGGACGATCCGCTCGGGCTCATGATGGGAATTCTCGACGAGGCCGGCTTCACCTCCATCGTCGCGACGAATTGCGACTCGACCTATCACCGTTATCTCGAACTGGGTGAGCACGTCTCCATCACAACCACTTTGGAAGACATCGTCGGACCGAAGAAGACCGGACTCGGTCTCGGATGGTTTGTCACGACACGCAACAGTTGGTACGTCACCAATGATTCCGGGACCGACGAGCTCGTCTCGGAAATGTTGTTCCGCGTGCTGAAGTTCGCGCCACCAACCGCACCGGACCCGGCCGACGGAGTCGATCCCACACAAGCGATCCGGCCGATGGTGTCGCTCGATACCGAGTTCTTCTGGGCGGGAACGAAGATCGGCGAGTTGCGGATTCAGAAAGTGGCCGACGGCACCCTGCGTCATCCGCCGATCCCCGCGATCTGGCAAGACAAGTCGGAGCCGACCGACTACGTGGTGGCATCGGGCCGCGGAACGGTATTCAGCTTTGTCGTGCACCATGCGCCGAAGGTTCCGGGCCGCGC
>JBBSKP010000022.1:0-35114 GCA_038256175.1 Mycobacteriales bacterium
GATCATCGAGAAAACGGCATACGACGCCGCTGACGTCACCGCGCCGCGCGTAGTCCTCATCGGAATCCCCACTCGTGGGACGACTTTGGCTGCCCGGCTGGCGGATCGAATCGAAGAGTTCGCGGGCGTACGGCCGGCCGTCGGCTCGCTGGACATCACGCTGTACCGCGACGATCTGCGCAACAAACCGCACCGCCCACTCGAGCGCACGTCGGTTCCCGACGGTGGTATCGAGGACGCGCTTGTGGTGCTCGTCGACGACGTCCTGTTCTCGGGCCGCACAGTCCGCTCGGCGCTCGACGCCCTTCGCGACCTCGGCAGAGCCCGCGCGGTGCAGCTTGCCGTGCTGGTCGACCGTGGTCATCGAGAGCTGCCGCTGCGCGCGGACTATGTCGGCAAGAACGTGCCGACCGCGCGAGCCGAAGATGTATCGGTACTGCTCACCGAGCAGGACGGGCGTGACGCGGTCCTGCTGCACAGCGCGCAACCGACTCAGCAAGACGAGGGGGACTCGGCACTGTGAAGCACTTGCTCTCGGTATCCGATTTGACCCGGGAGAGCGCGACGTCCCTATTGGACGAAGCCGAGCGCTTCGAACAGGCCCTCCTGGGTCGAGAAGTTCGCAAGCTGCCAACCCTTCGCGGTCGCACCGTGATGACGGTGTTCTACGAGAATTCCACCCGCACCCGAGTGTCCTTCGAGGTCGCGGGCAAGTGGATGAGCGCGGACGTCATCAATGTCAGTGCGAGCAGCTCGTCGGTGTCGAAGGGCGAGTCGTTGCGTGACACCGCCATGACCCTGCACGCGGCGGGTGCGGACGCGCTGATCATCCGGCATCCGGCCTCCGGAGCAGCGCACCAAATTGCGGGTTGGACGGGTGGTGACGGCGACGGCCCAGCCATCATCAATGCCGGTGACGGCACGCACGAGCATCCGACGCAGGCGTTGCTCGATGCGCTGACGATCAGGCAGCGGCTCGGGTCCATCGAAGGCAAACGGATCGCGATCGTCGGGGACATCCTGCACAGCAGGGTGGCGCGTTCGAACGCGTTCCTGCTGGCGATGCTCGGTGCCGATGTGGTGCTCGTCGCGCCGCAGACCCTGCTCCCGGTCGGCGTCGAATCCTGGCCGGTGACAGTGTCGAACTCGATCGATGCGGAACTTCCCGGCGCCGACGCTGTGTTGATGCTGCGCGTGCAGGCCGAGCGGATGAACGGCGGCTTCTTCCCGTCGCCGCGAGAGTATTCGGTGAAGTACGGCCTCTCCGAGAAGCGCCTGCGCCTGTTGGCCGACCACGCGACTGTGCTGCACCCGGGTCCGATGCTGCGTGGCATGGAGATCGCATCGTCGGTCGCTGATTCTTCCAAAACTGCTGTATTGCAACAGGTTACGAACGGAGTTCACATGCGTATGGCGGTGTTGTTCCGCCTGCTGGTCGGTACCGGGGAGGCGAGCGCGTGAACGTCTTGATCAAGGGTGCTCGTCTCTACGGCGAGGGCGAGCCGGTCGATGTCTTGCTCGCCGACGGCGAGATCGCCGAGATCGGAACAGAGCTCTCGGGCGATGGCGCCGACGTCATAGATGCCGCCGGTCAGGTTCTGTTGCCCGGCTTCGTCGACCTGCATACACACCTTCGCGAACCGGGCCGGGAGGACACCGAAACCATCGACAGCGGATCCGCCGCGGCAGCGCTCGGTGGGTTCACGGCAGTGTTCGCGATGGCCAACACCGCACCGGTCGCTGACTCGGTCGTTGTGACCGATCACGTGTGGCGTCGTGGCCAGGAAGTCGGGCTCGTCGATGTGCACCCCGTGGGTGCCGCCACGGTCGGACTCGAGGGTAAGCAACTTGCCGAGATGGGGACGATGGCAGCGGGCGTTGCGAACGTTCGTATGTTCTCCGACGACGGCCACTGTGTCGCCGACCCACTCCTGATGCGGCGCGCGCTGGAATACGCAAGTTCGCTCGGAGTCCTCATCGCGCAGCATGCTGAGGAGCCGCGACTGACCGTCGGCGCGGTGGCACACGAGGGACCCACCGCAGCACGTCTGGGCCTCGCGGGCTGGCCGCGTGCTGCCGAAGAGTCGATCGTTGCGCGTGACGCTCTGTTGGCACGCGACGCCAAGACTCGAGTCCACATCTGCCACGCATCGACTGCCGGCACCGTCGAACTCGTGAAATGGGCCAAATCCCAGGGTATTTCGATCACCGCGGAGGTGACACCGCATCATCTCCTGCTCGATGATTCGCGGCTGCACACCTACGACGCCGTCAACAAGGTGAATCCGCCGTTGCGTGAAGCCTCCGATACCGCGGCGCTGCGCCAAGGTCTCGCAGACGGCACCATCGATTGTGTCGCCACCGATCACGCACCGCACGCCGAGCAGGACAAGTGCTGCGAATTCGCGGCCGCACGGCCCGGAATGCTCGGCTTGGAAACTGCCTTGTCGATCGTCGTGCAGACCATGGTGACGCCCGGCTTGCTCGACTGGCGCGGGGTGGCGAAGGTGCTGAGCGAACGCCCGGCCGAGATCGTCGGACTACCGGACCAGGGCAGGCCGATCGAGGTGGGCGAGCCGGCGAACCTCGTGCTGATCGACCCCGACACGACCTGGACGGTTCATGCAAAGGAATTGGCCAGCATCTCCGACAACACGCCGTACGACTCGATGACCTTGCCGGCCAAAGTCACCACTACCTTCTTGCGCGGTCGCGTCACTGCACGCGATGGCAAAATCCAGACAAAGGCGGAGGTATAGCACCCGTGGAACGAATGCTGATCGTTGCTGGCCTGCTGGCCTTCTGGGCACTGATGGTTCTTCTGATGTATCGCGGCTGGAAGAATCGTGCGAAGCGGCAAAGTGCGCGGATCGGTGCATTGCCCGCAATTCCTACCGACCTCGGCGCGCAGGTGCTCGAACCCGCAACGGGGTTGTATGTCGGCAGCACGATCGCGCCGAGCTGGCAGGATCGGATCGCCGTCGGCGATCTCGGATTCCGCGCCAGTGCAGAACTCACGCGGTTCGAACGCGGAATCTTGCTCGAACGCACCGGTGCCGAGCCGATGTGGATACCTGGACCGGCGATCAGCGCTGTCCGGACCGAGCGTGGCCTCGCGGGCAAGGTGATGACCGAAGGCGGCCTGCTTGTCATCCGCTGGAAGCTGCCCTCCGGTACCGAAATCGAGACGGGATTCCGCGCTGACGACAAGTCGGTGTACCCGAAACTGATCCAGAGTCGTGAACTCGACACCCCAGACAACGTCGATCGGCCGGACCCGGTCGTGCTGAACGGAGAACTCGAATGACCCCGACACCTGCTGCGCTGGTACTCGAGGACGGACGGGTGTTTCGCGGAACCAGCTTCGGCGCTGTCGGCGAGACGCTCGGCGAGGCGGTGTTCTCCACCGGAATGACCGGGTACCAGGAGACGCTGACCGATCCCAGCTATCACCGTCAGATCGTGGTTGCTACCGCGCCGCAGATCGGAAACACGGGCTGGAACGACGAGGACAACGAGTCCGTCGGGCCAACCGGTGCGCAGAGTCAGTCGAAGATCTGGGTAGCGGGCTACGCCGTTCGTGACCCCTCGCGACGCGTCTCGAACTGGCGCGCCACCGGCACATTGCAGGACGAATTGGTCCGGCAGAACGTCGTCGGCATCGCGGGCATCGACACCCGCGCCGTGGTGCGGCACCTACGCACCCGTGGTTCGATGCGCGCCGGAATCTTCTCCGGCGCCGATCTTGCCGAAACCGACGCGCTGCTCGAGAAGGTCAAGGCGCAACCGTCGATGCTCGGCGCGGACCTCGCAAGCGAGGTGTCCACCACCAGCGGCTACACGATCGAACCGGTCGGCGAGGCCCGCTTCACGGTGGCAGCCGTCGACCTCGGCATCAAGACGAACACTCCGCGGATGTTCGCCGAGCGCGGCATCCGCGTACACGTGGTCTCCGCGAACGCGAGCCTCGACGAGATCCTCGCGTATAAGCCCGACGGGGTCTTCCTATCCAACGGTCCGGGCGACCCCGCGACCGCCGGCGGTGCGGTGCAACTCACCAAAGATGTTCTGGGTAAGGGGATTCCGCTGTTCGGAATCTGCTTCGGTAACCAGATCCTCGGCCGCGCGCTCGGCCGCAGCACGTACAAGATGAAATTCGGTCACCGCGGAATCAACATCCCGGTCATCGAGGAGGAGACCGGCCGCGTTTCGATCACCGCGCAGAACCACGGCTTTGCGCTGGAGGGGCAGCGGGGCGAGGTCTTCGACACGCCGTTCGGGAAGGCGGCCATCAGCCACGTCTGTGCGAACGACGGCACCGTCGAAGGCGTGCGGCTGCTCGACGGCCGAGCGTTCTCCGTGCAGTACCACCCCGAGGCCGCTGCTGGGCCTCATGATGCGGCTTACCTTTTCGATCGTTTCACAGGGATCCTCGAGGGAGATCACAAGTAATGCCAAAGAGGACAGATCTTCACCACATCCTGGTGATCGGCTCCGGCCCGATCGTGATCGGCCAGGCGTGCGAGTTCGACTACTCGGGTACGCAGGCCTGTCGCGTGTTGCGCGAGGAAGGCCTGCGGGTCTCGCTGGTCAACTCCAACCCGGCGACGATCATGACCGACCCCGAGTTCGCCGACGCCACGTATGTCGAGCCCATCACGGCGGAGTTCGTCGAGAAGGTCCTGGCCAACGAAGCCGCGAAGGGAGTTCCCGTCGATGCTCTTCTCGCGACGCTGGGCGGGCAGACTGCGCTCAACACCGCCGTCGCTCTGCACGAGCGCGGCGCGCTGGAGAAGTTCAACGTCGAGCTGATCGGTGCCGACTTCGAGGCCATTCAGCGAGGCGAGGATCGGCAGAAGTTCAAGGACATCGTTGCCAAGGTCGGCGGCGAATCCGCGAAGTCTGCTGTCTGTTACACGATGGACGAGGTTCGTAAAACCGTTGCCGAGCTGGGCTTTCCAGTCGTTGTCCGCCCCAGCTTCACCATGGGCGGACTCGGATCCGGCATGGCGTACAACGACGAAGACCTGGATCGGATCGCAGGCGGGGGACTCTCCGCCTCGCCGACCGCGAACGTGCTCATCGAGGAGTCCATCCTCGGATGGAAGGAATTCGAGCTCGAGCTGATGCGCGACAGCCGCGACAACGTCGTGGTGGTGTGCTCGATCGAGAACGTGGATCCGATGGGTGTGCACACAGGCGATTCGGTCACCGTTGCGCCTGCGCTGACTCTCACCGACCGCGAGTACCAGAAGATGCGTGACCTCGGCATCGCGATCTTGCGCGAGGTCGGCGTCGACACCGGTGGCTGCAACATCCAGTTCGCAATCGATCCAGCCGACGGCCGGCTCATCGTGATCGAGATGAACCCGCGCGTATCCCGTTCCTCGGCGCTCGCATCGAAGGCGACGGGCTTCCCGATCGCCAAGATCGCCGCGAAGCTCGCGGTCGGCTACACGCTCGACGAGATCGTCAACGACATCACCAAGGAAACACCAGCCTGCTTCGAGCCGACGCTCGACTATGTCGTCGTCAAGGCGCCGCGGTTCGCATTCGAAAAATTCCCTGGCGCCGACCCGACGCTGACCACGACGATGAAATCGGTCGGCGAAGCAATGTCGTTGGGCCGCAACTTCGCTGAGGCGCTCGGCAAGGTACTCCGCTCGTTGGAGACCAAGGCCGCCGGCTTCTGGACGCTCGACGATGGACGCTGGACCGATGTCGAGGCCATCCTCGAAGATCTCCGTACGCCCACCGAGGGACGCATCTACCAGGTCGAGCGCGCATTGCGGCTCGGCGCATCGGTCGAAGACGTCGCCAAGGCTTCCGGTATCGACCCCTGGTTCGTCGAAGAGGTCAACGGACTGGTCGAGTTGCGCGGCGGACTGCTCGACGCGCCTGTGCTCGACGAGGATCTGCTGCGGCACGCGAAGCACGCAGGCTTGTCGGACAAGCAGATTGCGGCGCTGCGCCCCGAACTGGCAGGGGAGGACGGCGTGCGAACCCTGCGCCATCGCCTCGGTGTGCGGCCGGTGTTCAAGACTGTCGACACGTGCGCCGCGGAATTCGAAGCCAAGACGCCGTACCACTACTCGACCTACGAACTGGATCCCGAGGCCGAGAGCGAGGTCGCACCGCAGACCGAGCGCGGCAAGGTGATCATCCTCGGCTCGGGGCCGAACCGGATCGGGCAGGGTATCGAGTTCGACTACTCGTGCGTACACGCGGCGATGACGTTGTCGCAGGCTGGTTTCGAGACCGTGATGGTCAACTGCAACCCGGAGACTGTGTCCACCGACTACGACACAGCCGATCGGCTGTACTTCGAGCCGCTGACGTTCGAAGACGTGCTCGAGGTCTATCACGCCGAAAGTGAGTCGGGCCGTGGTGGTCCCGGAGTCGTCGGTGTGATCGTGCAGCTCGGTGGCCAGACTCCGCTCGGGCTCGCGCAGCGCCTGACCGATGCCGGTGTACCGCTCGTCGGCACATCCGCGGCGGCGATCGACCTCGCTGAGGATCGCGGCGAATTCGGTGAGGTCCTCACTGCGGCCGGGCTTCCCGCGCCGAAGTTCGGCACCGCGACGACCTTCGAACAAGCCAAGAAGATCGCGTCCGATATCGGGTACCCCGTGCTCGTGCGACCGTCCTACGTGCTCGGTGGCCGGGGGATGGAGATCGTGTACGACGAGCCGTCGCTCGCCGACTACATCTCCCGCGCGACCGAGATCACTCCCGAGCATCCGGTGCTCGTCGACCGCTTCTTGGAAGACGCGATCGAGATCGATGTCGACGCCCTGTGCGACGGCACCGAGGTGTACCTCGGCGGCGTGATGGAACACATCGAAGAGGCCGGCATCCATTCCGGTGACTCGGCCTGTGCCCTGCCGCCGATCACGTTGGGCCGCAGCGATATCGACGCGGTCCGACGCTCGACGGAAGCGTTGGCAAAGGGCATCGGCGTCAAGGGCCTGATGAACGTGCAGTACGCACTCAAGGACGATGTGCTCTATGTGCTAGAGGCCAATCCGCGAGCGAGCCGGACGGTGCCGTTCGTCTCCAAGGCGACCGCGGTTCCGCTGGCGAAGGCCGCGGCACGGATCATGATGGGCGCCACGATCGCCGACTTGCGTGGCGAGGGCATGCTTCCCGCCGAGGGCGACGGTGGCCACGTGTCGTTCGACGCTCCGGTGGCAGTGAAGGAAGCTGTGTTGCCGTTCAACAGGTTCCGGCGCCCGGACGGCAGCAATGTCGATTCGCTGCTGAGCCCGGAAATGAAGTCCACCGGTGAAGTCATGGGCATCGATTCCGACTTCGGTCGCGCATTCGCGAAGTCGCAGACGGCGGCATACGGATCGCTGCCGACCGAGGGCACCGTATTCGTCTCGATCGCGAACAGAGACAAGCGGTCGATGGTGTTCCCGGTAAAGCGCCTTGCAGACCTGGGTTTCCGGATACTGGCGACGGAAGGCACCGCGGAAATGTTGCGCCGTAACGGCATTCCGTGTGAGAACGTCCGCAAACATTCCGACATCCTCCCCGAGGGGCAGCCGACCATCGTGGATCAGATCAAGGACGGCGAAGTCGACATGGTCTTCAATACGCCGTTCGGCAACTCGGGGCCGCGCATTGACGGCTACGAGATCCGCAGTGCCGCGGTCATGGTCAACATTCCATGCATCACGACCGTGCAGGGTGCGGCAGCGGCGGTGCAGGGTATCGAAGCAACCATTCGAGGTGACATCGGCGTGCGATCGCTTCAGGACCTGCACTCGACGTTGCGGCCGGAGCCGACGCCGGCGTGAAGACATTCGGCTCGCGGCTGACCGCCGCCATGGCGCATCGTGGTCCGCTGTGCGTAGGTATCGATCCGCATCCGGAGCTTTTGCGCGCCTGGGACCTACCGGAGACTGCCGAGGGTCTCGAGCAATTCGCGGAAACGTGCGTCGAGGCCTTCGTCGGCAAGGTGGCGTTGATCAAGCCGCAGGTCGCGTTCTTCGAGTCCTACGGGTCGGCGGGAATCGCGGTGCTCGAGCGCACGGTCACGGTGCTGCGCGAGGCGGAGACATTGGTGCTCGCCGACGCCAAGCGCGGCGACATCGGGTCGACGATGGCCGCCTACGCGCGAACCTGGCTGTCGTTCGAATCGCCGCTCTGCTCGGATGCGGTCACCGTCTCGCCGTTCCTCGGCTTCGGGTCGCTCGAACCCGCGCTGGAACTGGCGAAGCAGAATCACCACGGGGTGTTCGTTCTTGCGGCGACGTCGAATCCCGAGGGTGCTCAGGTGCAGCAAGCGGTTCTCGCGGACGGGCGGACGATCAGCCAGGCGATCGTCGACGAGGCCGCGTCCCGCAACGTTGGCGCGCACAACCTCGGTTCGGTGGGCGTGGTAATCGGGGCAACCTTGCGTCAGGCCCCTGATCTCGCTGCGTTCGGCGGTCCGATCCTGATGCCAGGTGTCGGTGCACAGGGCGGTGGGCCCGACGACGTGCGCCGGTTGGTCGGCGAAAGCAACCTTCGTGCCGTCGTTCCTGCGGTCTCGCGGGAGATTTTGCGTGCTGGGCCTTCGGTCACCGCACTTCAAGATGCGGTGGCGAAGGCCGCGGACGCCTTCGCCTTCCTCCAGGCCTGAGATTCAGTTCAGCGAAGCCGCGAGGTCGAGCGTGCGTTCCCGCTCGAAGAAGGGGACCACAACGAACTCGGTGACGCCGACGCTGGCGAACTCTTCGATCCGCTGCTTCACGGTCGCCTCGTCTCCGACGATCGCGACGTCGGCGGGACCACCGGCGCCCTCGCGGTCGAGCATCGCGCGGTACGACGGCAGGTGGCCGTAGACGGCGAATGCTTTGGCTGCCACCTTGCGTGCCGCGTCCGGATCGTCGGTGACAGCAATGGGCAATGCGGCGACCACCTGCGGATCGGGTCGACCTGCGGAAGCGGCGGCGGTGCGGATCGATGGCACGACGTGGTCTCGCAAGGTTTCCAGGCCGGTCATCCAGGTGGTAGTTCCGTCGGTGAGCCGTCCGGCGAGGTCGAGCAGCTTCGGACCGAGCGCCGCAACGACGACGGGTACCGGTTCGGACGGAATGTTCAGTGTGAGCTTGCCGGTGAGAGTTTCGCCCGCGAAATCGGCGGGTTCGGCGTTCAGCAGGGGCATCAGGATCGACAGGTATTCGCGGAGGTGCCGTACTTCGCCCCATTTCATCCCGAGCATCCCCTCGATGACGATCTGGTGGGAGAGACCGATACCGAGGGTGAACCGTCCTCCTGCGACCTGCTGCAGGGTTCTGGCCTGCGCTGCGAGCGCCATCGGATGTCTCGGGTAGGTCGGCACGACAGCGGTGCCGAGGCCGATGTCAGGGACCTCGCGCGCAGCGATGGCCAGCGCGGTGAGGGCGTCCATTTCGAAGACTTGCGGCATCCACACGCGCGCGAAACCACGATCGTGCGCGTCCCGAACGCGCTCGATCACCTTGTCGACTGTTCCCTCTTGTGTGAATACACCGATCTTCATTTGCGATCCTCTCGTCGGACGAGCCGTGTGTCCGTCCATCAGACCAGTCGCGTCGAAGCGCTGTGACTTCGGCCATCGGACGCGATTCCGGGCCAGCTACTTGCTAATATTCGTAATAACGAATCTAAACAGGTAGGAGGGTTCGTCATCGACTCGCACCAGCCGCTGTACCGGATGAAGGCCGACTTCTTCAAGACGCTCGGCCATCCGGCCCGGATTCGCATTCTCGAACTGCTCAGTGAGCGTGAACATGCGGTCTCGGAAATGCTGCCGGAGGTAGGGGTCGAGCCGGCCAACCTTTCGCAGCAGCTGTCGATCTTGCGACGTGCGGGCCTTGTGGTCGCTCGCCGCGAGGGTTTGTCCGTGTCGTATGCCCTGACATCGCCTCGGGTCGCAGATTTGCTTGCGACGGCCCGCGTGATCCTGACGGGTGTTGTTGCCGGTCAGGCCGAAATGCTCGAGGAGTCCGATTCGCCGACGGTGGCGACCGGCTGATCGACCACACGACAACCGTGTCTTTTCGACCGTATTAGTTGCAGAAGTTCGAAAGTTAGCAGATTAAAGCTTAGACAAGGAGCGCACGTGAACACCAGTCCCGAGATTGCCGCCTGGGTGTCGGACATCGCGAAACTCACCACTCCCGATCGGGTCGTGTGGTGTGACGGGTCGGACGACGAATGGCGTGCTCTGACCTCGCTACTGGTGAAGAAGGAGACGTTCGTCCGGCTTCCGCAAAAGTCGAATTCCTTCTGGTGCGCATCCGATCCCGGCGACGTCGCGCGAGTCGAAGACCGCACGTTCGTCTGCTCGGAGCATCAAACCGATGCCGGCCCGACCAACAACTGGATGGATCCCGCCGATATGAAGGCGGTGCTGACCGATCACTTCCACGGTGCGATGTCCGGCCGAACGATGTACGTCATCGCGTTTTGCATGGGGCCGTTGGATGCGTCCGACCCGAAGTTCGGTGTTCAGATTACCGATTCGGAGTACGTGGCCGTCTCGATGCAGATCATGATGCGTTCGGGAACGCCGGTATGGGAGCGCGTGCGTCCGGAAACCGAGTTCGTCAAGTGTCTGCATTCGGTCGGTGCACCGCTCTATCGCGGGCAGACCGACGTTCCGTGGCCATGCAATGACACCAAGTACATCGCTCACTTTCCCGAAGAACGCATGATCTGGAGTTACGGCTCCGGCTTTGCCGACAACTCGTTCCGGATCGCGTCGAAGATCGCGAAAGGCGAGGGCTGGCTCGCGGAGCACATGCTCATTCTCAAGTTGACCTCGCCCGCGCAGAAGGTCCACTACATCGCGGCAGCATTTCCGTCTTCGTGCGGAAAGACCACCCTCGGGATGCTCGAACCCGCGCTCGACGGTTGGACGGCCGAAACCATCGGTGACAACACCGCATGGCTCCGGTTCGGCACCGATGGCCGCTTGTACGCGATCAATCCAGAGGCGGGCTTCTACGGCATTGCGCCCGGTACCGGCGCACGCACCAATCCGCACGCCATGGCGGCAATCGAGTTGGGCAACACCATCTTCACCAACGTTGCGTTGACCGACAACGGTGACGTGTGGTGGGAAGGAATGACCGATTCGGCGCCGAGTCACCTCACAGATTGGCAAGGCCGAGACTGGAGTCCGAACTCGGGAGTCCTTGCAGCCCATCCGAATTCGCGCTACTGTACGCCGATCGCGCAGTGGCCGACGGTGGCGCCCGAATGGGACGACCCGCAGGGCGTGCCGCTCTCGGCGATCTTTTTCGGCGGCCGCCGAGCGGCGACGATTCCCCTCATCGCCGAATCGCTGAACTGGCAGCATGGCGTATTCCTCGCATCGACCTTGTCATCGGAGGCGACTGCCGCCGCCGACGGCGCGGCCGGCATCATCCGGCGGGACCCGATGGCAATGCTGCCGTACCTCGGCTACCACGTCGGCGACTACTTTCAGCACTGGCTCGACATCGGAAAGAACGCGCGCCAAGACACATTGCCGAAAATCTTCTACGTCAACTGGTTCCGACGCGGGGACAGCGGCGAGTACCTGTGGCCAGGATTCGGCGAGAACATACGCATCCTGAAGTGGGCGCTGCAGCGACTCGAGGGTACCGCCGCAGCGGAGCACTCTCCGGTCGGCAACATCCCCACCCTCGAGTCGCTCGATCTGAACGGGCTCGACTGCTTCGAATTCGACGACGCGCGGATCGCCGCCGCATTGCGAGTCGATCCGAACGAATGGGCCGCGGAAACGCAGCTCATCGATGACTGGTTCGCCACGATCGGTGGCAACAAGCTGCCCGACGAGTTGCGGGAGGAATTGGTCGCACTCAAAGCGCGAATCGCCGCGGCGCGCAGAGTGGCAGTGTCATGAAATCGCCGGCATTGAACCTGTCGCGACTGAAGCTGCCGGCACTGCTGCCGCGCTGGAGCGAATGGCAGCCGGCCTTGCGCGCGCCAGGAGCGGACCTGCTGGCGGGACTCGTCGTCGCCCTGGTCGCACTTCCGCTTGCTTTGGGCTTCGGCATCAGCGCCGGCATGGGTGCGGCTGCCGGACTGGCGACAGCGGTCGTCGCGGGAGCGGTGGCGGCCGTCTTCGGCGGTTCGCGATTCCAGGTATCCGGACCCACCGGTGCGATGACGGTGGTGCTTGTCCCGATCGTGCACCAATTCGGGCCATCGGGTGTCCTAGCAGTCGGATTGATCGCCGGACTTGTGCTGGTCGTGCTCGCATTCGCGGGAATCGGTCGTGCGGTTCGCTATATGCCGGCGCCGGTGATCGAGGGATTCACCGCGGGCATCGCAGTCGTCATCGCCCTGCAGCAATTCCCTGCCGCACTGGGAATTGCCGACGCTCACGGGGACAAGGTGTGGCAAAGCGCCTTCGACGCGGTCCGGCAGTTTGCGTCGCATCCGTCGTTCGCAGCGCCGGTCCTCGCGGTCATAGTTGCCGCCGCGATTCTGGTCGGTGGGCGGTATTTCGCGAAGGTCCCGTTCTCCCTCGTCGCTGTCGTTGCGGCAACTCTGATCACGGAGGTCTTCGATCTCGGGATCACGCGAATCGGGCACATCCCGGCCGGTCTGGCCGCACCGTCGCTCGACTTCCTCCATATCGGCCAGTTGACATCGCTCGTCGTTCCCGCGCTCGCTGTCGCGGCCCTCGCGGCCCTGGAATCGCTCCTCTCCGCGACCGCCGCGGATTCGATGGCTGTCGGTACCAGGCACAACCCGGATCGTGAGCTGCTCGGCCAAGGGCTCGCCAACATTGCCGCACCGATCTTCGGGGGAGTGCCTGCAACCGGCGCGTTTGCGCGTACGGCTGTCAACGTTCGTTCCGGGGCTCACACCCGGCTAGCGGCGTTGACGCATGCGGTCATCCTTGCGGGGATCGTCTACCTCGCGGCGCCGTTGGTCGCAGACATCCCACTCGCTGCACTAGCCGGGGTATTGCTCGCGACGACGATCCGCATGGTCGAGACGACGTCGATCATCGCGATCGCGCGTGCGACGCGTGCTGACACGGTAGTCATGGTGCTGACATTCGTCACGACGGTGGCGCTCGACCTCGTCAAAGCCGTCGCTCTCGGCGTCGCCCTCGCAGCCCTGCTTGCGCTGCGGGCGGTAGCGCGCAACGCGCGAATCGAACAGGTGCCGCTCGACGACGACACCGATCATTCTTCGGAGGAACACGACCTCCTCAGCCAGCACATTTTGGCCTATCGGATCGAGGGCGCGCTGTTCTTCGCGGCTGCGCATCGATTCCTGCTGGAGTTCGCCGAGGTGTCGGACGTGAAGGTCGTCATCCTGAGAATGTCTCGCGTGACAGCGATCGACGCGACCGGCGCGATCGTGCTGCGCGATGCGATTACCAAACTGGAGCATCGCCACATCACGGTCCTGATTTCGGGCGCCAAGGCTGCTCATCTGCGCCCGCTGGAGGCGATCGGTGTGTTCACGACCAAGGACAGCGAACTGCGTAGGACATTCGCCACCACGCCCGAGGCGATCGCGCATGCACGTGCAGTCGTCTGGGCGGCTCAGCGAAAGTCGCAAATCCACCAGATGTAGTCGGGACGGCGCTAGCATCTGCCGATGTCAGCATCTAAGTTGTGCCTTGTGGCGGTGGGTATCGGGTTGAGTGTGAGTGTCGTCGGCTGTGGGTCGGGGGACAGCTCGGACAAGGCTCCGGACCCAACGGTGGTTACGTCTACTTTTGCGGCGCCGAAAACCGGCGCGAACGGTGTCGCGCTCGACGCGTGCTCGATGCTGAGCTCCGCGGACATCGCGGCGCTGATAGGGACGACCGTCGAGGGCAGGTCGACGAGTACGGACCCCGACGCGCCCGCATGCGTGTGGGAGAACCCGGAAACCTACACATCCGTGACGTTGAATATCGGTGCCCACGACACCGCGCCGAACGGCACCGTGCCCGAGCAGCCCGGGCTGCCGACGACTCCGGGCCCGGACGGAATCGAGTTCTACGGCTCCGGTGCGGCTGTATTCGTCGCAGGAGGTCGCCTCAACGACCTTCAGGTTGCGAACGGCGCGAATACGGAAGAGTCGAATGCCGCCGCCGTCGCACTGATTCGCAAGGTCATACCGCAGATCGGTGGCTAGCTTTTCCCGTTGCAGTGCAGGTCGCAGCGGTCGCGACACGCGGTGAGCTTCAAGAATTTTGCACGAGTCACTCGACGCCGAAACCCCGGCATGCTCGGCAGCGAGGTTCGGGGCTCGCCAGAAACGTTCTGGTCGCGAATATCGTGCTCTCGCCAGGCATTTCCTGCGGTTATGGGTTGGCGAGCCTGCTGCCGAAACCGACGCGCGGTCGGTTGTTTGCGTCGCCGGGCGTGCGCGACAGGCCGCTAAATCACACCGGAATTGTGCGCTGACCTGGGGGGTGGGTTAGCAATCGGCTTCTGACGTGGGTACGGTCGCAAAGGCTGCTGGGTAACCGGCAGAGACGACTAATTGCAAAACGATGAGACGGAGGAACCGTGGCCCTTCCCCAGTTGACTGCTGAGCAGCGCGCCGCTGCTTTGGAGAAGGCGGCTGCCGCCCGTCGCGTCAGGGCTGAGCTCAAAGAGCGCCTGAAGCGCGGTGGCACCGACCTTAAGCAGGTGCTCACCGACTCCGACAACGACGAGATCCTCGGCAAGATGAAGGTCTCGGCACTGTTGGAAGCTCTCCCCAAGGTGGGCAAGGTCAAGGCTCAAGAAATCATGACCGAGCTGGAGATTGCTCCGACTCGACGTCTCCGCGGACTAGGCGACCGGCAGCGTAAAGCACTGCTCGCCAGGTTCGACTTCGACTCCTGACGACGAGCGTGGTCGCTCACCTGCGACATGAGTCAGGCGTGAGCGATGTGCAGAGGGGTCGGCTGGTCGTCCTGGTCGGCCCCTCCGCCGTCGGCAAGTCGACAGTGGTGCGTTGTGTTCGGGAGCGGCTCACAGAGCTCCTGTTCAGCGTGTCGGCGACGACGCGATCGCCGCGACCGGGTGAGGTCGACGGCATCGATTACCAATTCGTCACCAGCGCTGAATTCGATCGTCTGATCGCCGACGACGAGTTGTTGGAGTGGGCGAGCATCCACAGTGGGCTGCATCGATCGGGCACACCGGCGGGTCCCGTGCGCGAAGCGCTCGAGGCCGGACGGCCTGTGCTCATCGAGGTCGATCTGGCGGGAGCCCGTGCCGTGCACAGTGCGATGCCGGAAGCGAACCTCGTCTTCATGTCGCCGCCGAGCTGGGAGATCTTGGTCGAGCGACTCACCTCGCGCGGCACCGAATCGGCCGACGTGATCACGCGCCGCTTGGAGACAGCTCGCATCGAATTGGCTGCGATCGACGAGTTCGACGAGGTCATCGTCAACCGCGACGTGCAGCGTTCGTGCGATGAGTTGGTATCCTTGTTGGTTGGACGGCCGGACGATTCGGCCGAACACTAATTTTCGAGTCTATTTTCGTGGCCTGACCAGCCGACGACCCCAGGAGATACTGAGTGAGCAGCACCCCAGCAGAGTCCGAGATCGACGCGGCTCTGCCTGCATACGACACACCGCTCGGCATCACCAACCCGCCCATCGACGAGTTGCTTGCGCGCACCTCCTCGAAGTACGCGCTGGTGATCTACGCAGCGAAGCGTGCTCGGCAGATCAACGATTACTACAACCAGCTCGGTGACGGCATCCTCGAATACGTCGGCCCGCTGGTCGAGCCTGGCTTGCAGGAAAAGCCGCTGTCGATCGCATTGCGCGAGATTCACGCCGACTTGCTCGAGCACACCGAAGGCGAGTGAGCACGAGATCTCGGCGAGCGTAGCGACGGGAAGAACCGTGACGAAGCGAATTGTCGTCGGAGTCGGTGGCGGGATCGCCGCCTACAAGAGTTGTTCGCTGATCCGGAGCTTCACGGAGAGCGGACACTTCGTGCGGGTCATCCCCACGAAGTCCGCGCTCGAATTCATCGGACAGGCGACCTTCGAGGCGCTGTCCGGAAATCCGGTGCACACCGGCGTGTTCGAGGACGTCCCGCAGGTTCCGCATGTCCGGATCGGGCAGGAAGCCGATCTGGTCGTCATCGCACCGGCGACCGCCGACCTGATGGCCCGTGCGGTCCACGGCCGCGCCGACGATCTGCTGACGGCAACGTTGCTCACCGCGCGATGTCCCATCGTGTTCGCCCCGGCGATGCACACAGAGATGTGGGAGCACCCGGCCACGGTCGCGAATGTGGCAACGCTGCGGGATCGCGGTGCCATAGTCATCGAACCCGCGTCGGGCCGATTGACCGGCCACGACACCGGTGCCGGCCGACTACCCGAGCCGGAAGAGATCTTCGCGTTGGCGTCGTTGCTCCTGGAGCGGGCCGACGCGTTGCCGCGCGACCTGGTGGGCCGCAAGGTCATCGTCTCCGCAGGCGGTACCCGTGAGCCGCTGGATCCCGTGCGGTTCCTCGGCAATCGCAGTTCGGGTAAACAGGGCTATGCCATCGCTCGGCTCGCAGCCCAGCGTGGTGCCGACGTGACCTTGATCTCGGGAAACACGGCTGGTCTGCTCCCTCCCGCCGCCGTCCACATGGTCCATGTTCAGACGGCCGAACAGATGCGTGAGGCCGTCGACAAGCACGCTGTCGGCGCGGAGGCCGTGATCATGTCGGCCGCGGTCGCCGATTTCCGGCCGACGACCGTCGCGACAGCAAAGATCAAGAAAGGCGCGGATGAGCCGGACGTCATCCCGCTGACCAGAAACGACGACATTCTTGCCGGTCTTGTGCAAGCCCGCCGTGACGGAGCATTGCCGAACACGACAGCGATTGTCGGTTTCGCAGCCGAGACAGGCGACGCCAACGGCGATGTTTTGACCCATGCACGGGCGAAGCTCGCGCGCAAAGGCTGCGATCTGCTCGTCGTGAACCCGGTCGGCGACGGCAAGGCGTTCGAGGTCGACAACAACGACGGCTGGCTGCTCAGCGCCGACGGTCGCGAGATCGCGCTCGACCACGGGTCCAAGGCTCTGATGGCGAGCCGCGTGCTCGATGCGCTCGCGGTCCTGCTGGACCGGTGAACAACCAGTCGAGCGAATTCGCGCTTAGTCTGATAGCAACTATTCAATTGGCGTCGTCAAAGTAATAGGGTCGACCGGCCCAGCAATGTGTTGCTGAGCTGTACGCGGCCTATCCATGAGTCGAGAGGGAGATCTGTGAGCAAGTCGGGCAGTCGGCTATTCACCAGCGAGTCAGTGACCGAGGGACACCCGGACAAGATCTGTGACGCGATCAGCGACTCGATTCTCGATGCCCTGCTCACCGAGGACCCGCGCGCGCGGGTAGCCGTGGAAACACTTGTCACGACCGGGCAGGTTCATGTCGCGGGTGAGGTCAATACCACCGCGTACGCGGATATCCCGAAGATCGTGCGCGACAAAGTTTTGGAGATCGGCTACGACTCGTCAGCGAAGGGCTTCGATGGCAATTCTTGCGGTGTGAACGTCGCGATCGGTGCGCAGTCGCCGGAGATCGCGCAAGGTATCGATCACTCGCACGAGGCGCGGGTCGACGGCATCACCGACGACGAGATCGACCGTCAAGGTGCGGGCGACCAGGGCTTGATGTTCGGCTACGCCACCATCGAGACACCCGAGTTGATGCCGTTGCCGATCGCGTTGGCGCACCGGCTGGCCCGGCGGCTGACCGAGGTACGCAAGAGCGGCGTCCTGCCGTACCTGCGTCCCGACGGCAAGACCCAGGTCACGATCGAGTACGACGGTGACCAGGCGGTACGACTCGACACGGTCGTCATCTCGACCCAGCATGCGGCGGATATCGACCTCGACAATCTGCTCACCCCCGATATCCGTGAGAAAGTGCTCGGTTCGGTGCTGGCAGATCTCAACTTGCCGACGCTGGACACCTCGAACATCCGGTTGCTCGTCAACCCGACAGGGAAGTTCGTGCTCGGTGGTCCGATGGGCGACGCAGGTCTGACCGGTCGCAAGATCATCGTCGACACCTACGGCGGCATGGCCCGTCACGGTGGTGGGGCGTTCTCCGGCAAGGATCCGTCGAAGGTGGACCGTTCGGCCGCGTACGCCATGCGCTGGGTCGCCAAGAACGCGATTGCAGCAGGTCTGGCGGACCGCATCGAGGTGCAGGTGGCGTATGCGATCGGTAAGGCCGCTCCGGTCGGGCTGTTCGTCGAGACGTTCGGCACCGAGCACATCGATCCAGCCAAGATCCAGCAGGCCATCATCGAAGTCTTCGACCTGCGGCCCGGCGCGATCATCCGCGATCTGGACCTACTGCGGCCGATCTACGCTCCGACCGCTGCGTACGGCCACTTCGGTCGTACCGACATCGATCTCCCGTGGGAGCACACGGATCGCGCTGAGAAGCTGCGCTCCGCGGCCGGCCTCTGAGCCTAAAGGTTGGTCAGTCGGACGGTTCTGCTAAACCTGCACGGGTGACCAAAACACCCGCGCCGCAGCTGCCTGTGGCGCGGGTCCTTCCGCTCCTTCCGCTCGCACACCTCGATCGCGAGTTCGATTATCTGGTTCCAGTCGAACTCGATGAGGCTGCGCAACCGGGTGTGCGTGTTCGGATCAGGTTTTCCGGTCGGCTGGTCGACGGTTTCCTACTGGAGCGAGTCGCGGTCACCGACCACGTCGGCAAGCTCGGCTCGCTTGAGCGGGTCATTTCACCCGAGGTCGTCCTGACTCCGGAAATCGTCGGTCTTGTCGGTAAGGTCGCGCTCCGGTATGCCGGGACTCGCGCGGATGTGCTTCGGCTCGCGATACCGCCGCGGCACGCACGGGTCGAGGCCGAACCAGCGCCTGAACAGGTTGCGCTGACCGAAGCGTCGATCGACTACGCGGCCTGGGATCGCACGGCATGGGATCAATACGCCCACGGCACGACCTTTCTCCGTGCGCTCGGCGAGGGTCGTAAACCACGCGCTGCCTGGCAAGCGTTGCCGGGGGAGGACTGGGCGCGGCGACTTGCCGAGCTCGCGGCGACAGCTGCCCTTGCGGAGACGAGTGCCGTGATTGTTGTCCCGGATCAGCGGGATCTCGACCGGGTTCACGCCGCAAGTGTCGAGCTGCTCGGTGAGGGGAATGTTGTCGCGCTTTCGGCCGGACTCGGCCCGGCTGCGCGCTACCGTCGATGGCTCGCTGGGTTGCGGGGAAACGCGAAAGTCGTTGTTGGTACTCGTAGTTCGGTGTTCGCCCCCGTTCCGCGGTTGGGTTTCATCGCGATCTGGGACGACGGCGACGGTAGTCATGCAGAGCCGCGCGCGCCGTATCCGCACGCTCGTGAGGTTGCGCTGCTACGGGCGCACGAAGCTGGCTGCGGGTTCGTCGTCGGCGGGTATTCGCGAACTGCGGAGGCGCAGTCCCTCGTCGATTCCGGTTGGGCCCACGATCTGACTGCCGAGCGGGCAGTTGTGCGGGCCGCATCGCCGACTATCACCGTTCCTGGGGACAGTGACTTTGCAATGGAGCGCGATCCGACCGCGAAGGCTGCGCGTCTACCTGCGGTGGCGTTCGCGGCCGTGCGCACAGCGCTCGATGCCGATCTTCCGGTGCTTGTCCAGGTGCCGCGGCGCGGCTATGTGCCGTCGCTGGCCTGCGCGAAGTGCCGGACGCCAGCCCGGTGCCGGAGGTGTCACGGGCCGCTGGCGCTCCCGTCCGGCAATGGCGGTGGCGACGATGCGGCGAGTCCGACGTGCGGCTGGTGTGGCGTTGCCGACCCTGCCTACCGCTGCACCACATGCGGATCCCGGGCTTTACGTGCGGTGGTTGTCGGCGCCGGCCGCACCGCTGAGGAATTGGGACGCGCGTTCCCGGGCTTTCCTGTGCACTCGTCGAGCGGTGCCGAGGTCAGTGATTCCGTGAAGCCGGGACCCAAGGTGGTCGTCGCGACGGTCGGTGCCGAGCCCACCGTTCCTGGCGGGTACGGGGCTGCGTTGTTGCTCGACGGCTGGGCCTTGCTCGGTCGCGCCGACCTGCGGGCCGCCGAGGAAACCTTGCGAAGGTGGATGGCCGCTGCGGCGCTGGTCAGACCGGGCTCCGCCGGCGGACAGGTGATTGTCGTTGCGGACCCGGGTATTCCGACCGTGCAAGCCCTTGTCCGGTGGGATCCGGTTGGCCACGCCGAGAGCCAGCTTGCCGAACGGGCCGAAGTCGGATTTCCGCCTGCGGTGCGCGTTGCGGTCATCGATGGCAGCGGTGCGGGCATCGCGTCGCTGCTCGAGGTGGCGGAGCTTCCGGAGGGGACCGAACTGCTGGGTCCGGTGCCGCTACCCGACGGCGCGCGCAAGCCGTTTGCCGGTGAAAGCGCCGAGCCGGTCGAGGTCGAGCGCATGTTGCTGCGCGTTCCCAAAGCGGGTGGTCTGGCGCTTTCTCGAGCTCTTGCCGCGGCCCTAGCGGTCCGTGGTGCTCGCAAGATCGACGCACCGGTGCGGGTGCAGGTCGATCCAGTCGACTTCGGCTAAGCCCGTTGACAGCGATACATTGCCGATATATCGTCGATAGTGTCAACCGACAAGCCTTAAGGAGGCACATCATGGAAGGCATATATTCCCACCATGGGATGTGGGGAGGACGCGCGCAAAGCCGTCGAGCCGCATTCACAATGTGGAGTCCACAAGACTCCGACAGCGAAGCGGACAAGGGCGGCGACGAGAGCCGCACCCGCGGAGCACGGTCCGGTCGCGGCGAACGCGGTGCGGGCAGGCGCGAGCATTCTCGGCGTGGGCCAAGAGGTTTCGGGCCAGGTTTCGGTCCGGGGTTCGCACCCGAATTCGGGCCTGAGGCGCATTTCGGGCGAGGTCGTGGCCGCGGTGGTCGAGGTCGTCGTGGCGACGTGCGCGCGGCGATCCTGCTGCTCCTTGAAGGCGAAGACATGCATGGCTACGAGCTGATCCAGCAGATCAGGCAGCGTAGTAACGGTGTCTGGAAGCCCAGTCCCGGATCGATCTACCCCGCGCTCGCGCAGCTCGAGGACGAAGGTCTGGTACTCATCGAGAAGATTCTCGGCCGCAAGACCGCGAAACTGACCGACGTAGGCAAGGCGTACATCGAGGAGCATCGCGCGGATCTCGGAGATCCCTGGGCCGACGTCAACGCCGACATCGGCGATCAAGCGCTGGATCTGCGAGGCCTCACCGGTCTGCTCATAGGCGCTGCAGGGCAGGTTGCCGCAGTCGGTACACCCGAGCAAGCAGAACGTGCAAGCGAAGTCCTCATCGAAGCACGCCGTTCGCTCTACCGAATCCTGGCCGAGGACGAAGCAACCGGCGAAGCAACTCAGCCCGACGAAAGCTAGTCTCTGCGATCGTGTCGAAGTTGTGACCTCCGTCCAGATGCGTTGAGGCGCTTTCGAATACAGAATGAGACATGGCCGGTTCGCGGGAGGGGCCGCTGCGGCGGTGCGTAGCACTGATGCTTGTGATGAGCGCAACTCTCCTTGTCTCGTTCTTGATTGCACCGCCCGCTTCGGCTGACCAGCCGGATGGACCGGGCGCCGTACCGGTCGAGGCAGGTCCCGCTGAATTCACACGCGCTGGAGCCATCGCGTACGCCAAGACGCACCCGAACGCGTCGCCCATGGGAGCGAACGATTTCGACTGCGTGCCCTCGTCGCGGCATCCGCAACCCGTGGTACTACTCCACGGAACGGATTCGTCCGCGTACTCCGACTGGGCAGCGCTTTCGCCCCAACTCGCCGCGTCCGGCTACTGCGTCTACGCCCTCAATTTCGGCGGGAAGCCCGGGGACAAGACGTACGGCAACGACGACATCGCCCGCAGCAGTGCGCAATTCGGCGATTTCGTGAACCGAGTGCTCGCTAGCACAGGTGCCGACAAGATCGATGTGGTCGGATACTCGCAGGGTGCAACGGTCGGTCGGTATTACATCAATCGACTCGGTGGTGCTCCGAATGTCCGGCAATGGATCGGTGTCGCGTCGCCGACGTACGGCGGAGTCATGTACGGCACTGTGCCGATTGCACAAGCGATCCCCGGGGCGGTCGACGCCCTGACGAACGTGGTGCCGGTGGCCGTCATTCAGCAGATGCAGGGGTCGGCATTCTTGAGCGGCCTCAACCGTGGCAGCGACACCGTCCCCGGCGTTGGGTACACGACGATCGGTTCGCGGTTCGACGAGATGATCCAGCCGTCCGACAACATTGCTTTGCGTGGACCGAATGCGACGAACATCGTTGTCCAAGATCTATGTCCCGCCGATTCGACCGGACACGTCAACATGGTGTACGACCCGTTCACCCTGCAGTTGGTGCAGAAGGTTCTCGATCCTGCGTCGGCGCAGCCGAAGTGCGAATTCGTCCCACTCGGCACGGGTATTCCCGAAGTGGTGTGGGGAGCGCATTCCTAGGACACCAGCGGCACACAAAAGGTGGCCGGGCGGGGGAGTCATCGACACCCGCCCGGCCACCTTGTTTGTTTTACCGCGCTGCTGTTTGCCGCGCTACTGGGGGCGTAGTCGGACTATTCGGCGAGCTTCGCCACAGCTTGCGCCCAGAGGAAGAACTTGTTGGTGCCGAGATCCTTGACCGTCGTGATGTTGAACGCGGCCTTCAGGTGCTCGGCGTCGCCATCGCTCACGCCTTGCAGGGCTGCGATCGGTGCCGCTGCCAACTCTTCGATGGATTTGGTCTCGTACGCTTTGTCGAACTTGTCCGCAATGCCTGATCCAGTCGTCTCTAGACTGGTGACAGGCCCAACCATCCACCCTCCGCCGTATCGATCAGGAGCAGTCTGTGACCGTCCAACCCGTTCGCCTGTTCGGCGACCCGATCCTGCGCACCAAGGCAGCCGAGGTCATCGATTTCGACCGGGAGCTGCACAAACTCGTTGCTGACCTCGAAGACACGATGCACGAGCAGGGTGGTGTTGGATTGGCGGCGCCGCAGCTCGGCGTCAGTCTGCGGGTATTCGCTTACGACGTCGGAGATTTCAGCGGGCACCTGGTCAATCCCACCTTCGAGGTCGTCGGTGCCGAGGAACAGCTCGGACCAGAGGGGTGCCTGTCGATTCCGGAGTTGCGCATCGAGTGTCTACGCGCGATGTCCGTCATTGCGCGTGGCTTCGATATGCACGGCGAGCCGATAAAGGTCGAGGGCAGCGAGCTTCTTGCGCGCTGCATCCAGCATGAGATCGACCACCTCGACGGTGTGCTGTTCGTCGATCGTCTCGATCCGGCCGCACGAAAGGAAGCGATGCGATTCATCCGCGAAGCCGAATGGTTCGGCGCCGCGACGGGCGAGACGCCGATACTCAAGGCGAATCCGCTTGGACTGCATGGGAAGGTCCGCTGACGTGCGCATCGTTTTTGCCGGGACACCGGAGCCGGCGGTGCCGTCGTTGCAGCGCTTGATCGATTCGCATCACGAAGTGGTCGCGGTGATCACTCGACCCGATGCGGTAGCGGGACGTGGTCGAAAGATAACCCGGTCACCGGTCGGTCAACTCGCGGACACCCACGGCATCCCGGTGCTGACTCCACGGCGGCCGTCCGAGCCGGACTTCATCGAGGCGCTGGGAGGCATTGCGCCCGATTGCTGCCCCGTAGTCGCCTACGGCGCTCTGCTGCCGCGTCCTGTCCTCGACATCCCACGGTTCGGTTGGATCAACTTGCACTTCTCGTTGCTTCCAGCGTGGCGTGGCGCGGCTCCGGTGCAGGCCGCGATAAATGCGGGTGACGAAATAACCGGCGCTTCAACGTTTCTGCTCGAAGAAGGGCTGGACACCGGACCCGTGTTCGGTGTTGTGACCGAGCGCATCAGGAGCGTCGACACTGCGGGCGAATTGCTTGCGCGGCTCGCCGACAGCGGCGCTGCGCTACTCGCATCCACGCTCGACGGCGTTGCCGCCGGTGCACTTTCGCCGGTGCCGCAGCCTGACGAGGGGGCGTCGCATGCGCCGAAAGTCACCGTCGAGTCCGCCCGCATCAGGTGGAACCAACCGGCACTTGCAGTGGACCGTCATGTTCGTTCGGTGACGCCGGCCCCCGGCGCATGGACGACAATTGCGGGTGCTCGCGTCAAAGTCGGACCTGTTGAAGTGTCGAATCATTGCCTAGCGGAAGGGAAGATCGACGTGCGTAAGGATGGCGTGTTTGTCGGGACGCGCACCAACGCCGTCCGGCTGGACCGTGTTCAGCCGCCTGGCAAGAAGATGATGGTGGCGCTCGACTGGGCCCGCGGTGCACGGCTGGATGCCGAAGCGGTGGCGGAGTGAACGAGTCACGCAGGCCGTCTCGGTCACAGGGATCGCGGCCCGGCGATCGGACACGGCGGCCGAAGCGGATGCAGAATCCCGATGTCGTCGTGTCGCGCGACGAACCTCGCACGGTTGCGCGCGACGTGTTGCGGGCCGTCCGCGAACGCGACGCCTACGCCAACCTTGTCCTGCCCGGCCTGCTACGTGAACGCAAGTTGAGCGGTCGAGACGCGGCGCTGGCAACCGAATTGGCATACGGCACATGCAGAGCGCAAGGTTTGCTCGACGCAGTCATTGCGAAATGCGCAGGCAGGCCCATCGCCGAGATCGACGGTGCGCTGCTGGATGTGTTGCGGCTCGGTGCGTACCAACTGATGCGCACTCGCATCGGCGCCCATGCGGCCGTAGCTACCTCCGTCGATCTGGTTCGGGCCGAATCGGGCAGTGGCAAAGCAGGTTTCGTGAATGCAGTGTTGCGCAGGGTAAGCGAGAAGACACCCGAGCAGTGGGTCGCCGAGTTGGCGCCCGACGCGAAAGTGGACCCGGTCGGAAATCTCGCGTTCGAATTTGCGCATCCGACATGGATCGCGCAGGCGTTCGCGGACGCACTCGGGGCGGATGCCGGTGAGCTCCGAGACGTACTGGCTGCTGACGATTCCCGGCCCGCGGTGCATCTCGTTGCGAGGCCGGGGGAGATCTCGGCGGAGGAGCTCGCTCTGATCACAAGCGGCGAGATCGGGCGATACTCACCGTATGCCGTCTACCTCGACGGCGGCGGCGATCCTGGCCTGCTCGAGCCGATACGCGACGGGCTCGCGGGCGTCCAAGACGAGGGCAGCCAGTTGGTCGCCCGAGCGCTCAGTCTGGCACCGTTGGAGGGTCCCGATGGCGGGCGCTGGCTCGATCTCTGCGCAGGTCCCGGGGGCAAGGCGGCATTGCTGGGCGCGCTGGCCGGAATCGACGGCTGGCGACTGGATGCGGTCGAACCCTCTGCGCACAGAGCCGAACTGATCCGCAAGACCACCCGCGAGCTGCCCGTCGACGTGCATGTGGTGGACGGTCGCGAGTCCGGTTTGACGCCGGGTTATGACCGGGTGCTTGTCGACGCGCCGTGCACGGGACTCGGCGCGTTGCGTCGTCGACCCGAAGCGCGTTGGCGCAGAGTCCCTTCCGATGTTGCCGGGCTGGTAAAGTTGCAGCGCGAATTGCTTGCTGCAGCAATCGATCTGGTGCGTCCCGGCGGGGTCGTGGTGTATTCGACGTGTTCGCCACACCTTTCCGAGACCGTGGGTGTGGTTGCGGACGCTGTCCGGCGGTTCGGCGTCGAACAGCTCGACACCCGCGAATTGCTTCCCGGGGTACCGGATCTCGGTGCCGGCCCGAGCGCGCAACTGTGGCCACACCGGCACGGGACCGACGCAATGTTCCTTGCTGCCCTCCGGCGGCCTAGCTGAGCAAAGGCGGTACGAATGGCCATCACATGGGAAGGCGTCGTCGGCATCGCGGCTGCGTTGCCGGCTGTCGAGGAGTCGACCTGGTTCAACACCCCGGCGCTCAAGGTGGCGGGGAAAGGCTTCGCACGCTTGCGTTCCGAAGCCGAAGGTGGCTTGGTGCTGATGTGCAGCCTCGGGGAGAAGGAAGCTCTCCTCGCGTCCGGTGACAAGGCGTTCTACACGACCCCGCACTACGACGGTTACGGCGCAATTCTGGTCGACCTCGACCATGTCGACCGGCAGCAACTGGCCGAGCTGATCGAGGATGCGTGGCGGATCAAGGCATCGAAGAAGCTAGTGAAGCTGCTCGACGAAGGCTGAGGATCGACAGCTAAGCTTCCATGCTGTGCCTGCACCGATGATCGCGCCCTCCATCCTGTCCGCTGACTTCGCTCGCCTCGCCGATGAGGCTGCGGCCGTCGAGGGTGCCGAGTGGCTGCACGTCGATGTCATGGATGCACACTTCGTGCCGAACCTCACCCTTGGCCTGCCGATCGTCCAGAGTCTGCTGAAGGCAACCGATATTCCGCTGGACTGTCATCTGATGATCGACAACCCGGGTCGCTGGGCGCCGCCGTACGCGGAGGCCGGCGCGCACAACGTGACGTTTCACGCCGAAGCGACCGACGATCCGATTGCTGTTGCCCGCGATATCCGGGCCGCGGGCGCGAAGGCAGGGCTGAGTGTGAAGCCCGGGACGCCGATCGAGCCGTATCTCGAGATTCTCAAAGAGTTCGACACGCTGCTCGTGATGAGTGTCGAGCCCGGCTTCGGTGGCCAGTCCTTCATTGCCGAGGTGCTGAGCAAGGCGCGGGCAGTACGCCAGCTCGTCGATTCGGGTGAGCTGAAACTGCTCGTGGAGATCGACGGCGGAATCAACGACGACACCATCGAAGCCGCGGCTGAAGCGGGCGTCGATTGCTTTGTCGCGGGTTCGGCTGTCTATGGCGCGAGCGACCCCGCAGCTGCGGTGCGTGCGTTGCGCGCGAAGGCAGCGAGGGCGTCTGGACATTTGACGCTCTAGTTTCCTTGTCGGGCGGCCCCGACTCAGGTAGACTCGAACACATGTTCGATACGGGGGAATCGACGGAACTAGCGGCCACCATCAACACGGTGGTCGTGGCATTGGCGGGGATCAAGCGCGACCTCACCGACGCAGACAGAATCGACGTCATCGGTGCTCTGGAGAATCTGAAGTCGGCCTGTGCTGCCGCTCAGGCGAAAGTCACCGCGGATCTGGATCGGTCTCGTCGCGCGGAACGGGCCGAGCAGGGCGTGCCGAAAGCGAAGCGCAGCATTGGCATCGCCGCCGAAGTCGGTTTGGCGCGTCGCGAGTCGCCGAACAAGGGTGGACGTGACCTCGGCTTTGCGCGAGCCCTTGTCTATGAGATGCCATACACGCTCGCACTCCTCGAGCGTGGACTGCTCAGCGAATGGCGCGCCACCATTCTGGTCCGCGAAACAGCCTGCCTCACAGTCGAAGACCGTCGCGCGATCGATCGCGAACTATGCAGCGATCCAGCTACGTTGGCGGGGATGGGTGACACAGCTATCAATGCCGCAGCGCGCGCAGCGGCGGCGAGGATGGACGCCGAAGCAATGGTCCGTCGGGCTGCCAAAGCCGTTGGCGACCGCCGCGTTACCTCCCGACCTGCACCCGACACCATGGCCTACGTCACGGCATTGCTGCCTGTGAAGCAAGGCGTCGCCGTCCACGCGACCTTGATGCGGGATGCCGCGTCGCTCGTCGCCACTGGGGACGAGCGGACCAAGTCGCAGATCATGGCCGATCTACTCGTCGAACGCGTCACTGGCGTCAGCGCCGCCACTGCTATCCCGGTTGCCGTCAACGTCGTCTTATCCGATGAAGCGCTCTTTGGCGGCGGGACCGAGCCTGCTGACGTCCAGGGCTACGGACCGATTCCCGCTGGAGTAGCGCGGCAGTGGGTGCACGACGCCGACGCATCGGTGCAGCTGCGCCGGCTGTATGCCAACCCCGACACCGGTGCGTTGACGGCAACGGAATCCAAATCCCGGTGGTTCCCAGCCGGTATGACCCGAATGACCCGGTTCCGCGACAGAACCTGTCGTACCTCGTGGTGTGATGCGCCGATCAGACATAGCGATCACATCGAATCGCACGACAGAGGCGGCGAAACAACTTTCGAGAATGCCGCTGGACTGTGCGAAGCATGCAATTACGCCAAAGAGGGCGCTGGCTGGACCGCCGAACCTGAACCACGCGAACCGGGACAGCTGCACAGCTTCATCGTTACCACTCCGACAGGGCATCGACATCGCTCGACTGCGCCACCGCTACCGATGCCGGTCCCGCACCATGGGATCGAGATCTCGTACGCCGAGGGGATTCTCGTCGACATCCTCGCGGCGGCGTGAAGTAGCCGGGTCTAAACTCTCGACGTGCCGACATCAGAGAGCGTCATCGACGCGGCTATGCGTTCGGCGATCGCCGCGGCAGAGGGTGTCCGCGGCACCACGTATCCGAATCCGCCTGTCGGCGCGGTGATCTTGAACGTTGCGGGTGCCGTTGTCGGGACCGGTGCAACCCAACCGCCAGGCGGCCCGCACGCCGAGGTCGTTGCGCTCCGCGCCGCCGGTGAACTCGCGCGAGGCGGGACAGCGATTGTCACTCTCGAGCCGTGCAATCACCGCGGACGAACGCCGCCGTGCGCTGAGGCGTTGATCGATGCGGGCATCGCGACCGTGTATTTCGCTGTACGTGATCCGAATCCGACGGCGGCCGGGGGAGCAGACGCACTGAAACAGGCGGGCATCACGACGCACGCCGGGCTGTTGGCGGCGGAAGTCGAACGTGGTCCTCTGCGAGCCTGGCTGCACAAGCAGCGCACCGCCCGACCCCATGTGACCTGGAAATATGCCGCGAGCCTCGACGGCCGCAGTGCCGCCGCCGATGGCACGAGCAAGTGGATCACCGGCCCACAGGCACGAGCGCAGGTACATGCCGAACGCGCCAAACTCGACGCCATCATCGTCGGAACGGGAACGGTCCTCGCGGACGATCCGTGGCTGACTGCGCGTCTGCCGAGTGGAGAATTGGCACCGCATCAGCCGTTGCGTGTCGTCGTGGGACTTGGCGATCTACCGCCGGCCGCTCGTGTGCTCGACGATGCAGCGCCGACCATGCTCGTGCAGACGAGGGACCCAAACGGCGTCATCGACGCGTTGGCCGAATGCACCGACGTTCTTCTCGAAGGCGGACCGACATTGGCCGGCGCATTCCTAGCGGCAGGCAAGGTAGACCGGATCCTGGCCTACATTGCACCGGTTCTGCTCGGCGAGGGTCCGTCGGCTCTCGGCAGTGCCGGTGTCGGGAATATCGAGCAGGCGTTGCGGTTTCGAAGGGAGTACATCGAAACGGTGGGCCCCGATGTGCTGCTGAGCTTGGTTCGCGCGAACGAAACCGAAGACGAGGAGTAAACGCGAGTGTTCACAGGAATTGTCGAAGAGCTTGGCGAGATTGTCGCGAAGGAGGAACTCGGCGACTCGGCGCGCTTCACAGTGCGCGGACCGCTGGTTACTTCCGATGCGGGCCACGGTGATTCGATCGCCGTAAATGGGGTGTGCCTCACGGTCGTCGACGTCCTCGACGGCGGCTCATTCACCGCGGACGTCATGGCAGAAACGCTCGATCGGTCGAGTCTGGGCGCGTTGGATATCGGCAGCGCGGTGAACCTCGAACGTGCCGCGGCGCTGAACAGTCGCCTCGGCGGGCATCTGGTCCAGGGCCATGTCGACGGTACCGCTGCAATCATCAGCCGCTCGCCGTCCGAGCACTGGGAGGTGGTGCGTGTCTCGCTCCCGGATCAGATCGCCCGATACGTCGTCGAAAAGGGTTCCATCACCATCGACGGCATCTCGTTGACGGTGTCCGCGCTCGGGATCGATGATCGGACGGGGGACTGGTTCGAGGTGTCGCTCATCCCGACGACGCTCGCGTTGACGACACTCGGACGAGCCGAGGTGGGTACTCCGGTCAACCTCGAGGTCGACGTGATCGCCAAGTATGTCGAGCGGCTTCAATCTCGGGGCTGATAGGGCCGTGGCGGGGCGAATGCCGGCGCGGGGGATGATTAGTGTTGATACGCATACGACGTATGCGGCTCGGGCGGTGTGTCCGGGATCGATTTGCCTAGTTTGGAGTGCAGGGACGTGACCAGGTTCGACAGCATCGAGCGGGCCGTCGCAGACATCGCCGCAGGTAAAGCGGTTGTGGTAGTCGACGACGAGGACCGTGAGAACGAGGGCGACCTCATCTTCGCGGCAGAGAAGGCGACACCGGAGTTGGTTGCCTTCATGGTCCGGTACACCTCGGGATACCTCTGTGTGCCCCTCGCCGGCGAGGACTGCGACCGGCTGGGCTTGCCGCCGATGTTTGCAACAAACCAGGACAAGCACGGCACCGCATACACGGTCACGGTGGACGCCCGCGAGGGCATCGGCACCGGCATTTCGGCGTCCGACCGCGCAGCCACGATGCGATTGCTCGCGGATCCCGACACCGGTGCGAACGACTTCACCCGACCCGGCCACGTCGTGCCGCTGCGTGCCAAAGAGGGCGGCGTACTACGCCGTCCGGGTCACACCGAGGCGGCCGTCGACCTGGCCCGCATGGCCGACCTGCGTCCTGCCGGTGTGATCTGCGAGATCGTCAGCCAGAAGGACGAGGGCCACATGGCCCAGACCGACGAGCTGCGCGTGTTCGCGGACGAGCACAACCTCGCCCTCATCTCGATCGCCGACATGATCGCGTGGCGTCGCAAGCACGAGAAGCACGTCGTCCGAGTTGCGGATGCTCGTATCCCGACCCGGCACGGCGAGTTCCGCGCCGTTGGTTACCAGAGCATCTACGACGAGGTGGAACACGTCGCGCTGGTTCGCGGCAACATTCCGGGCGACGACGGCCTCGGCGCCGATGTGCTGGTCCGCGTGCACTCCGAATGCCTCACAGGCGACGTCTTCGGTTCTCTGCGCTGTGACTGCGGACCGCAGCTCGACGCGGCGCTGGACATGGTGGCGCAGGAGGGTCGCGGCGTAGTGCTCTACATGCGTGGACACGAAGGACGAGGGATCGGCCTGCTGCACAAGTTGCAGGCCTACCAGCTGCAAGACGACGGAGCCGACACGGTCGACGCGAACCTGCAGCTCGGTTTGCCCGCAGATTCGCGCGACTACGGAACCGGTGCGCAGATCCTCGTCGATCTCGGGATCACGTCGATGCGGCTGCTGACGAACAACCCGGCCAAGCGTGTCGGCCTCGACGGCTACGGATTGCAGATCACCGATCGCGTCCCGATGCCAGTCCGTGCCAACGCCGAGAACCTGACGTACCTGCGCACAAAGCGCGATCGCATGGGCCACGATCTGATCGGTCTCGACGATTTCGATTCGGGCGGCGCAGCACGATGAGTGGTACAGGTGTTCCGGAACTGGAACTCGGCGAAGCGAAAGATCTCAAGCTCGGCATCGTCGCCGCTCGGTGGCACACCGAGATCTGCGATGCCCTTGTCGAGGGTGCTCGTCGAGTCGCGTCGCAGGTAGGGATCCAGGATGTGACGGTGATTCGGGTCGCCGGTGCGGGCGAGCTGCCCGTCGCTGCGCAAGCCCTGGCCCGCTCACACGACGCCGTCGTCGCGTTGGGAGTGGTAATCCGTGGTGGCACACCACATTTCGAGTATGTGTGCGACGCGGTGACCGCCGGATTGACTCGGGTTTCGCTCGACGAAAGCACGCCGATCGGCAATGGGGTCCTCACCACCGACAGCGAGCAGCAGGCTCTCGACCGTTCCGGACTGCCCGGCTCGACGGAAGACAAGGGTGAACAGGCATGCGCGGCAGCGATCGACGCCGCGCTGACATTGCGCCGATTGCGCCAACCGTGGACGGAGCAGTCCTTCTCATGAGCGAACCAGCCTGGGAGCTCGACGTCAGGCCGCGCCGATCCCGCTACTACGCGATCGGCACCGCGGTCTTTCTGGTTTCCGCGTTCCTGCTTCTCGCAATTTCGTTGCGCAACGCGGACACTGGCGTCTACTTCAGGCCCGCTGACCAACTGGCGATGGTATTGCTCGGATGCGCTTTGGCTGGTGGTGCGCTCCTGCTGACCCGCCCGCGCTTGCGCGTGAATGCGCAGGGTGTGCTGGTGCGCAATGTATTCGCCGAAAAGTTTGTCGAATGGGACACCATTTGCGGCCTGTCGTTTCCCGACGGCGCAGCCTGGGCTCGTATCGAATTGCCCGACGACGAATACATTCCTGCCATGGCAATTCAGGCAAATGACCGAGGTCTCGCCGTCGACGCTGTTCAGCGCTTCCGTGAGCTTGGTCGGAAGTACGCGCCAGCCGCGTAGCTCAGCGCCACAACGCTTTGAGCACTGGGACCAACAGGCCCGCGATTTCCGAACCGATGGCAACGAAGGTAGCTTCGTCCCTTCCGATGGGGTCCGTGATGTCGTCGGACCTTGTCGCTGCGAAACGTGGTTGCGCCGAAAAGATTTCGGCAACCGTGCGTGCACCAGATGCTGCGGTGAGACGGGCGGCCGCACGCAAGGTAAATGTCGATCGCAGTTGTCCTGGTGCCAGATTCAGTACTTCGTCACGATGCGCTTCGGTCATCGTCAACACAATCGACGCCGCCGACGCGATTTCCGGTGTCAGTCTGCGTGCCTGGAATCCATCAGGTCTGCCACCGAGTCCCTCGAGTACGCGGGCCGCCGTTGGCTCGATCGCGCTACCCACTACGGCTCTGGTGCCCGCACTCGATGCCGAGAAGCCCTCGATACCGGATTCGGCCGCTAGTGCGACAGCGAGCCGCTCGGCGAGAGGGGATCGGCAGATGTTGCCGGTGCAAACGAACAGCACGTGCATCTACTGATCCTAGGGGCTCGAACCCCAAGGCTCGGCCCTACCGTCCGGCGAAGGACAGGCCGTCGGCGGCGAGCGCTTCACGGAGGATGCGAATAGCTTTCGGCCCGACGCCATGGAGTTTGGCGAGTTCCGACTCTGACACGGTCGTCAGCTGTTCCAGCGTGCTGTAACCGGCTGTGGCAAATGCTCGCTCAGCGGGCTTTCCGAGGCCATGGGGGAAGTCGCTCATGCCCTAGAACCTACCCACAGAACCTACCCACCCACCTGATCGCCGAGCACGGCTCCCTCGCGACGCGGATCGGCGCCGCCGATCCAGCCGTCGCCGTCCTGTTTCAGCGCACTCAGGCCACTTGATTGTGGCGCGACCGAGACTTGGTGCCCCATCGCGCGCAGCTGCTGAACGAGTGGATCAACCGCACCGTCGTTGGCGGCGTTGATATTTGGATGCTCACCACCGACTCCGGTGACGGGGGAGTTGGCGGCGCCGAAGGCGACCGACGAGACGGCCTGCTGTGGGTCGAGTCCCCAATCAAGCATCCCCACAAGCGTTTTCACGACGAACTGGATAATTACTGACCCACCGGGCGAGCCCGCAACGTATTCGATGGCGCCACGTGTGCCGTCGGGTGCGCGGTCAAAAACCAGTGTGGGTGACATCGAGCTGCGCGGTCGTTTGTCGGGCTCGACTCGGTTGGCCAGCGGTACGCCGTCCGGGCCGGTCGGCTGCGCAGAGAAATCTGTGAGCTGATTATTGAGGATGAAGCCGTCCACCATGTGGAACGAGCCGAAGGCGGATTCTACGGTCGTGGTCATCGACGCGACATTGCCGTACTTGTCGGCGACGGAGATGTGGCTGGTGCCGTGTTCTTTGTCCTGGCTTTGAACGCCGAGCGGGACGGGCCCGAAGTCGCCCGGCTTGGCCGTGCCCATGCTCTTGCCCGGATCGATCAAGCTTGCGCGCTGCTTCGGGTAGTCCTTGTTGAGCAGCGTGTCTGTCGAATTGCCGGGCAGCGGAACGAAATCGGAATCAGCGACGTATTTGTCGCGATCCGCGTACGCGAGCCGCTCCGCCTCCGAAATCAGATGTACGGCTTCGGCCTTCGGCACGCCACCGTTGGCGTCGAGATTCGATGGCGGTAGCGAGCTGAGATCGAAGTTCGCCAATATGCCCAATGTCGCCGCAACAGCGGTTCCGCCCGACGAAGGGTTCGGCAGTCCGCAGATCTCGTGCTCACGGTAGTCCGTGCACAGTGCGGTGCGCTTCTTCGCTTCGTACCCCGCAAGGTCCGCCATCGTGATCTGTCCCGGCGTTCTGCCTCCAGTAGTGGTAGCTGTCGCATCGACAATGTCTTCGGCAATCGCGCCCGTATAGAAGGCGCCGGCGCCTTCGGTTGCCACGGCGGCAAGCGTTTTCGCCATCGCGGGATTGGTCAGCGTGGTTCCCGCGGCCTTGGGCGTGCCGTCGGGGTTCAGAAAGTAGGCTCTCGCCGCATCGTCGACCGCGAGATCCTTGGCGGAATCCGCGATCTGGCCCGCCATACGGGCGCTGATGGTTACACCCTGGTCGGCAAGGGCGATCGCCGGGTCGAAGAGTCCCCGCCAGTCGCTTCGGCCGTGTTCCTTGTGCGCGAGTTCGAGCATCCGAACCACACCGGGAACGCCGATCGATCGTCCGCTGGCCCGTGCACTCGGCGTCGGCTCGGTCCGATCGGTGTCACTGATCCAGCGGAGATAGTTCTCGGTCGCGGACGCGGGTGCTGTTTCGCGTCCGTCGTAAGCGTCGACCGTCTTGGTCCCTGCGTCGTAGTAGAGCAAAAACGCACCGCCGCCGATACCGGAGGACTGCGGCTCGACGAGTCCTAGGACGGTCTGCGCCACGATCAGGGCGTCGGCGGCGGTTCCTCCGTCGCTCAGGACCTTGCATGCGGCTTCTGTCGACACCGGGTTGGCCGTCGATACGGCGAAGGACTTGGTATTGACCGGTGTCATACCGGCGCGGTACCCGGTGGCGATCTCGGGATTGGTCGAGAGGTTCTGTGTGGTCGGTGCGCCCGCTGGCGCAGTTGCAGCGCCAGTGACCACAGTTCCGTTCGGAGTGCTTGCACACGATTCGTCCTGGCCGGCAACCTGTTCATCCTTGGACGAACACGCCGCGAGCATTCCGAGGGACAAGGCCGCAGCCAACGCGACTCGACTTGCCGATGCCATTCCGGTCGCCATGGTCATTCCTCGACGCTAGCCCCGTCGTCGCGCGTATGGGACCGGTCCTGGCGAGTTGGTCGCTGCCGGACACAACTGTGGCGAACGTGTCGACAGCTGTGTCCGACCGCGCGACTGATATGTAGCCGATTTTGTCAAGAGGGCATGGGGAGGCGGCGCCCATGACCGTCGTCGTGAACGCCGCCTCGTTGGTCCGGATGAGCCGTTGGTGGTGACGAGCGTGTCGATATCGACGCGTGGCCAACTCTGA